>CAZCOF010000051.1:0-11046 GCA_964500095.1 uncultured Oscillospiraceae bacterium
ACTGCATTATAGCTTGTGGCGTCAACATTAAGACAAGCAGCCAGTGCAATCGGTCCTAACGGACAGTGTGGTGCCAGTGCCACATCATAAGCTTCTGCCATTGCTGCAATCTTTTTAACCTCTGTTATGCCGCCTGCGTGCGATAAATCGGGCTGAATGATATCTACTCCGCCTACAGAGAGCAAACGCTTAAAGTCCCATTTTGAAAACAATCGTTCTCCGGTTGCAATCGGAATATTGCAACAAGCCGCTATTTCGGAAAAGCACTCCATATTTTCACAAAGCACAGGTTCTTCGATAAACATAGGCTCAAATTCCTCGAGTTTTTTTGCCAAAACCTTTGCCATAGGCTTATGAACTCTGCCATGAAAATCTATTGCAATACCAAAGTATTTTCCGCAACTTTCTCTGATTGCCGCAACTCTCTCTAAAACAGCATCAATTTTATCGTAGGAATCTATCATCTGCAGTTCTTCTGTCGCATTCATCTTAATAGCTTTGAACCCTTCGTCCATCTTCGCCTTTGCCGCAACACCTACATCTGACGGTCTGTCTCCGCCAATCCACGAATACACCTTGATTTTATCACGGCATTTTCCACCCATCAATTCATATACAGGAGCATTAAAAATCTTTCCCTTAATATCCCAGAGCGCCTGGTCAATACCCGATATTGCACTCATCAATACTCCGCCACCGCGATAAAACCCTGCACGATACATAACTTCCCAAAGACCTTCGATTTCTGAAGGATTCTTCCCTATAAGATAATCCTTCATTTCCTGTACACACGCAAGAACAGCCGCTGCGTGTCCTTCCAACACAGCCTCTCCCCAACCTGTGTAGCCATCATCAGTTATTATTTCTACAAATCCCCATCGCGGGCGAACAAAATAAGTATTAACATTTGTTATTTTCATACTTACACTCCTTTTTATCTCTGCACTCTGCCCGAACCATTTCCGTTCATCAGATTTTCTACTTCTTTAACACTGACCATATTAAAATCATGCTCTATTGTATGTTTTAAACACGATGCCGCTGCTGCAAATTCCACTGCTTTTTTATCTTCATAACCCGATGCAAGTGCATAAATAAGTCCTCCACCGAACGAGTCTCCACCGCCTACTCTGTCAACAATTAAAATTTCATATTCTTTTGAAAATTCAGCACTGTCAGTTTCGGAGTCATAAAGCATTCCCGCCCATGTATTAACACTTGCAGAAATACTTCCTCTTAAAGTGATTGCCACCTTTTTAAATCCGAATCTGTCCTTGAGCTGACGTGCAACGTCTATATATGCATTATAGTCGAGTTTTCCCCCGTCAATATCCGTATGTTCCGCACTTATTCCGAAAACATCTGCTGCATCCTGCTCATTTGCAATGCATACATCAACATATTTCATAAGGTCTGACATAACTTTTTTTGCTTCTTCCTTTGACCAAAGCTTACTGCGATAATTAAGGTCACAACTCACTGTCACTCCCATTTTTTTTGCAGTAATACAAGCATCTAAACACGCCTTTGCCATATTTTCGCTTAGTGCGGGTGTGATGCCCGTAAAATGAAACCATTTTGCATTTTTAAAAATCTCATTCCAATCAAATTCTTCAGGGTCAGCTTCTGCTATCGCTGAATTTTCTCTGTCATATATCACTTTTGAAGCTCTTTGTGAGGCACCCTTTTCAAGATAGAATGTACCGAGTCTTTTTCCGCCCCTTAGAATAAATCCGGTATCAACGCCATTTCTTCTCAACTCGCGGATAACAATATCGCCAATTTCGTGTGACGGCACTTTGGTTACATAGGCAGTATCTTCACCAAAATTTGCAAGCGACACCGAAACATTTGCCTCGCCGCCTGCTAAATTCACCTCAAATTTATCCGCCTGTACCAAACGAAGATAACCTTCTGGATTAAACCTAAGCATAATCTCGCCAAATGTTATTATTTGTCTCATTTTTATTTCTCCTTCTATTTTAATGCATTTACATACTTTTTTGCAAGCATATATATTCCATCAAAATCATTTTCCATAATCATTTGCTTATTCGTTATATTTGTGCCTACGCCAAAGCCTGAAACACCGGCTTTTAAATAATCTGCCATATTATTTTCGTCAATTCCGCCAACCGCAGCAAGCTTGATATGGTTAAGCGGAGCTTTTATTGCTTTTACATATTCAGGTCCGAAATTGTTAATCGGGAACAGCTTGACAAAATCAGCACCGTATGAATGTGCCATTTGTATTTCAGTCGGCGTAAGCGCACCCGGTATTGAAACCATATTGAGTTCGTGTGTCTTTTTAATAACCTTTTCATCAGTATTAGGAGAGATTATAAAGCAGCCTCCCGCTTTCTTCACAAGTTCAACCTGTTTTTCAGTCAAAACAGTTCCTGCACCGATGTACATTCTGCCCTGATACTCTTCTGTCAGCATTTTGATGTATTCGGCAGTTTGGTCATCGCTTACATTTCCCGTTGCATCAAACGTTATTTCTAAAAGTCTGATTCCGCCTTTATGCATTGCATCAACAAGTGGTAAAAGTTTTTCTTTTTCAACACCCCGCACAATGACTATAATTTTTTCTTTTTCTATTGTTTCAATTACTTTCTGTCTCATTTTTTCACCTCTTGCACTATTGATAAGTCAAGTTTATCATATACTTTTTGAAATGTATATTGAAAAAATATTCAAATATATTGCAAAAACTATAGAAATGTGATATAATTATTTTATGATTATTGGTTTTGAAGAAAAAACAATTTACAATCAAATATCGTTCAGATACGCAAAAGGAAATTCCCTGCAAAGTGGTAACGAAATACATTCCTATCACGAAATACTGTATTACATTGATGGAGACGCAACTTTTTTATCAGCTGATTTTAAGGAGGAGCTCAGCAAGGGAACACTTTTGATAATCCCCAAAGAAAACTATCACAAATTTAATATAAAGAATCAAAATCAATATATAAGGTTTGTGATAAATTTTCCCGATTTGGATATTTTCAAGGATATCTTTCCGTCTGCTGCGTCTCAAATTAGAATTATTAAAAATGTTAACATTAATATCAGACATTTGTTAAGCAGAATGTGTGATGTGATTTGCGATGCTAAAACCCAAAAAAACGAAATGTTTCTTTATGGGACTTTTCTTGCACTTCTCGGTGAAATAGGTTTTGACATCAGCAATGCTGTAACACCTAAACTAAGAGAAAAAGAACAATTAATCTCCAGGTGTCTTAACTTTATCGAAAAGAACTATACTTCTGCCATTCGTGTGGATGACATTGCAAAAGAAATGTGTATCTCCAGCCCTGCACTGTTTCAATATTTTAAAAACGAGCTGGGTGTTTCCATTCACAGATATATTACAGAAAAACGTATGATATATGCACGCAAATTGATTTATCAGGGAGAGCCTCCGACTAAAATTTACAAAGAATGCGGATATAGTGATTATTCATCATTTTATAGAGCCTACAAAAAAATGTTCGGTTTTTCTCCATCAAAAGAAAAAAATTGACAATGTTAAATAGTATGTAGCTGTGCCTTCAGCGTGCTATGAGTAAATTGTTCGCTTTTATTCTTTCATAGATTTCATTTAAAAAGAAACTGTAGCAAAATGATTTTGCTACAGTTTCTTTTATTCTTTGTTTACTTCCGCCAGCATATTTTCTATAAAAATCCCATATCCACGGGTTGGATCATTCACAAACACATGAGTTACTGCACCAACCAACTTGCCATTTTGAACGACAGGGCTACCCGACATCCCCTGCACTATTCCGCCCGTTATGTCAAGCAATCTTTTATCCGTAATCCTTATTATCAGGTTTTTAGAATCAGGGGCATAGCGCATAACCTTTGATATTTCTATGTCGTACTTCTCTATCTTGTTTCCTGTGACATTTGCATAAATCTGTGCCTTTCCGGTTCTCACCTGATTAGCCGACGCAACGGGAATTGTTTCGTTATTGTACGAAAGCTGTGAATCCGAAATAGTTTTGCCGTATATCCCCTGACTTGTATTTTTTAAAATAACACCGCAATCCGTTGATGAAAAAATTCCATAAAGCTCTCCTGCTGAACCCTTCTGTCCCTTTTTCGCACCCGAGATTTCAACATTGCTGATGCTTCCCTTATCGATAGGCATCAAAACTCCTGTGTCTACATCAGTTATGGGATGCCCCAACGCTGCAAAATCCTGACTTGATTTGTCCAAATACGTCACCGTGCCGATACCCGCCGTACTGTCACGCACCCACAATCCCAACTTGTAGCCGTCATCTGTTTTTATCGGAGTTGCAGACTTTGTTTCATATACACCGCCCGATTCTACACCCAAAACTATGGGAGAGCCGCCTGATTCTTCTACTATTTCTGCAAATTGCTCTATTGTATGAAGCTCAATGCCGTTAGCAGATAAAATCATATCAGCTTCTTTTATGTTCAGAGCCTTTGCTATGTTGTAATGTTCACCATTTACGCCCTTTATACTTTGCGAGCCGACACAAATAAGTCCTTTTGTGAACATCTTTATGCCGACAGATTTACCGCCTGCGACAAGCTCCATTTCGGGCATAACATTTACCGTAACTTCTTTTACGGGAATAAATCCGAAAAGCTTTACCGTAGCATCGTAGCTTCCGTATGTTTCTGTCGTACTTGACGCTTCTAAGGTATATGCAAATCCTTTAGGCATTTCGACATTCTCGCCGTTTAATACACGGATTTCCTTAGGAAAATAAACATTACATTCTACAAAAAGAATAGCCGCAGCCACTACTATTAAAACCAAAAAAATCTCAATCCGCTTTTTTCTGTCCAAAAAAATCACCCCATATACTTATACCTTTATAGTATTAGCATACGGAGTGATTTTATTTTGGTTTTTTAAAATTTGTTTTAATCTTATTACCGGCAAAGGGCACCTGATAAATTAATGAGTGGGTAGGAAGTCACAGATGCCCCGCTTTAGGATGGTAATATGTAATAGCAAAAGAATTGCTATTAACTCAGATTGATTTTGTCCTACAATCTTATATTACCACAAAATAGTGTCAATTTCTATTCGAAATATGACTATTTGGAAGAAAACTATTCTTTTTTTTACTTATTTCATCATAGAATTCGCCTATATAAACAAAAAAAGCCACAGGATTACCTGTAGCTTAATTTGTTTTTTTGGGGGGCAAACTATAAATAAAGTGTGGGAGTTAATTGAATACGATGCCCCCCGTATAAGGATATTGACATATATTATCTCGCATTAAAGCTTGATATATCAGTCAATATATATCACAACTGAATAATATGTGCCAGATTTGCTGAATATTACCATATCTGTAGCAACATCAGTATATAATGCTGCTTCGGACGTACTTTCACACTTTGTCAATTTGCCGTTTTGGCAAACATACACAGCTGCCAGTCCTTCATATTTGAACAAATCTGTGTTACTGCCGCCTGAGTTTGTGAGAATATATCCGTCTTTAACTCCTAAGAACTCAGCATAAGCAAGTCTGTGCTGTGCTCTCACGTTTGAGTAAGCATCGCCTGCTGCATAGATCGTTTTGTAATTTGTTGTATTTAGATAGATATCCTGATCAAATGTACGTTCTAAGGCATCTAACTTGCCGTCATCGTTTGTCTCATATCTTACGATATCGCCCTTTTTCAAGGTCAATATGCTTGATACATATCCTGCAGCTACCACTTCAGCCAGCTTATCTTCTTCGATAAGACGGTATGTTGTATACCATGATGAACTAACTGAGCTGTTTCTTATTTTGCAGGTTTCAACAACGTTTACCATTCCTTCTTGAGTAAGAAGCTCAGTTTTTTCACCTGTGCTCAAGTCATAACCTACGATTTTGTATGACTGTGTTCCGTCAGTGTTGTTTACTACGCTTAATGTATCAACTACCATACCTGTCGCTGATACAGATTCTACAACACCCTGAGCTTCTCCGCCTGCTGAAGCATCAATCTTTCTCATACCCAATGTCGGACAGCCCAACTCGTCTGCATTATAGAATATGAACGACTCGTCAATCTTTGAGTTTGAACCGCTGGGAATCTCCTTTGTTGAGGTTGATACCAGATAATATTTATGATATTCTTCACTAACCAAAGGTGTTGTGCCTGAAAATGGTATTCTGAATATCGGGAATACATTAACCATCGGCAACAGCATATTGTATCCGCTGTAAAAACCAAGAGCAGTTTTAGCACCGCTTGCAGAAATAGATACATTCATACGCTTTAAGTTACTTCCGGGTTCTTTTAACGCATCGTAATATTCAGTATCTAATACCGAAATCTCACCCTGATTGTTTGTTGTATATACAGCCATCTTACCCTTTAAGTATTCAGGGTTTTCGGTCATAAGCGTTTCGAGTTTTGCCTGTGTATATATGTTGCCGTCGATTTTTACTTTATCTGCAAAATTCAACGCCGAAAACTCAGAGTTTTCATTAAACATCATAATGCTTGCATTTGTCAACGCTTTTGGCTTTTCATATACAAGTGTAACACCTATTACGTCTGAAACTTTTTTGAACTCAACGTTGTCAATCCACACAAGGTCGTTATGTTCATCAAAGAAGAATCTTGCCTTCATTCCCAATGTGAGTCTGGGTGCGTTACTGATATTATTTGTGAAATAATCAGAAACGCCATGCTCTTTTTCATCTACCGCAACAAGGTCATCTTCTGCGTGTGTTAACGTTCCGTCAACATAGTTTTTCATTATTTCAAAACGAACGTTGTTTCCATCTTCTGAAATGTACGCATATACTAACATTCCGCCTAAAATCGTAGATGCGTCTGTGGTTTTATCACCATTCTTAACAGTAAGATATTTATAGCGTGATATGTCAACATTTTCACCGTTTACACCAAATATTGCTATACGATCCGTCTTGTTTATTACGTGGTCAACAACTATTACCTGCGGATCCCAGATGTGAATAACGTCGATTGTGCCGTCTCCGTTATTGTCAATAAGTTCAGCTTTTCCTGCAGGGATGTCAAGTGAGTTTTCAGAATAACCGCCGTAAGCCACACCGTTTTTGAGTACATAAGGCTGATCCTTGATAGTATAGCTCTCTTCGCCGTATTCATCTCCTGTATCAACGACAATCTCATCAAGTGTTGTTTCGTCAAATACAACATCCTTTGAGTATATGGTGGTTATTGTTTGTCTTGACTTTTCCAGCCATACATCAAAAATTTCTTTTTCATCGTCTACAAGATACATTACAGAACGACCTATCATATTATAAAGCTTTCCATTCGGGTCAAAGTATTCTATGCCATCAATCTTTACTGCATTACTTTGTCCATCAACAGGCTCAATCAGGTTTGTTGTTTCATTTTCTGTAACAACACCATTTTTAAGCTCTAAACCGAATGTTGATTTTAGCATATTAGATCCTGCTGAATATAAAGACGCGTCTTCTGTAAATTCTGTTATACGTGTGCTGGGAATTAACAGTGCATTATAAAGAATTTTTGCGATATTTAAACGGTTGATGTATTCAGAGTCTTTAATATTAATATTCTTTGTAAGCTCCAGTTCTGCAGCAAGACTTAATACGTTGTTGGGGTATTCGCCGAATCTTGGCAATACAAAGTCATATCCCATTGCAGAAATAGTCATCTTCAAAAATTCTGTAGCACGAATAAAATCGTACGGGCGATACTGTTCTGCCTTTGAAATTATCCCGGCTGACAGGCACGCTTCGATGTAATCTATATATTCATTACCTGCATCTACATCTGAAAAGCTGCTTGTTTCTTTTTTTGATACAGGGAGATTAGCTATTGTTGATATAATCTGTGCGGCTTCTCCTCTTCTTATAAGGTTGTCTCCACCAAATTCTGTATTTGAGAGACCTTCCATAATACCGAGTTTTGAAACTGCTTCTACAGCATCGTAGCCTTTGTTGTCAACATCACCGTATACGGGCGTTGGTTTACCTGATGAAACAGAGCCGTACGCTTCGATTTCAGATACTATCGCATAACCTTTTCTAATATGATAAAAAATGATGTATCTGCCCTGGAAGGGTTCATCGAATTTGATGACCAAGTCTGATCCAAATTCACCCGCTGCTAATTTTTCACCAACTAAAACTGCGTCTTTATACGGTCTTGGTTCAGATGCAACCTGTACAGCCCACGATGATCTGTAAGTGGCATCGTTAACATCTCGACGGGACCTTACAACGATACAGGTTAAATCATATACCATACCAAGGTCGACAACAACCTTGTCATATTCGTCAAATCGTTCACCGATTTTTTGCGAACGATAGCCCGCCCAGGATGTACCTATTTTACCATCGTTGATTTTTTCAATACTGAAGTTTGCATTGTACTGGTACGGTGCCGTTACGGGTTTACCCAAGGCAATATTCTCACCCAAATCTTCTTCGACGCCGTTTAAGTCAACTGCACCTACAGTGCAACAGGTACAAATCGACAATAAAAGCATCGTTGTCATAAGTAAAGAAAGTAATCTTTTCATTATTTAGATGCACCTCCTAAAGTATCCAGCGCTCTTCCGATAATTACAGCAGCCTGAGCTCTTGTTGTGTAATCATTAGGACCAAATGTTCCATCTTCAAAGCCGTTTATAATTCCGAGCGAAGACATTCTCTTAACGTCGGATAATGCGTACTTGGCGATTGTTCCTTCGTCACCGAAAGTAAAGTCGCTTGCTTCTGATGACACACCTTTTAGTGAAAGTGCTTTAGAAACTAATACCGCCATATCCTGTCTTTTAATATTATTGCCGATACCGAAGTTATCTTCATCGATACCGCTTGTAATCTTGTTTGTGAGTGCGATTTTGATGTAGGGGTAATACCAGCCGCCCGCATCGCAGTCTTTAAACATTATTACATCTTCAGGGATAACGTCAATTTCTAATGCTTCTATCAACATCTTTAAGAATTCTTCTCTTGTAACATATCTGTTAGGATAGAAGTTTCCGTCGCCGTCACCGCTTACGATACCATTTTCATAAAGTGACTTGATATATTCGTTTGCCCAAACTACGTCAGCAATATCACCGAAAGGCATTTCTGCTGAAGGCTCATCAGTTTCATCAGGCTCATCAGGTGTAACTGTCACTTCTTCGTCATCGCTCTTATCATCGGAATCTGTTGTAGCCGATACTCTTACAGAAGGCATTCCGATGCCGACGTACGAGCTTGGTTCTTTTACGCTCGCGTTATCCAATGCTGCGGCATCTACCGCCGTAACAAACGCAGATGCGAAGTTTTCATAGTATGATGCTGCGTTTGTTGTGATGATTTTCATAACAGCACTGCTTAATGTAACGCCTTTAGTTGTCAAATAAGACAAGTCGCAGCCTAAAACATCATTGTAATTTTCAATTGCAAACTGCACGTCGTCTCTTGTTCCGTTCTGAACGAATGACAATGCCTGAGTCCAGCCTAATATCTTTTCTAAAGAAGCAGCGTCTGTAACGTTTGACTTTAAGCTTGTGTACATCTGTGTATACTTGTCTAAATCGATGTTTGCGGTTGTGTCATAAATACCGTTTATATCGCCTGAGTATTTTGCAACAGCAGACTTCACTGCAGTTGTGTTTCCTGCTTCTAACATCGACACGATATATGAAGCGTTAAGACAATCTACAACATCTGAAATCTCGTTCATATTACCGTCAGCCTCATATAGGTCACAAAGACGGTCAAATGCTGCGTTAAAACCTGCGGGAACTGATGTAATATCAAGTCCGGGAACGAGTAATTTTTCACTGAAGTATTTCTTATCGGTAATCCATTCGCCTAAAAGTGCTTCCATACTGTCAGATTGAGTAAAGCCTTTAAATGCTGCCACGCAAGCAGCTATATCATCGCTACCTAAATACACTATGTAGTTATATAGGTTTTCAGTTGTGCCGTCTTCTTTTGTAAGAGTCAGCTTGATTGTATATTCGCCGTATTTGTCAGCATCGGGAATCGTGAATTTAAATTCAAAGTCTTCGCCGTCAGCAAACATACCACGAGCCTGTGCGTAGCACAATTTTGATTGTGCTTCAAGTGCTGAAATTGTTTCAAAATCATAGCCTGATTTGTCTGATTTCGGCTCTAAAACCTGAACGCTGATTCTGTCAGTAAGCTTGATATAACCATCACTGTATGCTTTGCCGCTTAGTGTGAATGTGCCATTTGTTGATGAGAACTTAATAGCCTCTTCCAAGCTTTGAGCTGCAGTTTCGGGCTTTTGGGTTTCGGCAATTTCAGGAGCTGCCTTATAGATGGTTTTTGCGTCTAAAATCATCTGTGCATTAAGAGCTGATTTTACCAAAACTGCGCTAACGCAGTTCACAGCTGACACGTCAGTTATATTTACAGTATGTGTCAACGTTGTTGTTGCATTTTTAACCGATGTAACAGTTGATGCACTCTTATATAACATTCTGTTATCTGCATCATACGCTGAAATAATCATATAGTAGTCAGTGTCAGCTTCTGTTTCGTAATTCGTTACAGGAATTGAGAACGTGTATGCTCCCGACGCAGAAATCTCTGAGTTATTAACCGACCACTGACCGAAGTTTTTGTCAACATAGGCATAAGCCCTGAATTCTTTCAATAAGATATATGCCGATCTTGTAAGTCCTAAATATCTCGCCGCAATAGGAGCGTCGAATGTGACTAATTCTGTAACTATTGAATTTTCGGGATATTTCGCAATCAGCGTACTGCTTACTTGTTCTGTTGTCGGGCTTGTAAAGTCAACGTATTCCTTGCTTGCCAAAACCTGCATATTCTGAAGAAGCTTTGCATTATTTCCCGTTCCGCCTTCAGGAACCATTTCAACAGCTACGATATCGTAAATGTTTCCTAAATCGATATGGAATGACGGTGCACCGCTTGAAACTACATAAGTTGAGTTGCTGCCGTCAATAGCTTTATCGATTGTGCCGTAGCTTGAGCTTACCTTACCTTCGATATACTTATCTTGTGCAACGTTTACCAAAATTTTGTCAGGGTT
>CAZCOF010000052.1:0-10931 GCA_964500095.1 uncultured Oscillospiraceae bacterium
ACAAAAACTCCTCCTTTCTTCAAATACTAAAAGTATTTTATCAAAAATTAGATAATTTTTAAAATAAACGGTAAAAAACTACCATCTGTAATGAGCGAAAGCCTTGTTAGCTTCAGCCATTTTATGAGTATCGTCTTTCTTCTTAACAGCAGAACCTGTGTTGTTGATGGCATCGAGAATTTCTCCGGCCAATCTTTCTTTCATGGTTCTCTCTCCGCGAGCACGGCTGTAAGTTGTAAGCCAACGAAGACCTAATGTCTGTCTTCTTTCAGGACGAACTTCAATCGGAACCTGATATGTTGCACCGCCGACACGTCTTGCTTTTACTTCCAAAACAGGCATAATGTTTGCCATCGCCTCATTAAATACTTCTAAAGGTTCTTTACCTGTCTTTTCTTTGATGATATCAAACGCACCGTACACGATCTTCTGTGCGGTACCTTTTTTACCGTCCAGCATAATGTTGTTGATTAATCTTGTAACAACTGTGCTGTTGTAAACCGGGTCAGCCAATACTTCTCTTTTAGCTATAAAACTTCTTCTTGGCACCTTTCTTCCCTCCTTCATTATTTTTCGTTAAAATGATATCACAGGTACTCGATGTTTATACATCGTCGTGCAGTACTATATAACAGAAAATTATTTTCACGTTTTACGTACCGACACCTATTGTGATTTTGCGCTTATTTCTTTGCTCTTTTAGCGCCGTATTTTGATCTTGACTGGTTACGGTTAGCAACACCCGCGGTATCTAATGTACCACGAATGATGTGATATCTTACACCAGGCAAATCTTTTACTCTGCCGCCTCTTATTAAAACAACGCTGTGTTCCTGCAAGTTGTGGCCTTCGCCGGGAATATATGCTGAAACTTCGATACCGTTTGTAAGACGAACTCTGGCCATTTTGCGAAGTGCCGAGTTAGGCTTTTTAGGTGTCATTGTTTTAACGGCTGTGCAAACGCCTCTTTTCTGAGGTGAGTTTGCGTCGGTAGTCTTCTTCTTTAAAGTGTTTAAGTTCTTTAAAAGAGCAGGCGCTGTAGCCTTTCTTACAGAAGTTTCTCTACCTTTTCTCACAAGCTGGTTAAACGTAGGCATGAAATAATTTCCTCCTTCTTCAAAAATTTATATATTAAAAAATATATAGCTATTTTAATTCTACCGCAACGGCAGCAGGTACGTTAATACCGAAAGCTTTTCCAAGCTTTGCTTTGGTTTCCACGTACTCTACGGGGACGCCGTAACTTTTGCAAAGCTCCAAAAACGGCTGACTCACGTGTGAGTCGGCGTCCATTGCGATATATGCTTTTTTTGCAAGTCCTTCACTTACTGCTTCTGTCGATTGCTTCAGCCCCACGTAACTGCGGGGCAAACTAGAGTCGGGTTGCATTGTCGCGCCCTTCCTTTCTTTCTTTAGCAAAACATATAGTGCCTACAGCACCAATCTACATTGTAACACAAGAAATTGGTGCTGTCA
Organism: uncultured Oscillospiraceae bacterium; assembly: GCA_964500095.1. Taxonomy (GTDB): domain Bacteria; phylum Bacillota; class Clostridia; order UBA1381; family UBA9506; genus Congzhengia. The sequence continues at coordinate 1,477 of CAZCOF010000052.1, forward strand.
ACACAAATTTTTTAATCTTCTTACGCTTCGGGAATAACGTTAGAGCCGATGTAGTCTTTGTTTTTTTCCACGAAATCGTCTCCTAAGTTTTCTTCGTCAAGACTGGGTGTGGCTGTATCGATTCTTGTGTGCTGGTACTTTGTCATACCTGTACCTGCAGGGATAAGTTTACCGATAATAACGTTTTCTTTTAAGCCAACGAGCGGGTCAATCTTACCCTTTGTAGCTGCTTCTGTTAAAACTCTTGTTGTTTCCTGGAACGATGCAGCTGATAAGAATGAGTCTGTGGTTAACGCTGCCTTTGTAATACCAAGAATAATTCTTGTGCAGGTAGCTTCCTGTTTTCCTTCACGAGCAAGCTCTTCGTTTACTGTTAAGAATTCGTTTAAGTCAACCAGTGAGCCTGACATAAATCTTGAATCGCCGCCGTCTTCTATGCGAACACGTCTTAACATCTGGCGAACGATAACTTCTATGTGGCGGTCGTTGATGTCAACACCCTGCAAGCGGTAAACTCGCTGTACTTCCTTGATTAAGTACTGCTGAACTGCCGTGACATTTTTAATTCTTAAAATGTCGTGGGGGTTAATTGAACCTTCTGTCAATTCATCACCAACAGAAAGCACGTCGCCTTCTGCCACTTTAATTCTTGAACCGTACGGGATAAGGTAGGTTTTAGCTTCTTTTGTTTCATCGTCAGTTATTACGATTTCACGTTTTTTCTTATTTTCAACAATGGAAACCTTACCTGCAATTTCAGTTAAGATTGCAAGACCCTTAGGCTTTCTTGCTTCAAACAATTCTTCAACACGGGGAAGACCCTGCGTGATGTCATCACCTGCAACACCGCCGGTGTGGAACGTTCTCATTGTAAGCTGTGTACCGGGTTCACCGATTGACTGAGCAGCAATGATACCAACCGCTTCGCCTTCGGGAACTAAAGCACCGCCTGCTAAGTTCGAACCGTAACATTTAGCACAGATACCAACCTTAGCACGGCAGGTTAGAACTGAACGTATCTTAACCTTTGTAACGCCTGAAGCGACGATTTTTGATGCGAGCTTTTCGTCAATTAAGTCATCAGGTGTTGCTAAAATTTCGCCTGTTTCGGGGCTTACCACGTTTTCAACGGGGTAACGACCTGTGAGTCTGTCTTCTAAGCTTTCGATAACTTCCTTACCTTCTGTGATTGCTGAAACTTCAATACCGTCTGCTACGCCGCAATCGTGTTCACGAATGATAACATCTTGTGATACGTCAACTAAACGACGTGTCAAATATCCTGAGTCAGCTGTACGTAGAGCTGTGTCTGCAAGACCTTTTCTTGCACCGTGAGAAGATACGAAGTACTCGATAACGTTAAGGCCTTCACGGAAGTTAGCCTTAATCGGGATTTCGATAACCTTACCTGATGTGTCGTTCATAAGACCACGCATACCGGCAAGCTGACGAATCTGGTTCTTACTACCACGGGCACCTGAGTCTGCCATCATAAAGATGGGGTTATATTGGTCAAGGTTTTCCATCAAAGCGTCTGTAACATCGTCAATTGTCTTTGTCCAGGTGTCGATAACTAACTGATAACGTTCATCATCTGAAATAAGACCACGATTAAACTGCTTTGTGATTTTATCAACCTTTGCTTCTGCTTCAGCAAGGAGTGCTTTTTTCTTTTCGGGAACTTCAATATCCGAAACTGATACTGTGATAGCACCGCGAGTAGAGTATTTAAAGCCCATTGATTTGATTGCATCAAGCACTACGGCGGTGTCTGTTAAACCGTGAGCCTGAATACACTTGTCAATAATCTGTCCTAACTGTTTTTTACCGCAAAGAAAGTTGATTTCGAGTAAAAATTTATTTTCAGGCTTAGTTCTGTCAATAAAGCCTAAATCCTGCGGAACATTTTCGTTAAATATTAGTCTTCCGACTGTTGTTTTAATTATACCTGTATCGCCGTCGGGAGCTGTAACCCTTACATTGATAGGGGCGTGAAGTCCAACGATGCCGTTGGTGTATGCAAGGTTTGCTTCATTTACTGATGCAAAGGTCTTGCCTTCGCCTTCTTCACCGGCAAAACAGCCTTCTTCAGTAAAGGTGGCTTCCTTTTTGCCCTGAGCTTTTAGCTCTGCGTTTTCTTTTAATAAGCTGTTGCCTTTTTCATTGCAGTAATAATTTACAATCTGACCTTCGGTAAAGCTTGAATCCCCCGGATCTACGATTTTTACTTCCTTCGGCTTAACTAATGTTAAGTAATAACTGCCCAATACCATATCCTGTGTAGGAACTGTAACGGGTCGTCCGTCCTGCGGCTTTAACAAGTTGTTTGCAGATAACATCAAAAATCTTGCTTCTGCCTGAGCCTCAGGTGATAACGGAACGTGAACAGCCATCTGGTCACCGTCGAAGTCGGCGTTGTACGCTGTACATACGAGCGGATGGAGCTTTAAGGCTCTACCTTCAACCAGGATTGGCTCAAACGCCTGAATCCCGAGTCTGTGAAGTGTAGGAGCACGGTTTAAAAGCACCGGATGGTCTTTTATAACTTCGTCTAAAACGTCCCAGACTTCGGGCTTTAAGCGTTCAACCATACGCTTAGCACTCTTTATGTTGTGAGCTAAACCATCATTTACGAGCTTTTTCATAACAAAGGGCTTAAATAGCTCAATCGCCATTTCCTTAGGTAAACCGCACTGATAGATTTTAAGCTCAGGTCCTACAACGATAACCGAACGGCCTGAATAGTCAACACGCTTACCGAGTAGGTTCTGACGGAAACGACCTTGTTTTCCCTTTAACATATCTGAAAGTGATTTTAGCGCTCTGTTTCCGGGACCTGTTACGGGTCTGCCGCGTCTGCCGTTGTCAATTAAAGCATCAACTGCTTCTTGCAGCATTCTCTTTTCGTTTCTTACGATAATTTCAGGAGCACCTAAGTCTAAAAGCTTTTTCAAACGGTTGTTTCTGTTTATTACACGTCTGTATAAGTCGTTTAGGTCGCTGGTTGCAAATCTGCCGCCGTCTAACTGTACCATAGGACGAATATCGGGAGGAATAACGGGGATAACGTCTAAAATCATCCACGCAGGGTCGTTACCAGAGAGCCTGAAGGACTCAACAACTTCTAATCTTTTAACTAAACGGACTTTTTTCTGTCCTGTTGCATCTTTTAATTCATCTTTAATCTGTGCTGAGAGTTCTTCTAAGTCTATTTCAGAGAGTAGCTCTTTAATAGCTTCAGCACCCATTCCTGCACGGAATCTGTCGCCGTACTTTTCGCAGTATTCTCTGTATTCCTGTTCTGAGAGTATCTGCTTTTTTTCAAGCTCTGTACGTGAACCGGGCTCGATTACAACGTAGGAAGCAAAGTATAAAACTTTCTCAAGCATTCTGGGTGTCATATCTAAGAGCAGTCCCATTCTTGACGGGATACCCTTAAAATACCAGATGTGTGACACAGGAGCTGCAAGCTCAATGTGTCCCATACGTTCACGGCGAACACGTGCACGTGTTACTTCAACACCGCAGCGGTCGCACACGATACCCTTGTGGCGGATTCTCTTATACTTTCCGCAGTGACATTCCCAGTCCTTGGTAGGTCCGAAAATGCGTTCGCAAAATAGTCCGTCACGCTCAGGCTTTAAGGTTCTATAGTTTATTGTTTCAGGCTTTTTAACTTCACCGTGTGACCAGCTTCTGATCATATCGGGTGCAGCTATGCCAATTTTTATTGCATCAAATGTATTTTCTGACAATCGACTCATCTCCATTTAAAAGAATTTTTTAGCATTTTTATAACAAATCGGTTTCATCGTCGAAGAATTCTGAATCGTCTTCAAACTCGTCATATTCTTCTTCGTAATCATCACCGGGGAACATCGAATCATCGATTTCTGCATCGTCGTCAAAAGCTTCTGCTTCTGCTGCGTGTGCGTCGTCATCATCGGTGTCTAAGTCAATAAACGCCTTGTCATCTTTTACAGTCATTCCGAGATTTGCTTCTTCCTCTTCTTCTGAAGAATCCTTTAAGGTTACCTCGTCGCCGTGCTCGTCTAACACTCTCATATCAAGACACAAGCTCTGGAGTTCCTTGATTAACACCTTAAACGATTCAGGAATACCTGCCTGAGGTACGCTTTCGCCTTTTACGATTGCTTCGTAGGTCTTAACACGTCCGACAATATCGTCAGATTTTACCGTCAAGATTTCCTGAAGAGTGTATGCAGCGCCATACGCTTCTAATGCCCAAACTTCCATTTCACCGAAACGCTGACCGCCAAACTGAGCTTTACCACCGAGCGGCTGCTGTGTAACGAGTGAGTAGGGACCTGTTGAACGTGCGTGGATTTTGTCATCAACCAAGTGACAGAGCTTTAAGATGTACATAATGCCGACTGTTACTCTGTTGTCAAACGGCTCGCCTGTTCTGCCATCGTATAAAACTGTCTTTCCGTCGGTGTCAAGTCCTGCTTTTATAAGTGTTTCTGTAATATCTTGTTCAGTTGCACCGTCTAAAACGGGAGTAGCTATCTTCCAGCCAAGCTCACGGGCAGCGCGGCCTAAGTGAACCTCTAAAACCTGACCGATGTTCATACGTGAAGGTACGCCCAACGGGTTTAAAACGATTTCAAGCGGTGTACCATCAGGTAAGAAAGGCATATCTTCTTCAGGTAAAATTCTTGATACAACACCCTTGTTACCATGACGGCCTGCCATTTTATCTCCGACAGAAATCTTACGTTTCTGTGCGATGTAGCAGCGTACTAACTGGTTTACTCCAGGTGGTAATTCGTCGCCGTTGTCCTTATCAAATGTGATAACGTCAACGATGATACCTGCTTCACCGTGCGGAACACGCAAGGATGTATCTCTTACTTCTCTTGCCTTTTCGCCGAAGATTGCACGAAGAAGTCTTTCTTCTGCTGTTAGCTCTGTTTCGCCCTTAGGTGTTACCTTACCAACTAAGATATCGCCTGAGCGAACTTCGGCACCGATACGGATGATACCTTTTTCGTTTAAGTCTTTTAGCGCGTCTTCGCCGACGTTTGGAATATCACGTGTGATTTCTTCTGCACCGAGCTTTGTATCTCTTGATTCGCACTCGTATTCTTCTATATGAATTGATGTTAATATATCATCACGAACAAGCTTTTCGTTGATTAACATAGCATCTTCGTAGTTGTAGCCTTCCCACGTCATAAAACCGATTAGGATGTTACGTCCTAAAGAGATTTCACCGTTGTGGGTAGAAGGACCGTCTGCTATGATTGTTCCCTTTTTAACCTTTTCGCCTTCTGAAACGATAGGCTTTTGGTTAATACAAGAACCCTGATTTGAACGTGTGAACTTGATAAGCTTATATTTGTGCAGATTTCCGCCTTTTTCTTTAATTACGATTTCATCGGCTGAAACCTTTTCAACAACACCGTCTTCTTTAGCTAAAACTACAACGCCTGAGTCACGCGCTGCCTGATATTCCATACCTGTACCTACGATAGGTGAATCTGTACGGAGTAGCGGCACTGCCTGACGCTGCATGTTAGCACCCATAAGTGCACGGTTTGCGTCGTCGTTTTCTAAGAACGGAATCATTGCTGTAGCAACTGAAACAACCTGCTTGGGCGATACGTCCATATAATCAATTTTCGCTGTTTCTACTTCTAAGTATTCATCGCGGAAACGTACGATAGCCTTAGCGTTAGCAAACTTTCCGTCATCAGTTAGCGGCTCGTTTGCCTGAGCTACAATATATTCGTCTTCTTCATCGGCTGTCATATATACGATTTCTTCTGTAACTTTGCCTGTAGCCTTATCAATCTTTCTGTAAGGAGCTTCGATAAAGCCGTGCTCGTTGATTCTTGCATAAGTTGCGAGTGAGTTTATAAGACCGATGTTGGGACCTTCAGGCGTTTCAATCGGACACATTCTTGAATAGTGTGAATAGTGTACGTCACGAACTTCAAAGCCAGCTCGGTCTCTTGACAAACCGCCGGGACCTAATGCTGACAATCTTCTTTTGTGAGTAAGTTCTGCTAACGGGTTTAACTGGTCCATAAACTGTGAAAGCTGTGATGAACCAAAGAATTCTTTAATTGTAGCAACAATGGGGCGTGTGTTTATTAACGCCTGAGGTGTTACAATGTCTAAATCCTGAATTGTCATACGCTCGCGTACAACTCTTTCCATACGAGCTAAACCTATTCTAAACTGGTTCTGCAAAAGCTCGCCTACGCAGCGGAGTCTTCTGTTGCCTAAGTGGTCGATATCGTCTGTTGTGCCGATACCGTATAAAAGACCAATCTGGTAGTTGATTGAAGCCATTATATCGTCTGTTATAATGTGCTTGGGAACAAGCTCATCAATGCGACGAAGAAGCTGGTCTTTTATTTCTTCTTCGGTATCAAAGTTTTCTAAAATTTCATCTAAAACGCCACGGCAAACCTTTTCTGTTGTGATGTCTTTTGTATCAAAATCAACATAGTCAGAAAGCTTTACCATATTGTTAGAGAATACTACAACTGAGTAGCCGCGAACATCTAAAACAACACGGTTGATGCCTGCATTTTCAATTTCTATTGCCTGCTCTTTTGAAATAGCAGCACCTGCTGAAACTAAAATTTCGCCTGTTTCAGGATTAACGATATCATCTTTTGCTACCTGATTTGCAATACGGGCAGAAATAGCAAGCTTTTTATTAAACTTATATCTACCTACACCTGCTAAATCATAACGTTTAGCATCAAACAAAAGTCCGTAAAGGAGACTCTTTGAGCTTTCTACCGTAGGCGGCTCGCCGGGACGGAGCTTTTTGTAAATTTCTATTAACGCTTCATCGGTGGTCTGGATTTGCGCACTCTTTTCTAAAGTGTTTAAAAGGGCTTCTGTTTCGCCGAACATATCTAAAATAGCCGCATCTGTTTCAATACCTAACGCACGGATTAAAACAGTTATCGGGATTTTTCTTGTTCTGTCGATACGAACAGACAATACGTCATTTATATCGTTTTCATACTCAAGCCACGCACCGCGATAGGGGATTACTGTTGATGAAAACAGTTCTTTACCGGTTTTGTCGTGCTCCATAGCAAAATAAATACCTGGTGAACGAACAAGCTGGCTTACAATAACACGCTCTGCGCCGTTGATTATAAATGTACCCTGTTCTGTCATAAGCGGGAAGTCTCCCATAAAGATTTCCTGCTCTTTAACCTCGCCGGTTTCCTTGTTAATAAGTCGTACCTTTGCTTTAAGCGGGGCTGCATAGTTTGTGTCTCTTTCTCTGCATTCTTCTACACTGTACTTAACACGGTTTCGCTCTAACTTGTAGTCGATAAACTCCAAAATTAGGTTGCCTGTGTAGTCGGTAATGGGAGAAATGTCACGAAGAACTTCCTTTAAGCCTTCTTCTAAGAACCAGTTATAAGAATTTTTCTGCACCTCGATAAGGTTTGGCATTTCCAAAACTTCATCGACTTTAGCGTAACTCATTCTCTGGTTTGCGCCCAACTGAATCGGATGTACCATAAACTCAACCACCTCATTAAAAATTTGTTTGTAACCACTCGGTTACCGCTTGGTTTGTTATGTATAGAACTAAAATTACATACAAATTAAACCTGCAAAACAGGACAAAAGTCCTATTTAAGCATATTATACCATTTTGAGAATATAATGCAGTTTATAATATTAACACATCTAAATAAATAAGTCAAGCCTTTTTTTGAAAAATTTTTTTAGTTGTTAAAATATTATATATATAAATAAGGAAGAAACTCTTGATTTTTTTGAAAAATTTGTAAAAAAAACCATATATTTTGTATTGAATGGTGTGCATAACTACTGTATAATGTTATTTGGTGGTGCAAGGGAGGAATTATGAAAAAAATTATTCTTACACTTGCTTTTTTATTTATTTTATCGGCTAATCTCTTGCCGACAGAGGCAAAAAGCGAATTTTTTGCCCCCGTTTGCATAAAAGTAAACTCAGAATATGTAAAAAGTGACAACCACGCCTTTTTAAACGGCGGCAAAACGTTCGTTTCGCTGCGTGATATAGGCGACATATTTAGTGCTGAGGTTTCGTGGAGCGAAAAAACTTCTACCGCTTCAGTTAAAACCGAAAATACACACATAAAAATCACAAAGGGAAAAAACAAAGCAACAGTCAACGAAAAAACCATTGCCATAGGTGCGTCAGCTACAATAGTAAACGACAGACTATACGTGCCGTTGCGTTTTTTGGCAGAGACGTTTGGTGCTAATGTTTCGTGGGATGAGGGCACAATCTGTGCCGATATTTCATCAAGTGTGGCAGCTGTTCCGACACATCTTAAAGGTACAGCCCCCTATACGGAAGATGAACTTTACTGGTTATCTAAAATCGTAAGTGCAGAGGCAAAAGGGGAGATAAACACAGGAAAAGTCGCTGTTGCAAATGTTATTTTGAACAGAGTGGAAAGTAATGAATTTCCCAACACAATTTACGGCGTTATTTTTGATAAAAAATACGGCGTGCAGTTTACGCCTACAGCTGACGGCTCGATTTACAACACGCCCACAACCGACAGTGTAATCGCCGCCAAGCGTGCACTCTTGGGAGAAGATGTGTCACGCGAATGTCTTTACTTTTTAAACCCTGAAACTGCGACAAATTCGTGGATTATTAAGAACAGAACATTCTACAAAACTATAGGAAACCACGATTTTTATCTGTAAGGGAATACAAATAAAAGAAGAGCTTTTCGCTCTTCTTTTTTTGTTTCATTAGTTTTTTCGCCAAGCGTAAGTATTTTGCTAAATGTTTAGTATTAACGCTATATCAAAGGGGAAAAGGCGGAAATCGCAATCCCATTTTTTCCCTTGACACATAGTGACAGAGTAAAACGTTTACAAAACATTGAAACCGTCGGCATAAAAGCTTTAATTGGTTATGACATAAAGCTGTGCCGTTTTTTTGATGGTAAAAATCAACATTTGCAAATAATTATTTGTAACCATTTGACAAACTCTCTCTCTTGTGGTAGAATTTATACGGCGAATTTTGTTTTTTAATAAAAATCAAATAAATACTTGAAAGGAGCAGAATAGAATGAAATATTCAGCTGAAGTAGAACATATGTGTCCTCTAGCTAAGGGTGCATATCACGGTCCTGCGCCTATTCCGCAGGAAGGCAAATGGACACAGGTAAAAGAAATCAAAGAAATCTCAGGTTTAACACACGGTATCGGTTGGTGTGCTCCCCAGCAGGGAACTTGCAAACTTACCTTAAATGTTAAAGAAGGTATCATCGAAGAAGCGTTAGTTGAAACAGTAGGTTGCTCAGGTATGACACACTCTGCTGCTATGGCTTCTGAAATCTTAGTTGGCAAGACAATCTTAGAAGCTCTAAATACCGACTTGGTTTGTGACGCTATCAACACAGCTATGAGAGAATTATTCTTACAGATTGTTTACG
>CAZCOF010000053.1:0-10770 GCA_964500095.1 uncultured Oscillospiraceae bacterium
TTATCTGCAATGAGTGTATCTCACTTTGCAATCGCTATATGGGCGACAATTATGATATTTCTCAACCCGATATTGACTTGGGAGATTTGCCCAAGCCAAAGGAAATAAAAGAAATTTTAGACCAGTATGTTATCGGTCAGGATAAGGCAAAGAAAACCTTATCTGTTGCTGTCTACAATCACTATAAAAGAATAGAAAATAAGAAATCTTCTAAAGATGTTGATATACAAAAGTCAAATATCTTGCTCTTAGGTCCTACCGGCTCAGGCAAGACACTTTTAGCACAGACGCTGGCAAAAATCTTAAACGTTCCGTTTGCCATTGCTGACGCTACGACGCTGACTGAAGCAGGTTATGTAGGTGAAGATGTAGAGAATATTTTATTAAAGCTGATACAAGCTGCAGACGGTGATATTGATGCGGCACAGCGTGGTATTATCTACATTGATGAAATTGATAAAATCACAAGAAAATCCGAAAACACATCCATAACACGTGATGTAAGCGGTGAGGGTGTTCAGCAGGCATTGTTGAAAATTTTGGAAGGCACAGTTGCAAATGTTCCGCCGACGGGCGGCAGAAAGCACCCGCATCAGGATTTTTTGCAGATTGATACAACAAATATTTTATTTATCTGCGGTGGTGCGTTTGACGGGATTGAAAAAATCATAAGCCGCAGAACGCAGTCAAAGGCAATGGGCTTTGGTGCAGATGTCAAGAGTAAAACGGATTTTAATGTCGGTGAAGTTTTATCAAAAATCGAGCCTCAGGATTTGTTGAAGTTCGGTATTATTCCCGAACTCATCGGCAGACTTCCTGTTATTGCAAGCCTTGATATGTTAGATAAAGAAGCACTCGTGCGAATTATCAAAGAGCCTAAAAACGCTATTATAAAGCAGTACATTAAGCTTTTGGAATTAGACAATGTTGAGCTTGTAGTAGAAGACGACGCATTAGACGCTATAGCTCAAAAGGCATTGGACAGAAAAACAGGTGCTCGCGGACTTCGTTCGATTATTGAAGAAACGATGCTTGATGTTATGTACGAAATTCCATCTGATGAAAGCGTGGTAAAATGCACTATAACAAAAGAATGTGTTGAAAAGAAAACACAACCTGTATTAGAAAAGAAACAAGCAGAAACTGCATAAAAAAGGGCTGGTTGTGCAGCCCTTTTTGTGGTAGAACAGGAGAAATATATGGAAATAATTGAAGTAGGTCAGATAGTAAATACTCACGGAATTAAAGGTGAAGTGCGTCTTAACGCCTGGACTGATGATTTATATGATTTATTGGACTTGAATGTCTTTTACGATAAAAGCGGAAACGCTTTAGACGTAGAAAGCTCAAGAGTTCACAAAAATGTTGTGATTATAAAATTTAAGCAGATAAGCACAATGAACGATGCGGAAAAACTGAAAGGCACAACACTTTACACAGAAAAAATCCCGCTGCCCGAAGGCAGATATTACATAAAAGATTTAATAGGTCTTTCGGTTTTTGAAGATGGTATAAAGCTTGGCACCTTAACAGACGTGTTTAACACAGGTGCTAACGACATTTACGAAGTCAAAACCGAAGACAAAAAAAACATTTATCTTCCCGTTATTGATGGTGTGATAGGCGATGTTGATTTAGAGAACAAAAAGATGTATGTTAAAATTCCCGACGGACTTTTAGACGACGAAGGAGACGAGTAATGCGTTTTGATATTTTAACGCTTTTCCCTGAAATGATGAAAAGCATTCTTTTTGAGAGTATCATTGGAAGAGCTGTAAAAAATGAAATATTAGAAGTAAATTGCGTAAACATTCGCGATTTTGCCGAAAACAAACACAATTCTGTTGATGATTATCCTTACGGCGGCGGATTTGGTATGGTTATGCAGGCACCGCCAATATACCGTGCGTATGAGAGCATAGCGGGTAATGATAAACCTTATACAGTTTATATGTCACCACAGGGAAAGGTCTTAACACAACAAAAAGCAATTGAGCTTTCTAAAAAAGACAGAATTGTGATTTTATGCGGTCATTACGAGGGAGTAGATGAACGCGTTTTAGAAGAAATCGTTGACGAAGAAATCTCAATTGGTGACTATGTCTTAACAGGCGGAGAGTTACCCGCTGCGGTTTTAGTAGACACAGTATCCCGAATGATAGACGGCGTACTGCCGCAAAGTGAGAGCTTTGAAGATGAATCTATTTATTCAGGACTATTAGAATACCCGCAGTATACAAGACCGCCTGAATTTATGGGTAGAAAGGTGCCCGAAGTGCTGCTCTCAGGTCACCACGTAAACATCGAAAACTGGAAAAGAAAAGAAGCACTAAAGCGTACATACTTAAAACGTCCTGAGTTTTTAAAAACGACAGAACTCAGTGATAAAGACAGAAAAATACTTGATGAGATAAAAGAAGAAATTGAATGCTCAAAAGAATAAGGAGAAAAAATGACCACGATAGCATTTACAGGAGATATAGCCTTTTCAAAATATTTTAAAGACCACTACAAGAAAGATTTTTTAGATAATGAAATAAAGGACTTTTTTGCAACTTCTGACCACGTTGTTGCAAATGTCGAAGCACCGTTGACAGAAGGCTTGGTATCGGGAACCCGTGAGATAAATCATTTTTCAAATCCTGATAGCGTTGAATGGTTTAAAGGTATCAAAGCTGATATATGGACAATTGCAAATAATCATATTTTAGACTGCGACGAGCAGGGTATGAAAGACACTATTGCATCAGCGAACAAAATCGGTGCTGTAACTGTTGGTGCCGGCCTTAACAAACGTGAAGCTTTAAAAAGTGTGGTTATTGAAAAAGAAAGCGGTATAGGTATTATCGCTGTTACATATAAGCGTGGTGAATTCATCCGTGCAACAGACGATAGTGCGGGTTGTATTTTGTTTGAAGATGCTAAAGCTATAAAACAAGCAATAACTGATGTTAAGCGAAAAAATAAGTGGTGCATAGTCATTGCTCACGGGGGAGACGAATTTTCAAATCTTCCCATGTCTTATATCAGAAAAAAATATCACGATTTTTTGCGTTATGGTGCTGATGTAGTTGTGGGACATCATCCCCATGTGGTGCAAAATTATGAGACTGTGGATAAAAAAGTAGTTTTTTATTCTTTGGGTAATTTTGTTTTTGACACAGATTATCAGAGAAAACAAAAATACAGCGAGTTCGGAATCTTATTAAAGCTTAAATTTGATAAAAACAATTTTACCTGGAGCACTTTACCAATAAAAATAAATAGGGAAGAGCAAACGGTAAAAAAAGCTTTAGCACCTGATGTTTTTTGCGATGTTACACGCAGGGATTATAGACTTTTATGGCCTTTGGCAGCTGAGAAATTTTTAGAAAACTTTATTGTGGCTAAAACATTCGTAATTCCTAAAACTTTAAATTACACACCATTTGAATGGTTTAAATATCATACCGAAAAGATAGGTCTCAAAAATGCACTCATAGTATATGCGGGTAAATACATATCCAAACTCAAACTGTGGAAATTTTCAGACAAAAAACTTTGCAGGTATATTTCACAAGATTGACATAAAAAGTATTTTCACTTACAGAAGCATTTGCAAAATAGTAATTTTCTTTTGCAATATTGTAAATTAATAACGCTCATTTATTGACTTTGTATATAGAAGTTGATATCTTAATATCAGGGGAAATATAAAAATTAGAAGGTGTCAGATTATGAAAACATCACAGGAAGTTAAAAAAATTATAACAAAATGGTACGATAAGCTTTCTTTTCCAAAAAAGTACGACGAAGAGTTTTATGAAGCTCTGAATAACATCTGCGTCGATGAAAGCGCAAAAGCGTCAGAGTACGACATTTTCTGTCCTGACGGCAAGAAAAATCTTTTGCACTACTTATATTTTTGCGAAGATTTAAAAAGAAAATATGAAGAAAAAGGCATACCTGATGAAATTTTATATGACACATTGCACGACATCGTAATATGGACAAATGTGTGGAGTGATTTAAAGGGTGAACTTTATTTAGGCGAGCTTGATTTTTTACAGGTACATTTCCGTATGGATCTTTTTAAGATTGGAAGATTGGAATTTACTATGTCCCAATCGTGGAAAGAAGTTCCGTCAAAAAACATCAAAAAGGGCACGCCGGTTTCAGGCGTACATATTCCTGCAACAGGACCAATGCTACAGGAAGATTGTATAAAATCAATCAAAATGGCAAAGGAATTCTTCGCGAAATTCTATCCCGAATTTGAATATGAACACATGGTTTGCTACTCTTGGCTTTTGAGTGATGATTTGACAAGGTTTTTTAAACCCGACAGCAATATAGTAAAATTCGGCGAGCTTTTTGATTTGATAGACAAAAAAGAAGAAGATTCCATAATCAGCTTTATAATCGGCTGGAAGAAAAAAAGAGAAGATGTTAAGAATATGGAATTTACAACACGTGTACAGAACGAAATCAAAAAAGCGGTTTTAAATAACGAAAAATTCTACGTTGGATACGGCGTAGTTAAAGATGAGTATTTAAAATAACTGATAACGGAGGAAATTACGATGACAGATATAATTTTTTCATTTGATACAGAGGATTTTACATCATCTGTTGCAGCAGATGCAATATATGAAGAAGCAGAGATTCTAAGAAAAGAAGGCGTAAAGGGCGGATTTTGTATAGTCGGCCTTTTGGCAAAACAGCTAATCAACTGGGGGAAAGAAGACGTTATGAAAGCTCTGACTCATCACGTCATAGGTAACCACAGCTTTGGACATACATATCATCCGACAATTAATGAATATACAGATTTAGAAGATTTTGACGAAGCGCAAAATGAAGTTTTAAGACAGGAGACAGAAGCAGACGAGCTTATTAAAAAAGCAACAAATAATGCTCCTGTAATTTTTGCTTGCCCTCCAGGAAACCAAAAATCCTATGTTGCAATGTATGCTTATGCTGATATGGGTTATCCGATTTATGCTGACACTGTGTGTGACACTCCTGACGGACGCGGTATGTTTTACTGCAACATCTACCAGACGAGATATACATATATGTTAGAAGGCAGCTTTAAAAATTTAGAGTCCGATGAGTCAATTAAAAAGGTTTTGGATGACCTTGCAAAAAACAAGCGTGCCATCATTTATACACATCCGCATTACGCACTGTTTAAAGAGTGCTGGGATTCAATAAACTACAAAAAGGAAAACTTACGTGAATTTGGCGATTGGATTGAATGTGAAAGAAGAACGCCTGATAAAACAGAGTTTTTCTATAACGGCTTTAAACGAATGATTCAGCTTATAAAAGAAGACGAACGTTTCAGAATAACAAATTATGAAGAACTGGCAAAAACTCTAAACGACGAGGGAAAACGAATAGTAAAAAAAGAAGATATTCCTGCGTTGTTTGATGCAATCAACAAAGAATTCTATCCTGTAGAAAATCCCTGTTCGCTTTCAATTTCCGATATGTTTTTGGCGTGCTGCGATTTACTTTCGGGAAAAGATGCGCATATATGCGGAAAAGTTTACGGATTTTTAGATACTCCGTATGCTGTAGCGGAAGAAGTGACACTTAGTGCAAAAGATATAAAAGAATCTGTTAAAAGCATCGACACTGCACGCTTCTTGCCGACAGAAATTAAAGTAGGTGACAAAGTAATCGGACCTGCTGACTGGTTAAGGGCGGCTATGAAGGTTATAATGGGCGAAAACGAAGTAACAGTAAAACCTGACGTGGCTATGCCGTCTTTAGATGCTGTTCCAAACCTTAGAGATTGTGATTTTGCAACATATCGCTGGATGCAGAGTGATGATTTTGAAGACAAATACCTTTCAAAGAGATTAAAACTTCAGGCTTGGACAATGAGATTTTTAAAAGAAGAGTAAGAGATAAAAAATAAGGAGGCAAAAATGAGCTTAAAAATTCACATCGGTATGAGAAAAATTAAAAGCCTTTTATCGGTGAGTGTGGCTTTTTTAATCTGGCAAATTATAAGATTTTTGCTTCCAATGTTAGAAGCACATCCTGTTTTTGCATATATTTATGCAATTGTCGAGATGCGCGAAAGTGCAGAAAAGACTAAGAACTTCGGAAAACTAAGAATTATAGCGACTTTGGTCGGTCTTATGGTAGGTCTTGTTTTTGTGGCGATTTCACTTTTTTTAACATCAAAAGTTTCTCACGAAGGACTAAAAACGATAGTTGAATTTATACTTGTTTTAATTGCCACCTTGTGTTCGCTTTGTATTGCTGAAATGGTTAATTGTAAGAATTTTTGCGGGATTGCAGCAATTATAACGGTTATCTGTATGATTTCACACAACGAAGAAGACATATATCTTTATGCTATTATGCGTGTTGTGCAGACTTTAATAGGTATCGTTTCTGCAATGTTTATAAATGTTTTTATTAAAAAACGCGAAACGAAAGAAGAGCTTTAACAAAAGTAGGAGGCAAGTGCTGTGAGCAAATATACAATAGGCTTGGATTACGGAACGTTGTCTGCAAGAGCAGTAATTGTAGATGTCAAAACAGGAGAGGAAAAGGCAACGTCAGTTTGTGAATATAAACACGGCGTAATTGATGATGTTTTTATAAACGGCGAAAAGCTGCCTGTTGATTTTGCTTTGCAGCACCCAGCTGATTATATCGAAGTGTTAAAATCAACTGTTTGTGATATAATGGAAAAATCAAAAGTCGACCCTTGCGATGTTATAGGAATAGGCGTAGATTTTACCGCAAGTACGATTTTGCCTGTATATAAAGACGGAACGCCGCTATGTTTTGATGAAAAGTATATGGAAAGACCGCACGCATACGTAAAATTGTGGAAACATCACGCAGCACAAGAGCAGGCTGATTTGATTAATGATGCTGCAAAAAACGAAGTTTTTTTAAAAAGATACGGCGGTAAGGTTTCTTCCGAGTGGATGCTTCCCAAAATTATGGAAATACTTGAAAAAGACGAAGAAATCTATGAAAAGTGTGACTATTTTGTTGAAGCAGGAGATTGGATAATCTGGCAGTTGACAGGCAAAATGACCCGCAGCTCGTGTATGGCAGGGTATAAAGCCTTGTGGAGTAAAGAAGACGGTTATCCGACAGATGAATTTTTAGAAAAGCTTGATAAACGCTTAACAGGTCTTTTTAGAACTAAGCTGTCAGGCGAGATAATAACAACAGGTGATTTTACAGGATATTTATCAAACGAAGCTGCAAAAATGCTTGGCTTAGATAAAAATACAGCAGTTGCCGCTGCAATTATAGATGCTCATGCGGCGTTGCCGTCGCTTGGCATAGTAGACTCAGGGAAAATGCTTATGATTATGGGAACTTCGACTTGTCATATCGTAATGGATGAAAAAGAGTCGTTCGTTCAGGGAATAAGCGGCGTTGTAAAAGACGGGATAATAAAAGACTTGTACGCTTATGAAGCAGGACAAGCAGCAGTTGGTGATATATTCGACTGGTATGTAAAAAATGCTGTGCCGAAAAGCTGCTATGACGAATGTGAAAAACAGGGCGTAAATATACACAAATATCTTCGTGAAAAGGCGAAGAAACTTCCCGTAGGACAAAGCGGTATCGTAGCACTTGACTGGTGGAACGGTAACAGAAGTTTACTCTCAAATTCTGAGCTGTCGGGAACGATTGCGGGACTTACACTTACAACCGGACCTGAAGAAATATATAGAGCTTTACTTGAAGCAACAGCATTTGGAGCAAGAACAATAATAAATGCTTACAAAGAAAACGGATTAAAGATAGAAAAACTGTATGCTGCAGGCGGAATTGCGGTTAAAGATGAGTTGTTTATGCAGATTTATGCTGATGTTTTGAATACAGAAATTTTTGTTTCTAAAAATGCACAGTCACCCGCATTAGGCAGTGCAATTTTTGCTTCGGTAGCAGGTGAATATTATGACGATATGAAAACAGCAGCGCAAAAAATGGTAAATATCGAAACAATTTCATATAAGCCGATAAAAGAAAATGTAAAAAAATATGATGAATTGTTTAAAATTTATAAAAAATTGCACGACTATTTCGGAAAAGAAAATCCTGAAATTATGAAAACGCTAAAAAAAGGAATGATATAATTGTATTTTGAAGAGCTTGAAATAGGTATACAAACAGATGTAGAGCCTGTTGTAATAGATAAACAAAAAATGCTTGATTTTGCACGTGTTTATGATAACATCCCTTTGCATATTGACGAAGAATATGCAAAAAACACACATTACGGAAAATTAATAGCACCCGGTGTTATGGCTTTTATGTCTGTGTGGGCAAACTACTTAAAATGCGATTTTTGCGGTGAAAGTCTATTAGCGGGAAAATCAACAAAAATTGAATGGCTAAAGCCTGTATTTGCCGGTGATACATTGTCAGCAACTGCAAAAATAACCGACTTAAAAGAAAGAAATGAAAAAAACGGTATTGCAGAGATTACGATAAACATATATAATCAAGATAACGAGCTTGTTATAATTGATACAACAGAAGCTATTGTCAAGAAAAAAGGATATAGAACACTTGAGGTGTAATAAATGAAAAAAATCGTTGTAGCTATCGATTCTTTCAAGGGGAGTCTCAGCACCCTTCAGGCAGGAAATGCCGTAAAAGACGGGATTATACAAGTATATAAAGACGCGAAGGTTATAATCTCACCGATTGCTGACGGCGGAGAAGGAACAGTTGACGCAATTATTTCTGCAACCGGCGGAGAAAGCGTCGTGGTCACGGTTTGTAATCCTTTAGGTAAAAAAATTAAAGCGTGTTACGGAATTGTTCCCGATACAAAAACGGCAATTATCGAAATGTCAGCCGCAGCCGGTATTACACTTATAAATGACAGCGAGAAAAATCCTTTAAATACGACCACCTACGGCGTTGGCGAAATGATTACAGATGCAATAAATAAAGGATGCCGTAAATTCATTATAGGCATTGGCGGAAGTGCTACAAACGATGGCGGAGTAGGTATGCTTCAGGCATTGGGATTTGAGTTTTTAGACGAAAATGAAAATCAGGTGTCACTCGGCGCCAAAGGTCTTAAAGATATTGTAAAAATAAAGACGGAAAATGCAAATAATAAGCTAAAAGAGTGCTCTTTTTCGGTAGCTTGTGACGTAAAAAATGTTCTGTGCGGCAAAAACGGCTGCAGTGAGATTTACGGTCCGCAAAAGGGTGCAACCCGAAAAATGATTAATGATTTAGACTGTTGGCTTAAAAATTATGCCAAGCTAACCAAAAGTGTTATTCAAAAAGCTGATGAAAATGCACCCGGTACAGGTGCGGCAGGCGGAATGGGTTTTGCGTTGCTGTCATATTTAAATGCTACGTTAGAGTCAGGAATTGAGTTAGTAATAAAAGAAACCGAACTTGAAAGGCACATAAAAGATGCAGACATCGTAATTACAGGCGAAGGCAGACTTGACGGTCAGTCTTATATGGGAAAAGTTCCTGTAGGAGTCGCAAGCCTTGCAAAAAAATACCAAAAACCCGTTATTGCATTTTCGGGCTGTGTTACAGATGATGCAGTTATATGTAACGACTATGGTATTGATGCGTTTTTCCCAATTGTAAGAACACCTTGTACCTTAGAAGAAGCAATGGATTTGGATAATGCATATAAAAATTTGAAGGATACAGTTCATCAGGTGTTTAACCTGATAAAGCTCTATGATAATTAAAAATTAGTAAAGTAGGCATTTTTGTGACAGGAATTTTAAACGTATACAAGCCAAAAGGTATGACGTCTCACGATGTTGTGTCTTTTGTAAGAAGACAATTAAAGATGAAACGCATCGGCCACACGGGAACATTAGACCCTGACGCTACAGGGGTTTTGCCGATATTAGTCGGAAATGCAACAAAGCTTTCAGACCTTATTATGGCTGATGAGAAAAAATACAAAGCTCGTGTTATCTTAGGTATAACTACGACTACCGACGACACATCAGGTGAAATTATTGAAAAAAAGCCGGTAGACGTACAAAAAGAGCAGATAATTAAAGCTATCGAAAAATTCGTAGGCGAAATCGAACAAATTCCGCCGATGTATTCAGCCATTAAGGTTGACGGAAAAAAACTTTACCAGCTTGCAAGACGTGGTGAAGAAATTGAAAGAAAACCAAGAAAAATAATGATTTATTCAATTAAAATATTAAACTTTGACGGTATAAGCTTTGATATGGAAGTCCATTGCGGAAAAGGTACATATATAAGGGCACTTTGCCGTGATATTGGAGACAGCTTAGGCACGGGTGCTGCGATGGGTGAGTTAGAAAGAATAAAAAGCGGTGTTTTTACTAAAGAAACAGCGTACACTCTCGAAGAGATTGAAAAAGCTGTACAGTCAGGAGAAATAAAAAAACTTTTAATACCGACCGACGATGTTTTGGGAGAATTTTTAAGAGTTGACGTAAGCCAAGATTATGCACAAAAAATCAAAAATGGCATAAGGCTACGTCCCGAGCAGCTCAGGATAAAAGAATATACCGAAAATGACATTTTCAAAATATATGAAAACGACATTTTGCTTTGTTTGCTCAAGGTAAAATACTGCGACGGACAGCTTCTTTTGGCTATGGAAAAAAGCTTTTATTAGGTGATAAAAATGCTGATAGTAGAAAAAGATTACAAAAAAGTAAATACTGCAGGTGGCACAGCTTTAGCAATAGGCAATTTTGACGGTGTGCACAAAGGTCATCAAAAGATGCTTGACACATTAAAAAATGTGTCGTATGATTTAGGTGT
>CAZCOF010000054.1:0-10291 GCA_964500095.1 uncultured Oscillospiraceae bacterium
GGTACACAACCCTGATGCTGATTTTAATTGCTTTTGTGCTGGGTTTGGTTGGAACACTTTCTTATCAGCTGTCGAAAGACAATATTGAAAAAAGTGTCACGTTACAGGTCACACAGGTATCGGAAAAATTAGCAAGAAAACAGCCCGATGTGTTTTATTCCATTGACAGTGATGCTGAGTTAAAAAATGTATCAATATATGAACAAAACGGAAAATATATAGCAGGTCAGTATATTTACGATGTTGCCAATATTGAATTTAAAGAGGGCTTGCCGCGCAGAGAATCTGTTGGCGGCAAGGAATATATTGTCTATGATGTGTTAAAACGCAGTGAGCCGTACGGACATAGCGGAATCTGGATAAGAGGTGCAGAATCTGTTAATTCCACAATGCTTTTGGGTCGCTTAGCAATTTTTATTATGCTAATTATTATTCCGCTTGTGATATTATTAACGGCTTTGGGTGGGTATTATATTACAAAAAAAGCGTTCTTGCCCATTAATAATATTATTAAAACTGCAGATGAGATTTCACAGCAAAATGATGTTACACGAAGAATTGAAATTACTCAGGGAGCGAAAAAAGACGAATTGTACAATCTTTCTGTTACACTTAATGATATGCTTGATAAAATTGAAAATCTTATCAAGCAGGAAAAACAGTTTACATCGGATGCGTCGCATGAATTAAGAACTCCTATCAGTGTAATACTTGCACAGGGTGAATATTTACTTGACATCGCAGATGATGAAAAAGAAAAAGAGCTTGCCGAAAATATAGTAACAAAAGCAAATCAGGTTTCAAAGCTCGTATCTCGTCTTTTGCTCCTTGCGAGAATTGACCAGAGCAGACAAAAAATCAAGAAAGAAAAGGTTGATTTAAGTGTGCTTTTGGATATAGCGGCAGAAAATATGAAAGAAGCAGCAACTCAAAAAGATATAGTGTTATTGACTAATGCTGAAGAAAATACTATAGTCAACGCTGATGAATCGCTATTACTCAGTGCAATAACAAATCTTATAAGCAATGGCATTAAGTACGGCAATGAGTCAGGATATGTTTCTGTTTCTGCTTCCAAGTTTGGAAGCACGACCGAAATAACTGTTTCGGATAACGGCATAGGAATATCACGTGAAAATATTGATAAAATCTGGAAACGCTTCTATCGAGTAGACGATGTCCGTAACGATGAGTATGGCAGCAACGGTTTGGGGCTTGCTATGGTAAAAAGTATCATAGAGCTTCACGGCGGTGAAATTTCAGTAAAGAGCGAACTCCAAAAAGGAACAGAGTTTAAAATAGTGCTGAGAGATTAAACAAAATCTGTACAGCGAAAAATCCACAACTGTATTAGTTGTGGATTTTTTCTTGTTTTATTAAATCTTAAAAAAGCATTGAGCAAATTTTATGTGTAAACAGGTGCTTATTCAAATTTCCTTTTGTACTCGCTGATGAGAATTTCGTGGATTTCTTCGGGATTTTCTTTACAACCGTTATTTAGCCATTTTTTTATTATAGCATTAAGACCGTTTTTAAAAAATTCGATATGGTAATCAATATGCTTCATACCGAAATATCTTTCTGCCATCTCGGTATCGAGTCCGACAATATCCATATTAATATCTGCAATTTTAAAATAAGTTTTATAAAAAAGCTGATTGTCTTTTATATGACGAAACAACCTTGTAAAATCATTTGTTCGCGTATTCGTTCTTATTTCTTCTGCGTAAAGTGACAAAAATTCGTCTTCTAAACGCTTACAAACCTTATCTGCAAGGTCGTAGATATCAATAAAATTTGAATAAAACGTACTTCTGTTCAATCCGGTCGTTTTACAGATTTCAGAAACTGATACGTTTTCAAGGTTTTTCGTTTGCAGTAACTCGATGAAAGCTTTTTCGATTTTACTTACACTTTCACGCCTTCTTTTGTTGTTGCTTGTATTCATAGTTTTCTCCATTAAACCAACAGGTGTTGTGTAATTGATGGTTGAATTACATTATCATTTATATTATACTATAATCACATTAAAAAGACAACTGTTGTTTTAATAAAATTAAAAATTCAGGAGGTAAATTATGAAAAAAAGCAGCTTTATAGCACTTGTGTTGGGTACGGTAAGCGGGGTGTTGTTTGCACTCGGTATGTGTATGGCACTGTTGCCGGAATGGAATGCGTTTAAACCGGGAGTGATATTCGGCAGTGTAGGTATTATTTTAGGTTTAATAACAGTATTCGTCTGGAGAAAAATGGAAAACAAAGCACCGATTAAATTAAGCGGCAAAGCTGTTGGAACAATTCTTTTAGCAATCATCGGAGTGCTAACTTTAGGTATAGGAATGTGCTTTTGTATGGTATGGGACAAAATAATATTAGGCACAATAATCGGACTCGTTGGCATCGTTTTACTTTTAATGCTTATTCCGCTCACAAAAGGCATTAAATAATGAAGGTTTTTAAAAAAAGCAGAACTCAAATTATAAATATTGCTATAATAAGCCTTGCGATAAACATAGTTTATGCATTAGGTAATTTTGCTTTAGGTATATGGGGTAAATCTTATTGGTTTTTAACGATAGGTGCGTATAATTTAATACTTGCCGTTATGCGTTTTTCTGTCGTACTTTGTAATCGCCGCAGTAAAGAAAAAGCATCGGGAAGTTTCGTTTCAAACTTTGTAGGAATTATGCTTGTTCTTTTGGGTTTTGTTTTAAGCGGAAGTGTGTATTTAAGTGTAAAATTTGATGTCAGTAAAAGCTTTCACGAAATTATTATGATTGCTATTGCAACCTACACATTTACAAAAATAACTATTGCTGTTATAAACTATGTAAAGAAAAATAAATTCAATTCACACATCATAACATCATTAAGAGGTATTGCGTTGTGCGATGCTGCAGCATCAGTCTATTCGTTACAAAAGTCTATGCTCGTGTCGTTTGACGGTATGGAGCAACAGGACATTCAGCTTATGAACATTTTAACAGGAGTAGCTGTATGTGTTTTCGTGGTCGTATTAGGATTAATAATGTTAAAAAAGGAGAAGAAAAATGGCTAAATCAAAAATTGTAAAAAATATTGAAAAAATCTCAGAAGGAGTAGTAGACGGTTATAAAAAAATAGAAAGCGGAGTAGTCGATGGCTACAAAAAAATCGAAAATGGTGTTATAGACGGCTATACAAAAATAGAAAACAAATTTGTAGATGCTTTTCTTACCAAAGATGACGAAACTGTCGAAGAAGCAAAAGAGAGATTAAAAAGAGAAAGAGAATAAATAAAAGGGATAGTCACGCTATCCCTTTTATTTTTTACACTCTTACAATAAACTCATTATATCTTATAAAATACCCCTGATTGTGTTCGCAAACGGGGCAAATTTGCGGTGCGTCCTTTCCTGTGTGAATATGACCGCAATTTAGGCATATCCACTTTGTTTCGTTTTCATTAGAGAATAGTTTGTTTTGTTCTAAGAGCTCTGCAAAATGGCAGAATCTGTCGCCGTGAGATTTTTCAATTTCGGCAATGTTTGAAAACAGCCTGCTCACTTTAGTAAAGCCTTCTTCTTCGGCGATTTTTGCAAAATTCTGATAAACGGGATTGTGTTCTTCATATTCATTGTGTGCAGCACTTTTTAAAAGGTCTACCAAGCTTGTTGAAATATCAATCGGATACGTTCCGCATATTTCGATATTTTCGCCTGAACATTCTTTAAGTTCATTATAGAAAAGCTCTGCGTGTTCTTTTTCCTGATTTGCCGTAAATGTAAAGAGCCTTTCTAAAAGGTTCAGGTTTTGCTTTTTTGCTTCAGCTGCTGCAAAGGTGTATCTGTTTCTTGCCTGCGATTCGCCTGCAAATGCCTTTAACAGGTTTAATTTTGTTTCGCTGGATTTAAAATCCATAAAATCACATCCTTTCTTACAAAAGATATGATTGACAAATATGGGAAAATTATACTAAAAAAAAGCGACTTTATAAAAGTCGCTCATTTTGGTGAATTGAAAAGTTAAATTTCGTAGTCGTATGCAAGTCTTGTTGCAACATTAGGTCTTACTAAACCGTCAGCGATTGCAACGTGCTCAGGATGAGCTGAGTAAAATTTAAGTGCCGCTTCATCTGTAAACGTTGAGTCTAACATTAAGTCGCCCTTACAAGAAGCTAGACCTTCTATTATAATTTTCATTTCTACGAGTCCGTCAATTTTGCCAACAAGACTTTCTAATTCAACCTTGATTTTTTTCATTAATTCTTTTTTGTCAGCAATGTCATCTTTTAATGCCCAGATAATTACGTGTTTTACCATTAAAAACCCTCCAAAATATAAATTCTTATTTTATAATATCACAAAATGAATGAAAATCAACAAAAAAATAGTTTTTTTTGAAAAAATATTAAAATATGCTTTTAAATTTTAAAAAGATGTGATATAATTACTTTGTTATTTTTTCGCAAAGGAAGTGTGCGTTACGAGTAAGATAGGTTTTTCAAATCAAAAATATTTAAATTTGCAATCAGAACAGATTAAGAAGCGTATTGCACAGTTCGGCGGAAAGCTCTACTTGGAGTTTGGCGGTAAACTTTTCGACGATTATCATGCATCACGTGTTTTGCCCGGTTTTGAGCCGGACAGTAAAATCCGTATGCTTCAGCAGTTAAAAGACGATGCAGAAATCGTAATTACAATCAATGCTCAAGATATTCAGGCTAATAAAACACGCGGCGACTTAGGCATAACTTACGATAATGATGTGCTAAGACTTATTGATACTTTCCGTGAGATGGATTTGTATGTTGGAAGTGTAGTGCTTACACGCTTTAATGACCAGCCTTTGGCAAATGCGTTTTTAAAGCTTTTAAACAAGCGTGGAATTAAATGCTATCGTCACTATACCATTGATGGATACCCGTCAAATATTTCGCACATTGTTAGCGAAGAAGGATTAGGAAAGAATGAATATATAGAAACGACACATTCGCTTGTTGTAATTACAGCACCCGGTCCGGGAAGCGGTAAAATGGCGACTTGCTTGAGTCAGCTTTATCACGATTACAAACGTGGAATTAAAGCAGGATATGCCAAGTTTGAGACATTCCCTGTTTGGAATTTACCCTTAAATCACCCTGTGAATTTAGCTTATGAGGCTGCAACGGCTGATTTAAACGATGTAAATATGATTGACCCGCTGCACTATGATGCGTACGGTGAAGTTGCGGTAAATTATAACAGAGATGTTGAGATTTTCCCTGTTTTAAATACAATTTTTGAAAAAATTCAAGGCGCCTCCCCTTATAAATCACCTACAGATATGGGTGTAAATATGGCGGGCAACTGTATTTTTGATGATGATGCGTGCAAAGAAGCGTCAAAGCGAGAAATTGTAAGAAGATATTATCAGGCGGCGGCATCTGCCTTTCGCGGAAAAGGCAGTGAAACTCAGGTCGAAAAAATCAGACTTTTGATGAATCAGGTTGGTATTACGCCTGAATATTCAAAGGCTGTGCCTGCGGCTTTAAAAAGAGAAGAAGAAACAGGTGCTCCTGCAGGTGCGTTAGTACTGCCTGACGGACAGATAGTAACAGGAAAAACTTCAAGCACGTTAGGTGCGGCGTCTGCATTACTTTTAAACGCACTAAAGGTTTTAGGCAATATCGAAAAGCCTGTGCATTTGATTGCAGCCCACGTCTTAGAGCCGATATGTAATTTAAAAACGGAATATTTAAAGAACAAAAATCCAAGACTTCATACCGACGAAATACTTTTAGCACTAACCATTTCGGCACTAAGCTCAGATGTAGCAAAAGCAGCAAAAGAGCAGCTTAAAAATCTTCGTGGAAGTGACGCTCACTTTACTGTAATTTTAAGCGAAGAAGACGAAAAAATCCTAAAGCGTTTAGGAATCAACGTAAGCTACGAACCAAAGTATGAAAACGGAAGATTATATCAATAAAATAATAAGCGAGTGATAAATCACTCGCTTATTATTTTATCTATATACATTTCACCTACAATTTCGGGACTAACAGTCGCATTTGTTACTTCTTTTACTTCGTTTAAAAATCTGTCGATTAAATCAAATTTAACAAACACAGTAGTTTCTACATCTGTGCCGTATTCAGTTTCGCCTTGAATATAGTCGCCGTTTGCGATTATATACTGAATTTTTCCGAGTAAATCATAGGGAGTTTTAATCAAAACCTCGTGGCAATAGATTTTTTCGCAGATTTTAGCATCCATAACACCGTCTTTTGCACTTTTTCCATAAGCTCGCACAAGCCCGCCTGTGCCGAGTAAAGTTCCGCCGAAGTACCTGGTCACAACAATTGCAACGTTTGTCAAACCTTCTTTTAAAATAACATCTAAAACAGGTGCACCTGCGGTACCGCTTGGTTCGCCGTCGTCGGTAAATCGTGAGATGTTATTTTCAGCTACAACATAGGCATAAACATTGTGGCGGGCATCGCGATATTTTGCTTTTACTTGCGAAACAAATTCCAAAGCTTCAGCCTCTGTTGCTACAGGCTTTACAGATGCTATAAAACGAGACTTTTTTTCCACAATTTCAGCCGTGCCGTCTTTTAAAACTGTTTTATATACCATTCCTTTATTCATTTTTCTCCTCCACGATATATTCACGATACTTTGCATAAGAAACGGCATCGAGCAGTGCTGTAATGCGTGTTCCGTCAACTTCGAATGTTTCATCTGAAACCGTCTGGTTTTCGTGAATTTGTGATAAAATATGTCCTTTTGAATATGGAATTAAAAGTGTTGTTTTTTTCTTCTTACCGGGCACTGAATCTTCTAATAATACCAAAAGCTTATCTATTCCTGTACCTTCTTTAGCACTGATTTCAACGTACGGCGAGCCTTTAGACAAAACAGTTAAGTTTTTATCCTCGGGAATCAAATCTGATTTGTTAAAAACTACAAATTTAGGCTTATCAGCCGCACCTATATCAGTCAAAAGCTTTGATACAATTTCCAAGTGCATATCAACTTCAGTATCAGCACCGTCTGCTACAATCATCAAAAGGTCAGCATAAACTGCTTCTTCTAATGTAGATTTAAAAGCTTCTATTAAATGGTGGGGTAGTTTTCTTATAAAGCCTACTGTGTCAACAAGCATTATCTCACGCTTATCGGACAAAGTGAGACCGCGTATTGTCGGGTCAAGTGTTGCAAAAAGCTTATCTTGTGCTAAAACATCAGCACCTGTCAAGCGGTTTAAAATCGTTGACTTTCCTGCATTTGTGTAGCCTACGATTGCCACCATATAGCGGTTTTCCTTTTTGCGACGGGCACGAAGTAACTCTCTGTGTTTTTTTACTTCTTTTAACTCTTCGTTTAAATGAGTAATTCTTCTGTGGATGTGTCGTCTGTCGGTTTCAAGCTTTGTTTCACCGGGACCGCGTGTACCGACGCCGCCACCTAGTCTTGACATTTTACTTCCCATACCTGTAAGACGGGGGAGTAAGTATTTAAGCTGTGCAAGTTCTACCTGAATTTTTCCTTCACCTGTTACAGCGTGACGCGCAAAAATATCTAAAATAAGCATACTTCTGTCAATGACACGCACGTTTAATCTGTCTTCTAAATTTCGTATCTGAATAGGGGAGAGTTCATCGTCAAAAATTACAAGGTTAGCGCATAGCTCACCGCAGGCGTTTTTTAATTCTTCAATTTTTCCCTCGCCGATGTAAGTTGCTTTTTCAATCTGTGACTTGTTTTGTATCATATAGCCAACGGTTTCAGCACCGGCAGTGTCTGCAAGCCGCTCGAGTTCCTTAATCGTTTCTTCGGTTGTATCCGAAAGTACATCGATATTTCCTGTATGAACACCGCAAAGAACAGCACGTTCTAAAACTTCAATATTCTCAGTTATCATAATTGTTTTCCCTTCCTGCATTTTCGCCGGCAAGATAGCCTGTAGAGTAAGCAATCTGCAAGTTGAATCCGCCGGTGTACGCGTCAACATCAATGACTTCGCCCGCAAAATAAAGTCCCGGTACGAGTTTTGATTCCATAGTCTTAGGGTTTATTTCTTTTACGCAAACACCGCCTGATGTGATGATTGCTTCATCAATCGGGCGTGTGCCGTTAATCTCTAAAGTGAAGTTTTTAATAATGTCAACAAGCTTTACTCTTTCTGCTTTTGTAATATCACGAACTTTTTTTCGCTCGGGAATTCCCGAAAGCTTAATCACTACAGGAATTAGTTTTTTAGGCAAAAGCTCGTCTAAAGAGTTTATAAAATCTTTATTCAATTCAGCAGAGAAATCACGAAGAATTCTTTTGTCCAGCGTTTCTTCGTCTAATGCCGGTTTTAAATCAATTGATAAAATGTATTTATTTTTAAAATTGCGCAAGTGCGAGCTTGCTGAAAGTATCACAGGACCGGACACGCCGAAATGTGTAAATAACATTTCGCCGAAATCTTCATACAGCTTTTTGCCGTTTGTATCTGTTATTTTTATTGAAATGTTTTTTAACGAAAGTCCCATCAAGCTTTTTGCAATATTTCCTGTGGTGGTAAGCGGAACTAAAGACGGAGTAGGTGTGATTACGGTATGTCCCAACTCTTTCGCAAATTTATATCCGTCACCCGTCGAACCGGTAGAGGGGTATGATGCGCCGCCTGTTGCAATGATTACTTTGTCGGCTTTTAGTTTTCCTTTTCTTTCTAAATTCAATATAAATCCGTCATCAGCACTTTTAACAGACAATACATTATCCTGTACAGCACGAACGCCTGAGTCTTTAGCATAAGCCTTTAGTGCATCAACCACTGTTTTTGCTTTATCTGTTATTGGAAAAACTCTGTTTCCGCGCTCGGTTTTTGTTTCTACACCGTACCTGGAGAGCAAATTTATCATATCATCGTTTGAAAATGCGTAAAATGCACTGTGCATAAATTTTCCATTTACGGGAATATTAGCTATAAAATCTCGGATATCGCAGGAGTTTGTGATGTTACATCTGCCTTTTCCGGTTATGCCCATTTTTTTACCAAGATAGGAGTTTTTCTCAATCAATAAAACACTTGCACCTTGCATTGAAGCAGACGATGCTGCCAATATTCCGGCAGGACCACCGCCTATAACTGCTATTTTCATAGAAATTCTCTCCCTAAAAAGTCTGTCTTTATACAGTATAACAGAAAAATTGTTAAAAAACAATGAATTTATAAAAAAGGTGTTGCAAACTATGGATAATTATGTTAATATATTAAAAGATTAGCACTCGGACTTTGTGAGTGCTAATGGATTGCAAATAAATATATCATATAAATGGAGGTTACATTATGAACATCAAACCCTTAGGTGACAGAGTTGTCATCAAAATGGTGGAAACAGAAGAAACAACAAAAAGCGGTATTATTTTAACCGCAGCAGCAAAAGAAAAGCCGCAGATTGCTGAAGTAGTAGCAGTCGGACCGGGTACTAAGGAAGTATCTATGGAGCTTTCGGTTGGCGATAAGGTTATTATGAGCAAATACGCAGGCACAGAAATCAAGCTTGATGGTGAAGAATTTATCGTTTTGAGCCAGAACGACATTTTGGCTAAAATTCAGTAACGGAGGGAATAATTATGGCAAAGGACATTATTTACGGAGAAGAAGCAAGAAAAGCTTTAGAACGTGGTGTTAATCACTTAGCAGATACAGTTAAGGTTACAATGGGACCTAAGGGCAGAAACGTAGTATTAGACAAAAAATTCGGTGCTCCTTTAATCACAAATGACGGTGTTACAATTGCAAAAGAAATTGAATTAGAAGATGCTTTTGAAAATATGGGTGCACAATTAGTTAAGGAAGTTGCTACAAAGACAAACGACGTAGCAGGTGACGGTACAACAACAGCTACACTCATGGCTCAGGCGATAATCCACGAAGGATTAAAAAATATTGCAGCCGGTGCTAATCCTATGATTGTCAAAAAGGGTATTCAAAAGGCAGTTGACGAAGCTGTTAAATTTATCGTAAACTCAAGCGTTAAAGTAAATGGTAAAGAAGACATCGCTCGTGTAGCATCAATCTCAGCAGCTGATGAAAAGATTGGCGAACTCATCGCTGACGCTATGGATAAAGTTACTAACGATGGCGTTATTACAGTAGAAGAGTCAAAAACAGCAGAAACATTCTCAGAAGTTGTTGAAGGTATGCAGTTTGATCGTGGCTACATCTCACCTTATATGGTAACAGATACAGATAAGATGGAAGCAGTTTTAGACGACGCGTACATTTTAATAACAGATAAGAAAATCTCAAACATTCAGGATATTCTTCCTATCTT
>CAZCOF010000055.1:0-10118 GCA_964500095.1 uncultured Oscillospiraceae bacterium
GAATTCACGGCAAGAACCGCTTGATGGGTAACTCATTGCTTGATATCATCGTATTTGGACGTAGTGCTGGTAAGAGCGCAGCTAAAGCATCTAAAGATGTAAAACTCGGCAAGCTTTCATTAGACCACGTAGAGAAATTTGAAAAAGAAATCGAAAAAGCAGGCATTAAGACTGACCTTGTTTCACCTAAACTTCTTCCTAACTATACAAAGCAGAAGAGTATATAACATAAAAAAATAAGCTGTAGCATTGCTACAGCTTATTTTTTTATGTAAAATCAAAGCGGTTTTTTCTGTATTTTTCCGTTTAAGCGGGGATATTTATCAGGCGTATTTTTAATCTTTTTAATTACCACGATTGAATGAGTGATGTCAGTTTTTGGAATAGTATATTTAAATATACCGTTTACCTCGCCGCCTAAAAGCTCGATTGCGTTTTGGCTTTCGGCGAGTTCGTCTTCAACGTCGTTTCCTTTATATGCTAAAAACACTCCGCCGAGCTTGACGTAAGGCAGACAGTACTCAGCTAAAACGGACAAGTTGGCTACAGCACGTGATGTCGCAACATCAAAGCTTTCTCGTAAGGCAGACCCCGCCTTTGCACCTTCTTCTGCACGGGAATGTACCGTGCTGACATCTGAAAGAGAAAGCTCGTCGCATACTGCATTTAAAAAGTTAAGTCTTTTATTTAAAGAGTCGAGTAGTGTGAGCGAAAGAGAAGGACTTAAAATCTTAAGCGGAAGTCCCGGAAAACCAGCACCTGTTCCTACATCAATCAAGGATTTGGCATCTTTTATAAATTTCATCCCATACAAGCTGTCAGCAAAATGCTTGGTTGCAATCTCGTTCTTTTCGGTAATCGCAGTAAGGTTCATCTTTTTGTTCCATTCAACTAAAAGATTAGCATACGTTAAAAACTGATTTAATTGTTTATCACCAAGGTTAAAACCGGCATCACTTGTTATCTCAAATAAAAATTGAGTCATCGTCTGTTTCCTCTGTTGTTTCTTTATTTTTCATAATTATTTTTGAGACTTCGTTAATATCATCGATATATTTAAACGAAGGAGTTTCTTTGGCAAATTTTCTAAAGAAAATATCAAGCCCTAAGTTGTAGATAAAATCGCCGATGGAATTCGTTTCACTCAAAATCAGGCTCTTATTACCCAAATATAGCTCAGTGTCGCTAAGCAAAATATCAAAAATAACATTATCACGCATAGTGTCAAACGCAAAAACACGTCTATTCGTTACAAAATAAATTTCACGGCTGATGCGTTTTTTTCTGTACCATAGTCTGAATACGAGAATATAAAGTCCTATTAAAAGAGATGTTATCCCCACGAGTGAAAACATAATACTTTGCCCCGTAATCAAAAGCAATGCACTTATAACTGCATAAATGACGAACATTCCGCCAAAAATTAAGCTAAAAGGAATCATAAAAATATCGGATTTTTGAAACAGGGGAGTGTTTTTGGGTGCCCCTTGCCAAAGTACGGTTTCGTCTTTTAAATATTTGTTTTTAATTTCGTTTGTATTCATTTTTACCTCCGATAAAAAATAAACGGCAGCAATCTTGCTGCCGCGAAAATTTTAATTAAAATGAGCCTGATGAACGCTTGTAGCTCGAACCTCTTTTTGAGTCAAGGGCTTTTTTTACATCGTGCTGTTTTTCGTCGCTGTCCTGTTTGAACTTTGCAAGCATATCTTCAAAGCTTGATGGCTGTGATGATTTTTTTGACCAATCAAAATCATCAGGTTTACGTATTTGCTTTTTAGGAGCTGCTTTTTTTGCGGCGTTTCGCTCATCGATTAATGCCTGTTTAATTGACAAGCTAATCTTTCCTGACTGGTCAACGGAAAGAATTTTCGCTTTAACAGAATCTCCTTCTTTTAAGTGACTTTTAATATCCTTTACATATTCTAAGGCAACCTCAGAGATATGAACAAGTCCGGTTTTGCCGCCTTCCATAACAACAAAAGCACCAAACTGAGTGATACCGGATACTTTACCTTCTATGATTTTTCCTGGTTCTAATTCCATTAAAACCTTTCCTCCTGTAAATTGCAAAATGTAAACCTACTTCGAAGCGTCAACAAAGACTTTCTCGTTAGGTCTTGTATATCCTAATCTTTCGCGGATTGTACGTCTTATAAAATCTTCTGAGTCTATAGCTTCAAACTCTTTGTTTAATCTCTCCTGCTCGCGGCGTGCTTCTTCCAATTGTACATCTACGGCGGCGTTTGCTTTCTTTAAAGCAGCAAAGTTAAACTGCTGTGAAATCAAAGAAACAAGCAGATAAATAAACAAAAAGATTACCAAAAGTCTTTTTGCCAAAAGCTTAAAATTAACTTTTTTAACTTTTACTGACTTTGCCATAGAATACTCCTATGTTTTTTTAAGTGTAATTTTAAACAACGCAAGCTTGCGTAAAGGCGGCATCAAACACTTTGACGCTGTTTTAGACAACACACCTACAATATTACGTATAATTTTATACGTAAATTTGATTGGTGTCAATAGTAATTTGCAAAAAAAATTAAAAATTCCAAAAAATATGGCGATTATTCTTGTAAATAATAGCTTAAAAAGCGGACTTAACGTCACTTTATATAAAGCTCCGCCTATCAGGGCACCTATAAATTCAAAGCTTCTTATGTAGCCGTTTGAAACATTTAAAAGTATAAAAATCATCACAGCTGTCGCACAAACTACAAAAATTCCGTCAAAAATATTTAACACTAATATTGACAGATTTTTGTTACGCGTAAAGCTTGAGAAAAAATCATAGGTCAGCATAATAACTGCACCTGTAAGCAAAGACCACAAAAATATTACGACTTCGCCGTTTACATAAGATGTCATATTCTACCTCTATTTAAGCATTTTTTTAAAGAAACCCTTTGAACCTTTGCTTTTTGATGAGCCTGTGTACGTTAAGGAGTAGATCTCGCCTTCAATCATTAGCTCACCTGTTGCAATGTCGAATTTTTGAATGTGCAAATCCTCGCCGTCGATAATTAATGTATCGTCCGGAATAAAAAGTACTATTTTGTTTTCGTCAAACGTGTCAACATCTGTAACACCTGAAACCGTAAGCTTTTCCTTTTCTTCCAAGACTATGTTGTGGGGTAGGTTGTATTCTGTCATATAAAGCCTCCAAAAGCATTTTTTATATATAGGAAATTACTGCTTTTATGTTGTAATTTCCGAATATCAAAAAAGTCTACCTCTGAAAATGTGAGCAAGGCGAACATTAGTTGCCGAGGGTGACTTTTTTATAATTTTATGAAATTTTTAAATTTATTATGACGCACACCAAAAATTCGTTGACTATCAAGACGCAAAATGATAAAATATTTTTAATATAAAATAGAATGCTTGTATCTGTGGAGGAAAGATAAATGTTTATTTGTGATAGATGGGAAGACTATAAGGTATTAGACTTATCAAATGGCGAAAAACTCGAAGATTGGGGAAAATACAGACTCATAAGACCTGACCCACAGGTTATCTGGGATGAAAAAATGAACCCCCTGATGTGGAAAACAGCTCACGCACATTATCACAGAAAAAACACAGGCGGCGGCTCGTGGGAAATACATACAAAAATCCCTGACAAGTGGAAGATAGAATTTAAACCGTTAGACTTAAGCTTTTATGTAAAACCGATGGGTTTTAAGCATACGGGACTTTTTCCCGAGCAGGCTGTAAATTGGATGTGGTTTTCAGACCTTATAAAGAAAGCAAATCGTCCGATTAAGGTTTTAAATCTTTTTGCATACACAGGCGGCGCAACGGCTGCAGCAGCCGGTGCCGGTGCTTCTGTTGTACACGTAGACTCATCTAAAGGAATGGTAGCTTGGGCAAAGGAAAATTTAGAGTGTTCAGGACTTCGTGATAAACCGGTAAGATTTATAGTAGATGACGTTGTTAAGTTTGTTGAACGTGAAGCTCGACGCGGCAACACCTATGACGGAATAATTATGGACCCGCCGTCATACGGAAGGGGACCAAATGGTGAAATATGGAAATTGGAAGACGAACTTTTCCCGTTAGTAGAAAAGTGTTTAAAAATTATGTCTGATAACCCGCTGTTTTTCCTGATTAATTCATATACTACAGGATTACAGCCGACGGTTTTGGCAGACATTCTAAAATTAAAGGTCAAGAAAAAATACGCAGGCAGTGTCGCAGCAGAAGAAATAGGTATTCCGGTCGTAGAATCTGATATGATTTTGCCGTGCGGAGCGTCGGGCAGATGGTCACAAAGCTGACAGAAAGGAAATCATTATGAACAATCAAAGAATATTAGTTGTAGACGATGACAAAAACATTTGTGAAATTATAAGACTTTATTTAGAAAAAGAGGGCTTTTCGGTTTCTATTGCAAACGACGGAGAAAAAGCACTTGAAATCTTCCGTGAAATAACGCCGTCTGTAGTTGTTTTAGACGTTATGATGCCGAAAATGGACGGTTTTCAGGTTTGCCGTGAAATAAGACGTGTAAGCAGCATCCCCGTTATTATGTTAACTGCTAAGGGCGAAACCTTCGACAAGGTTTTAGGCTTAGAGCTGGGGGCTGATGACTATATGGTAAAGCCTTTTGAAAATAAAGAGCTTGTTGCACGTATTAAGGCGGTATTACGCCGCTATGAGCCTAAGGACAATGCAGATAAAGAAATAATTTATCCGAATATCTGCATCAACCTTACAAATTATGAACTTAAAATAAACGGCGAAGTTATAGACATTCCGCCTAAGGAGTTAGAGCTTTTGTATTATTTGGCAACAAATCCCAACAAGGTCTTTACAAGAGAACAGTTATTAGAAACTGTCTGGGGATTTGATTACTTCGGCGACTCAAGAACTGTTGATGTTCACGTAAAAAGATTGCGTGAAAAGTTAGAGCTTGCAGGAGAAAATGTAAACTGGCAGTTAAAAACTGTCTGGGGCGTAGGATACAAATTTGAAGTAAAATAGGTGAAAATATGAAAGGCAAAAGCTTATATACAAAACTTTTTACCTTTGTTATGGCTATATTTTTAGTGAGTTCGATTTTTCTGGGGGCTATGTCATTTGTTTTTTTAGGAAATTATCTTACTCAAAAAAACGAAGATAACCTAAGAGAAATAGCAAGAGAAATTTCCCACATCACCGTAACGTTGGCATCAAGCAGGGCTTCTTTATATGCGTATCGTACAAGTGTAGACAGTATTGCCACGACAACAGATACGCAGATTTTTGTCGTAGACCAATCGGGCAAAACCGTCATTTCAAGTATTGAAGGCTACGAAGGACAGATAAAAGAAAAATTTATAAAGGGTATGTTATCGGGAGAAGGCGAAACGTTCAGAGGAAAAATAAGCGGCGATACTTCGGTTGTAATGCTTGCGGTTTCCGAGCCTATTATCCATCAGGGAGAAGTTGTCGGCGGAGTTTTGGTGTGCATACCGTTTCCTGAAATTACAAGAGTAAGGGGAGAACTGTTTAAAAATTTCTTCTGGAGTATTTGCATTGCTATTGTTTTTGTTGCTGTTTTGGTTTATTTTCTTGCTAAAAAGATTACAAATCCCCTGCGTAAGTTAAACAAAGCGGCAAAATCTATAGCTAAGGGTAACTTTAAAGAGCGTGTAGAAATAGGAGATATTGAAGAATTAGCAGAACTCGGTGAAACATTTAACGATATGGCAGAGTCAATAGAAGTTTTTGAAAGTACCCGAAACAGCTTTATAGCGAACATTTCACACGATTTAAGAACGCCTATGACAACAATCATAGGCTTTGTCGAAGGAATATTAGACGGAACAATTCCAAAGGACAAGCACGAATGGTATTTGTCTATTGTTTTGGATGAGAGTAAACGTTTGTCACGAATTGTAAATGATGTTTTGGATATTTCAAAGCTTGAGCAGGGCAGCTTTAATTTAGAAATGCATGACTTTGATATTAATGAGCTTGTTAGACTTTGCGTTATCAAGTTTGAAAAAAATATCACCGATAAAGACATTCAGCTGTCTGTCGAATTTGAAAAAGAAAACCTTTTGGTTAATGCTGATAAAGATGCTATATCAAGAGTTTTAACAAATCTTTTGGACAATGCGATTAAATTTACAAACGAAAAAGGCTTTATTGATATAAAGGTCGGCGAAAAGGACGCAAAAGCCTATGTAAGTGTGCAGAATTCAGGACTCGGTATAGCGGAAGATGAGCGGATTCATATTTTTGACAGATTCTATAAAACCGATAAATCAAGAAGTCTTGATAAAAACGGAGCAGGCTTGGGACTTTATATAGTAAAAAACATTATGCAGGCTCACGGTCAACGTGTATGGGCAGAAAGCAAGCAGGGAGAATTTGCACGCTTTAGCTTTACGCTGGCACTGTCAGGCAACAAAAAACAGATTACAGAGGGAAAATAATGACCAAAAAAATCATTCATTGTGCCGATATTCATTTTGATTCAGCAATGTCGGGCATTAAAGACTCGAAAAAAGTAAATATCAGGCGCGAAGATATGAAAAAAACCTTTCAAAAAATCATAGCTTTGGCGGCGGATTCCGATATGCTCTTAATATCGGGTGATTTGTTTGATGCAAAAAAAGTGTCAAAAGCGACATTGGAATTTATAAAGAATGAGTTTTCAAAAATTCCTGAAGTAGGCGTATTTATAGTTGCGGGAAACCACGACTATTTGGGAGAAACAAGTGTATATAAAACGTTTGATTTCGGCAAAAACGTGCATATTTTCGGCACTGATTTGGAATGTGTAGAGTTAGCAGACTGCGATGTTTACGGCATATCCTTTAAAACGGCGAACGATGAACGAGAAATGCTGTCAGGCTTTTGTGTTAAAAATCCCGAAAAAACAAATATCTGCTTAATGCACGGGAATTTATCAGGAAATGACTATAATCCTATTAAGATTTCGGATATAGAAAAGAGCGGTCTTGATTATTTGGCACTTGGTCACGTTCACAAAGCAAGCGAGATAAAAAAAGCAGGCGGAACGAATTATGCCTACTGCGGTTGCCCTGAGGGCAGGGGAAACGACGAAACAGGCGAAAAAGGCGTATATAAAATAGAGCTTATAAAGGGAAATATCATAAACTCAGAATTTGTTCCCGTAGCTACACGAATGTATATTGACGAAGAAGTCGATATTTCAGGCACAGGCAGTTATGATGAAATTACAGAAAAGATACTCACAAGGTATAAAGGGGAAAGACATCTCTATAGATTTACTTTGACAGGTGCTTGCAATATTTCAATTGATACCGAAGTCATAGAAGAAAAAATAGAAGCTTTCTCACTTACTGTGCGTGATAAAACAACGCCTTGTGTCGATTTATCGGAATTAGCAAAAGAATTTTCACTAAAGGGCTTGTTTGCAAGATATGCCTTAGAAGATAAAAATAATTTAACAGAAGAAGAATTTAACGAAGCACTAAAGTCAGGACTTTACTACATAGAAAAAGAGGAAAATGATGAAAATTGAAAAACTTGTAATTGATGGTTTCGGAAAACTGAATAATTGTACTTATACATTTTCAGATGGTGTAAACCTTATCTACGGCAAGAACGAAAGCGGCAAGAGTACGATATGCGAGTTTTTACTGGCAATGTTTTACGGCTTGCCAAACAAGGGTAAAGCATCTGACGATTTAGCAGCACGAATAAAGTATAAATCGTGGAATAATGATTCTTTTGGCGGTACGGTGTATTTTCGTGACGATAATGGGAAAAAGCTTGCGATTGAGAGAAGCTTTAAAGCGACAAAAAGAGGCGATAAGGCCATACTTCGAGATGCCGTGACTTGGGAAGAGTTAGGTGACGCTGAAGATATAGGACAAAAGTACTTTGGTCTGACGAGGGAGGCCTTTTTAAAAACCTTGTATGTAAAAAGCTTCGGGGCAGACTCTATAAAATCCGATGACGGCGAGATAATGTCAAGACTTTCGAATTTAGAAACAAGCGGGGATGAAGATGTTTCTTATTCTAAAATTATAAACAATATGGAAAAAGAAATATTTTCACTAAAGACAAAAACAGGTAGAGGCGGAAAAATTACAGCCTTAGAAGACAGAATTTTAAATTTAAACAATGAGCTTTCGATGTCTGAGATGACATATACGGCGATAAGAAACAATGAAGAAACACTAAAAAATATTGAAGAAACAATAAAAAAACAAGAAAAAGAAATAATCACCTTAGAAGAACAATACGTTATTGCCTTAAAGCACGAAAAGTTCTTGTCGCACAAAAAGATAGAAGAAACAAAAAAAGTTATAGAAAACAGATTATCAGCAGAAGAAGAAAAGCTGAAAAATTTAAAATCACAGCTTGAAAAAAAAGACACAACAGATATACCGCAAATTTCTGCTGAAACAATCAGCAACGCAAGAACACTTGAAACAAAAAAACTCTTAGCAGAAGAAAAGGCAGATGCAGCAAAAAGAGAAGTTTCGGACAAAGAGATTAAGCTTTTGGATAACACAAGATTAATTCCTGCGTTTTTTGGCGTGGTTTTAATACTTTTGGGGTTCTTTTTAAAATCTAACATTTTATTTGTTGCAGGTACGCTTGTGGGCGTTCTGGGAATTTTGCTATGTGTACTCATTAATTTAAAAAAACGCAAAGAAAATAATATAAAAGAAAAAGCATATCAAGACGCAAAGTCAGAGCTTGACAGAATAGACGAAGAGCTTTCAAAAATATTTGCACCTTTTGGCGTTTCGGTTTCCGATGAATTGTCAGCACTTTTTGTTGCAACAGCAGACAAGGAAAAACACTTTGCACAGTTAAAAAAGCAATATGAAGAATGTGAAGAAGAAATAAAAAAATTAAAAGAAAGTATTCCCGATGAAACAGAAATCAAAGATTTCCCGCAGGAAGTTGTAGAATACGATGGCGAGAGTGCCCAAAGTCTTTTTGACAAAGTAAATGCTTTAAAGTCCGAAAGCAGGGATATGTTAAATCGGTCAAATGAAATATCACTCCGCATAGCAAAAGAAACTGCCGAAGTGAGAAGCGGAGACGAAATAAGTGCAGAAATAGAAAAGCTCACAGAAGAAAAGCAGGAGCTTTTAAAAAGATATTCTTCACTTACACGTGCTTATGAGTGGTTAAATTGTGCACATAACGAGATAAAGAATAACTTCGCACCAAAGCTTAACAAAAAAGCATCAGAGATGCTTGGCTTTCTGACAGGCGAAAAATATGAAGATATGCGCTCAAATGACAATTTTGGAATAAATCTAAAGACGGAAAGCGGCGGAATTGTACAGGCTGAATTTATGAGCCGTGGCACGTATGATTTGATTTACATAGCTTTAAGGTTTGCATCAATGAGCGTTTTAACAGACGGGAAAATCCCGCCGGTAATTTTAGATGATGCATTTTCGCAGTTAGATGATGAAAGGCTTAAAAAATCGGTGGAATTAATAAAAAACAGCAAAGAATTTTCACAGGTTTTTTTATTCACCTGCCACGAAAATTACAAGGAGATTTTAAAAGACTCAAATGTGATAGAATTGGAATAAAATCACTTGAAATGAGTGGTAACTTATAGTATAATATAAATATTATGTAATCGTATAAACAAAGGAGAAAAGACAATGCAGAATGTATTTGACACCTTAAAAGAGCGTGGTTTAATCGCTCAGACAACACACGAAGAAGAAATAAGAGAGCTTTTGGGAAAAGAAAAGATTACTTTTTATATAGGCTTTGACCCGACGGCGGACAGCTTACACGTGGGACATTTTCTGCAGATGGTGGTTATGCGCCATATGCAAAACGCAGGACACCGTCCCATTGCTTTAGTAGGCGGCGGCACAGCTATGGTAGGTGACCCGTCAGGCAGAACAGATATGCGCCAGATGATGACGGTTGATACCATAAACCACAACAGCGAATGCTTTAAAAAGCAGCTGTCTTGTATCGTTGACTTTTCAGAAGATAAAGCGATTATGGTAAATAACGCTGACTGGTTAAGAGGACTAAATTATATCGAGTTTTTACGTGAAATCGGCTCGTGTTTTTCAGTAAACGAAATGTTAAGAGCAAAGTGCTTCCAGACAAGACTTGAAAAAGGTCTTTCATTCCTTGAATTT
>CAZCOF010000056.1:0-9940 GCA_964500095.1 uncultured Oscillospiraceae bacterium
GCGAATAAAACTGCCGAGTGTCCTTAAGAACACTCGGCATACGACAGGATTTTTATTTTTACTCTTAATTCTTAAAACTATGCACAGGAGCAGGGATTCTTCCGCCGCGACGGATAAAATCGGCACTGCTTTTTTCGTTTACCGGCATTACAGGACCGGTTCCG
Organism: uncultured Oscillospiraceae bacterium; assembly: GCA_964500095.1. Taxonomy (GTDB): domain Bacteria; phylum Bacillota; class Clostridia; order UBA1381; family UBA9506; genus Congzhengia. Next base: position 165 of record CAZCOF010000056.1, read on the forward strand.
AGTAATCCGCCAAAGTCCACAACATCACCCACATCCTTGCCCGGAGCAGGGATAATACGTACTGCGGTGGTCTTTTGGTTAATCATACCGATAGCCGCCTCATCAGCGATAATTGCAGAAATTGTTTCAGCAGAAGTGCTGCCCGGTACGCAAATCATATCAAGACCTACACTGCATACACAGGTCATAGCTTCTAATTTATCCAAAGAAAGCGTACCTGCCTCAACTGCTGCTATCATACCTGCATCTTCACTTACGGGAATAAATGCACCTGATAGGCCGCCAACAAAAGATGATGCCATAATTCCGCCTTTTTTAACTGCGTCATTAAGAAGTGCTAACGCTGCTGTTGTTCCGTGTGTTCCGCATTGCTCTAATCCCATTTCTTCTAAAATATGAGCAACCGAGTCACCTACAGCAGGTGTTGGTGCTAAAGATAAATCAACAATACCGAAAGGCACGCCGAGTCGCTTTGACGCTTCACGGGCAACGAGTTGTCCCATTCTTGTTATTTTAAAGGCAGTCTTTTTGATGGTTTCAGCTACAACTTCAAAATCTTCACCCTTGATTTTTTCTAACGCACATTTTACAACGCCGGGACCTGAAACACCTACGTTTATTACGTATTCTGCTTCGCCCACGCCGTGATACGCACCTGCCATAAATGGGTTGTCTTCTACGCTGTTACAAAATACAACGAGCTTTGCACAGCCAAAGCCGTCAGCATCTTTTGTGATTTCGGCTGTTTCTTTTACTATTTTACCCATTTTTGCAACGGCATCCATATTAATGCCTGCTTTTGTTGAGCCTACGTTTACGCTTGAGCATACACGCTCTGTTACGGCAAGGCTTTCGGGAATTGACTCAATAAGTGCATTTTCAACGGGAGTGATACCCTTTTGCACTAAAGCTGAAAATCCGCCGATAAAGTTTACACCTGTAGTGTGAGCTGCTTTATCCAAAGTTTTTGCAAATTTTACAAAATCTTCTTTTTTTTCTGACTGAAGCACTAATGACGCCGGAGTTACAGAAATTCTTTTATTTATAATCGGAACACCGTAGCAAACCGAAATTTCTTCAGCAACAGCTACTAAATCCTGTGCTGCTGTTGTAATTTTTTTGTATACCTTATCGCATACTTCATCAACGTTATCGCCTGCACAGCTTAATAAAGATATACCCATTGTGATGGTTCTGATGTCTAAGTGCTCTTCAGAAATCATCTTTATGGTTTCTAAAATATCTATTCTATCTATCATAATCGTTTCTCCTTAAATTCTGTGCATTGAAGAAAACAAACCTTCGTGCTGAACGTTGATTTGTACGCCGATTTTTTCTGCCAAAGTATTTAAATCACTTGCCAAATCAGAAGCATTAACACTTGAAATTTCTGTATCCACAAGCATAATCATTGTAAATAAGCCCTGCATAATTGTCTGTGAAATATCTAAAATATTAATCTCTTTTTCGGCTAAGTATCCGCTTACACCTGCAATAATGCCTGTGCGGTCTTGTCCTACCACTGTAATCACTGCTCTCATCAAAATTCTCCTTTTTATTAAAGATAGGTTCATTATACATTAAGCCCTTTTCTTTTTCAAGAGAATTTTGCTTTTTTGATAAATTTTGTTATAAAAAACTTATAACCCGTAAAAGTTGAAATTGTTATACATAAAGAAAATTTTGTAGCTGATGAATATTGCTTTTTTACGCCTGTTGTGGTAAAATTGATATATGGAGTTTCAAAGGCTTGCGTATGTGTCAACTGTTGGTGCCATAAGACAATGCAACGAAAGATACAGATTTTTAATGTTTGATTATATTACAAAAAATTACATATAATACATATAATACAATCGAAGGAGAGCGTTATGGATAAAAAAGCATTTTACAATATCGGATACGGTCTATACGTTTTAACGACGAACGAAAACAAGGACAACGGCTGTATAATCAACACCTTTATTCAAGTAACTTCGACGCCGAATCGTGTGGCTTTGGCAGTAAACAAGGAAAATCTCACCTGTGCAGAACTCGATGCAAGCGGCATATTTAACGTGTCGGTAATTGATGAGAGTGCAGATTTTGAGTTATTTAAGAGCTTTGGATTCAGGAGCGGAAGAACGTGCCATAAGTTTGATGATTTTACTGATGTTGAGCGTTCAGAAAACGGAGTTTTATACATCACAAAAAGCACAAATGCATACTTTAGCGGAAAGGTCATAGATAAAAAAGACTTAGGTACGCATATTTTGTTTATTGCAGACGTTACAGAAGCGTGTGTTCTAAGTGATAAAGAAACAGTAACGTACTCATATTATCAAAAGAATATAAAACCTGCACCCGAGGCTAAGAAAAAAGGCTGGGTTTGTAAAATTTGCGGATATGTACACGAAGGGGAAGAATTACCGGATGATTTTGTTTGTCCTTTATGCAAACACCCTGCAAGTGATTTTGAGAGATTATAAGGGATTTAAAATGAACAAAAAAACAAGGTAGAAAATTTTCTACCTTGTTTTTTATTTCACATAATTATATGGGTTTTGCGGAGTGTCGTTGCAGCGTATTTCAAAATGCAGGTGCGGACCTGTTGAGCGTCCTGTATTTCCGACTGCGGCGATTAAGTCGCCTTTTGCTACTACGTCACCTACATTTGCGTAAAGCTTTGAGCAATGAGCATAGTAGCTCACATAACCATTCTGGTGGTCGATTTTTATAATATTTCCATAGCCGTTTGATTGGTATTCTGACTCTACAACAACGCCATTGTCTGCAGCGTAAATCGGTGTACCTGTTTTTGCACCGATGTCAATGCCGTTGTGATTTCTGTTCCATCTTCTGCCGTAAGAAGATGTAAGTGTACCCGATGTCGGCATCGAAAACTTTCCTGTTCCGACTGATGCGGGGGGTTCTTTAGTTCCTATAAGCTCAACCTGTGTGATGGGCTCTGATATTATTCTTGTTTCAATAACATTTTCTTCTGTTACAACACCATCTATTTCGGTGATGTAAGCGTTTAAGAATTTTTCGCCTTCTGCACCTTCGGTTTTTACTCTTTTCTGACCTTTATAAAGAGTGTCATCTTCTTCGATTTCTACATCAAAAGGAATTTTAACATTTCCGTTTATATAAGAAACTGTTTTTATCGGAAGAATCGGCTTGCCTGTGTAAATTTTAAGCACTTCGCCGATGGTTAATTCTTCGATTTCGTTTGTTTTTAAAATGTCTTCTGCTAAAACGCCGTACATTTCGGCAATTGACTCAACTGTATCGTCTTCTGTTACTATGTGACTTTCTATCTTGCCGAGTGAGAATATACTTTCTGCTTCTTCAAGGGTTTTGATTGTGTCTGCGGGTGAGTGGCTTTTTGTCACCAAAACGTCAAAAGCGTAATCGACACTTAAATATTTTTCGTCATAAAAGCTTTGCAGGTATTCGTCTTTTAAGCGATTTGCGTCACTTTCTGTATGTAGGGCAATCACAAATTCGCCGTTTGAAGTTATCGTATAGGCTTCTTCCATACCGTCTGATAACGCTTTAACGTTTTCGGCCAGCTCTTCTTTTTGTGTAAAAGAGTCTAAAGAAACAATTTCCATACTGAAGCTTTCGTCGGCTATGGGGGTAAATTCAATTTCCGAGATGTTGCTTACTTCTGTTTTTACTTTGTCTAATACTTCGTAATATTCACCCTTAGTTGCAACTACGCCTATTATTACGTCTTCTACCTTTACTGTGTAGCCGACTCTGTAATTTGCTGAAAAGAGAGCGATTGCTATTGTAAGTGCTGCCGTAACGGCAATCAGTGTTGTTCTTTTTTTGTCATTTAAAATTTTTGCCTTCAAAGCTTTTGTGTTACACAAGCTGCGGCGTTTATTCAGCACACGTTTTACAAAACGTAATGCTGAACTTTTAAAATTAAACATCAAACCATCCTTTATCTTTAATGCGTTACAAAAATATTCTATGTAACAATTACAAAATTATTACAAAGTTGTTAAAACCACTGTACAACAAATCAAGCGATTTGTCAAGTCTTTTTTGGTGTTTAAGATTTTTCAACAAAATGGGAAAACTGCAAAAAAGCCGATGGTTATCGGCTTTTTTGCAGCAATACAGCACAGGAGTTTTTGGGGATTATTAATTTTTTGTTCATAAATTCAACGTTGTTTTTATTACAAATTATTACAAAATCATCTGAAATTGTAACAATTTCATCCTTTTCAGACACATTTATTGCAAAAAGCAAATCACCGCGACGAAAGAGCAGCACACCGCCCGATATAAAAAACTCTTTTATTAATAAAGAAAAGCTTTCGGGGTATTTTTTTCGAAGATGTGCAAGCTCTTTTACAAAATCAAAAATTTTGAAGTTCTCTCTTCCGTAAGGGTAGGTTTTTCTGCAGTAGGGGTCAGAAAAACCGTCTAATCCTACTTCGTCCCCATAGAAAACGCACGCAGTTCCCGGAAGTGAAAAGAGTAAAAACATAGCAAGGTAGACTCTTTCAGTACCACGATTTATTTCTTCGTCAGAGAGTGTGTAGTCCTTTTCGCTTTCTTTGGGTACATAGCTTAATACACCGAGCTCGTTTAATATTCTTTTTGTATCGTGCGTAGAGATTATGTTCATCAAACAATCAATGCAGGGTTTAGGGTAGTTTTCTTCAATCGTGAGTATACTTTGGACAAAATTCTCGCCGTTGGCTGTTTTAATATAGTCAATTATTGCATTTTTCCATACGTAGTTCATAACGGAGTCAAGCTGACGTCCCAAAAGATAGCGACGGCGGTTGTTGTAGGAAAATTTATTGGTCGCGTCTTCCCATACCTCGCCTATAATTAAAGCATTTTCATCGGTTTTTTTAACTCGATGCCTTAGCGAGTCTAAAAACTCATCGGGCAGCTCGTCTGCAACGTCTAATCGAAAGCCTTTTGCACCCAAGCTCTGCCAGTAGGCTAAAACTCCGTTGCTACCTGTTATAAACTCTAAAAAATCAGGGTGCGTTTCATTGACGTTAGGCAAATTTTCAAATCCCCACCAGCAATCATAACGCTTGCCGTCGTCGTAGAAGTTATACCAGTTATAATACGGAGAGTCTTCTCCCTGATATGCACCGATTGTATCATAGTTTAAAAACTTATTAAAATATTTGCTGTCAGCCCCCGTATGGCTGAAAACACCGTCTAAAATGATTTTTATACCGAGTTTTTTTGCTTCCTTGCACAGCTTAGAAAAATCTTCGTTTGTTCCTAAAAGCGAATCTACCTTTTTATAATCCCCCGTACTGTAGCGATGGTTTTCAGCGGACTCAAAAATAGGATTTAAATAAATTATGTCAACGCCCAAGTCCTTAATATAGGAAAGTTTTTCAATAATGCCGTCTAAATTTCCCATAAAAAAGTCACGCCCGAAGGCTTGGGGTAGGGCATCCCAGTCGTCAACCAAAATTTTTTCATTTTTATCTTTGGGACACATATAATTACTACTACGGCAAAATCTATCGGGAAAAATCTGGTACATTACCTTGTTTTTTGCCCAATCGGGAGTTTTAAAATTTTCATCATACACAGTTAATTGCCACTCTGACAGCCATTCTCCGATTTGAGCTGCACCGTCTTTTAATCCGCAATATCGCATACCATCAGGGGTTTTAAATTCAAACCGATAGAAGTAAAGTCCTGAAGTATTCAAAGAAATTTCACAGCTGTATCTAAAATAATCGCCGTTTTTTTCAATACATTTCATTTCGTATGAAGAAAAATCGTCCGAATCGTCCTGTCTTACACACATAGTCGCAAAAATCGGATCTTTTTCACTTTTTATGTCTATACTGAATGTACATTTTTGATTTGTACACAGTGCACCGAATACTGACTTATAAGTTTCGTCTTTTGAATTGTATATTATATTTTCCAAATCTTTGTACTCCTTTTTCAATTTATAACATAATTATTATATGATGTGGATAAATTAATTATAATGCAAAAGCGGAGGAAAACGATATGAAAATAAATGATGGCGAACTGGCACAGTATCTGTTTCACGAAGGAACGAACTTTTGTGCGTATGAATATTTTGGTGCACACTTAAAAGGTGATACGTGTACATTTCGCGTATGGGCACCGAATGCACAAAAGGTTTTTGTGACGGGGAGTTTTTGCAATTGGGAATCTTTTACACACGAGGCAAAAAAAATAACAGACGGCGGAATATATGAGTGTATTATAGACGGGGTATCGGAGTTTGATTCGTATAAGTTTGTGATAAGAACTAAGGATGAAAAAACAATCTATAAAGCTGACCCCTATGCATATCACTCAGAAACAAGACCCGAAACCGCATCTAAGGTCTATGATATTAAAGACTTTAATTGGCACGATGAAAAATGGATGGAAAAACGAAACGGAAACGATTTTTCGCGTCCTTTAAATATTTATGAAGTTCATTTCGGTTCGTGGAAAAGGTATGAAAACGGCGAACCTTACTCATACGAAAAAATGGCAACGGAGCTAATTCCTTACGTTAAGGATATGGGGTTTACTCACATTGAGCTTATGCCGATTTCAGAATACCCTTACGACAAATCGTGGGGGTATCAGGTAACGGGGTATTTTGCTCCGACATCACGATATGGCATACCTAAGGATTTTATGAGTTTTGTTGATAAATGCCACAGGGCGGGAATAGGTGTGATTTTAGACTGGGTGCCTGCACATTTTCCAAAAGATGAGCACGGATTGGCGATGTTTGACGGTGGATTTTGCTACGAGTATCAAGATGCCAAAAAAGGCGAGCATCCTGATTGGGGAACGAAAATTTTTGATTACGGAAGGTGCGAGGTTTTAAGCTTTTTGATTTCTAATGCGTGCTATTGGTTAGAATATTATCATATTGACGGCTTACGTGTTGATGCTGTTGCTTCGATGCTTTATTTAGACTACGGAAAACGTGACGGCGAGTGGGTAAAAAACGCCTACGGCGGAAATGAAAACCTAGAAGCAAAAGTTTTTTTGCAAAAACTGAATAAAGAAGTTTTTAAAAAATTCCCCGACGTTTTAATGATAGCAGAAGAGTCAACGGCGTGGCCTTTGGTGACGTACCCTACGGATGTCGGCGGACTCGGCTTTAACTACAAATGGAATATGGGCTGGATGAATGATTCGCTTTTATATATGCAGCAAGACCCGTTTTTTAGAAAAGGTGTTCACGAAAAAATGACGTTTTCTATGACGTATGCGTTTTCTGAAAATTTCATACTTCCGCTGTCGCACGACGAAGTAGTACACGGCAAAAAATCTTTAATTTCAAAAATGCCGGGCGAATATAAGGATAAGTTTTCAAATCTTCGTGCGTATCTTTCGTATATGTATGCTCATCCAGGAAAAAAGCTATTGTTTATGGGGGCAGAATTTGCTCAGTTCATCGAGTGGAACGAAGATAGGGAGCTTGATTGGAATGTACTCACATTTGATGCTCATAAAATGCACCACGAATTTTGCCGTGACTTGTTTAATTTTTATAAAAGCACTCCTGCTTTATTTGAACAGGACAAATCGTGGGAAGGCTTTTTGTGGGCGACGGTTGATGACAATACAAACAACGTTTTGGCATTTTTGCGGTTTGACAAATCAGGTAACGCAATTCTTTGTGCTTCAAATTTTTCATCAGTAGCACAAAAAGATTATAAAATCGGAGTGCCGCTTCGCGGTGTTTATAAAGAAGTTTTTTCAACAGATGATGTACGATACGGCGGAAGCGGTTTAAAAAACGAAAAGGTCAACACAAAATCAAAAGGCATAAATGGACAAAAATTTCATATATCAATAGATATTCCGCCCTTTTCGACTCTGTATTTTTATAAAAGGGCAAATAAAAAGAAACCTACAACCTAAGGAGGCACATAATGAAATTAAAAAAAGAAATGATTGCAATGCTGCTTGCAGGCGGTCAGGGCAGCAGACTTTATGTTTTGACATCAAGCAGGGCAAAGCCGGCTGTTCCTTTCGGCGGAAAGTACCGCATTATAGATTTTACGCTCTCTAACTGCACAAACTCAGGCATTGACACTGTCGGTGTACTCACTCAGTATAAGCCTTTAGAGTTAAACGCATATATCGGCACAGGTCAGGCGTGGGATTTAGACAGAATGAACGGCGGCATTCAGGTTTTGCCGCCTTACGTTACGGGGTCTGACGGTCAGTGGTACAAGGGAACTGCAAACGCAATTTATCAAAACATCGAGTTTATTGAGCAGTATTCTCCTGAGTACATCTTAGTTTTATCGGGCGACCACGTTTATAAGATGGACTACTCTAAAATGCTTGCTTTTCATAAAGAAAAAGGGGCGACAGCCACTATTGCCGTTATGAATGTACCGATTGAGCAGGCACACTCGTTCGGAATAATGAATACTAACGATGATTTTTCGATTTATGAGTTTGAAGAAAAACCGCTTCATCCAAAATCGACAAAGGCGTCAATGGGCGTTTATATTTTTAACTGGGAAAAGCTAAAAGAGTATATGATAAAGGATGAAAAAAATCCGTCATCATCAAACGATTTTGGAAAAAATATCATTCCCGATATGCTCGCATCTGGAGAAAAAATGTTTGCATATCCTTTCGACGGCTACTGGAAAGACGTGGGAACGGTGGACAATTTGTGGGAAGCGAATATGGACTTGTTAAACCCGACAATTCCCTTAAATTTATCAGACCCGTTATGGAAAATTTATTGCAGACACTCCCGCACAATACCGCATTTTATAGACAGCAACGCCGAGATTAAAAATTCCATTATCACAGAAGGCTGTAAAATAAACGCATCAGTCAACAACTCGGTGCTTTTTTCCGATGTGGTTGCAGAGCACAATGCCGAGATAGATTATTCCGTTGTTATGAGAAATGTCAAAATTGAGCCGGGTGCTAAAGTAAGGTATGCAATAATAGCAGACGATGCTGTAATTGAAGCCGGTGCTGAAGTCGGAGCGGCTCCTGAAGATTATGCCGATAATAAAAACTGGGGAATTGCAGTTATCGGGCAGGGCGCTGTGGTAAAAGCGGGACAAAAGGTTTTACCCTGCGAGATGCTCTCGCCCTATGAGTGCAGATAATAAAGAAAGGAGATTTTTATGGACGCGTTTTGCATATTATTTACAGACACATACGATAAAGACGAAAGCACGCTGTCTGAGCTTTCGCAGCACAGAACCTTAGCATCTGTTCCTTTCGGCGGAAGATACAGGCTTATCGACTTTATGTTATCATCACTTGTGGGAGCAAATGTTTATAACATCGGCATCATAACAAAGAGCAAATACGGCTCACTAATCGACCATTTAGGCTGGGGTAAGGACTGGGATTTAGACAGAAAAAACGGGGGACTAAAAATTTTAACACCGTTTGCAACGGCAGGGTATTCATCCCGTGACAGCCAGTTTGAAATTTTAAAAACCGTTTATGCCTACATTGACAACAAGAAGAACGAATATTGTATAATCGCAAATGCAAATATTGTAGCAAACATCGATTTTCGTGAGCTTTTTTCACTTCACACAAAGAGCAGTGCCGATATCACGGTATTGTGCACAAAGCGAAAAGCCTGCACAACAGACCCTGAGCTTACGATAGATGATTGCGGCAAAATTGTAAATGCCATCATAAAATCAAACCCCAATGATGAAGAAAAATTAATAGCAGAAGACGTATTTATAATGAAAAAATCCTTGCTTTATGAGCTTGTTGATCTCGGAGCTACATACGGCTGGAGAACATTTAAA
>CAZCOF010000057.1:0-9894 GCA_964500095.1 uncultured Oscillospiraceae bacterium
TATGTACAGCTTCGGGTAACCCTTTCGGTTCAGTTTGTCCGTTCTGCACTATTTTCTCTTCGCCCCAAATAACGCAAATACAAGAAAAGGCACAAACATTTCGTGCCTTTTCGTTAATTTAGCAAAGAAAGGAAAGACAAGATGAAAAAGTACGATGACCAGAGTATATCGTCATTAAAGGGTGCCGACCGAGTAAGAAAACGTCCCGGTGTAATTTTCGGTTCTGACGGCATCGACGGATGTGCACATTCCTTTTTTGAAATTTTGTCAAACTCCATCGACGAAGCCAGAGAAGGCTTTGGCAAAGAAATAGAAATAACAAGATTTGCCGACAAGTCTATAGAAGTTAAAGATAACGGTCGTGGTATCCCTATGGGGTATAACGAAAAAGAAGGTCGCTTTAACTGGGAGCTTGTTTTTTGCGAAATGTACGCAGGCGGTAAGTACAACAACGACGCGGCAGGAAACTATGAGTATTCTCTGGGTTTAAACGGTCTTGGTACCTGTGCTACACAGTATAGCTCATCTTTTATGGACGTAACGGTTTTACGTGACGGCAAAAAATATACAATGCACTTTGAAAAGGGCAATCCCGTAGGAGAAATGCAAGTCGAAGAAGTTCGCGGCAAAAAAACGGGTACAACTATCCGTTGGCGACCTGATACGGAAGTATTTACAGACATAAATATTCCACTTGAATACTACGAAGACGTGTTAAAAAAGCAGGCTGTTGTAAATGCTGGACTTAAGTTTGTTTTATACAACCAGACTCCCGACGGCTGGGATATTAAGGAATTTTGCTATGATAAGGGAATAATTGACTATATTGAAGAAATCTCAGACGGAAAGTCTTTTACTCCCACGTTTTCCTTTGAAACACAAAGACGCGGCCGTGACCGTGATGACAAGCCCGATTACAACGTTAAGATGCAGTTTGCTTTTTGCTTTAATAACGAAATAAATATGATAGAATACTATCATAACTCAAGCTTCTTAGAGCACGGCGGCTCGCCTGACAGAGCAGTAAAGAGTGCCTTTGTTGCTTCAATCGATAAATATTTAAAAGCAAACAACAAATACAACAAAAACGAGTCAAAAATCAGCTTTGTTGATGTTGCCGACAGCTTGATTTTGGTTTCAAACTCATTTTCAACTATCACGAGCTATGAAAACCAGACAAAAAAATCAATAACAAACAAATTCATTCAAGAAGCTATGACAGATGTCTTAAAGGAGCAGCTTGATGTATACTTTATAGAAGAAAAGGCAGCGGCAGAAAAGATTGCAGCTCAGGTTTTAATTAATAAAAGGAGCCGTGAGCAAGCCGAAAAAACACGTATTGCCGTTAAGAAAAATTTAACAGGCACAGTTGATATGACAAACCGTATAAATAAATTCATCAACTGCCGTACAAAAGATATCGAACGCCGTGAAATTTACATCGTTGAGGGTGACTCAGCACTAGGCTCCTGTAAAAAAGGCAGAGATGCTGAATTTCAGGCAATTATCCCCGTTCGCGGTAAAATCTTAAACTGCTTAAAGGCTGATTACGGCAAAATCTTTAAAAGCGAAATAATAACGGATTTAGTAAGAGTTTTAGGCTGCGGTATTGAGATAAAATCTAAGCACGCAACCAAAGATATGACCACATTTGATTTAGATAATCTTCGCTGGAACAAGGTTATTATCTGTACCGACGCCGATGTCGACGGCTACCAGATAAGAACGCTAATTCTTACTATGATTTATGTTTTGATGCCGACTTTAATTCGCGAAGGTAAGGTCTACATTGCAGAATCTCCGCTTTTTGAAATCACCTGCGGAAAAGATACATTCTTTGCATTCAACGAGCAGGAAAAGCAGGAAATTGTGAATTCTCTCGGTAACAAAAAACACAAAATCCAACGCTCAAAGGGTCTTGGCGAAAATGAACCCGAAATGATGTGGCAGACCACTATGAACCCCGAAACAAGAAGATTAATCAGAGTAACGTACGACGATGCTGAAAAAACAGCACAGATGTTTGACGTCTTACTCGGTGACAAGCTTCAGGAAAGAAAGGACTTTATAGCAGAGTTTGGACATAACTTCTTAGATTTAGCAGATATCAGTTAATGGGGCTATAGCAAAATGCACAGACCACACAAGGCAAAAGAGATATATTAAGTCTTGTGATTAAAGCTAAGAGAATTTAAATAATATAGCTTAAGGAAGAAATCAGGCAAACGCCTGATTTCTTTGTTTTTATTGCCTTGTGCTTTGAACAAACTTCACCTCTCGGCGTACCTATGTACGCCTTCGGGGCACACCCCTGCGGGTTCAGTTTGTTCAATCTGCACTATTTTTCGTCAGCCCCTCAAATAGTACTCCTACTTTTCCATTCCCTTTTCAAACATTTCGTAAATTCTTTCATATTCTTTATTTTCGTTGTCTTTTACTACTGCTGATTTGTTACGTTCTAAAAGCTTCGTTATTGCATAAACATCAATCCAGATTTCTGAATTTGTTTCTTTTTGACTTTCGTCAAATATCAGCTGCATACCCCAATGAAGGTGTGGGGTGTTTATGTTATTTACGTTTTCCTTTGTGCTGTAGCCGGTCATACCAAGATACCCTATTACGTCACCTGCTGTCACAGTTTTTCCTTCATACATATCGTTATATGGGTGGTCACGACGCAAATGAGCGTAATAATAATAGCGTTTTTTATCAAAGCTTCTTATTCCTATTCGCCACCCGCCGTACTGATTCCAGCCGACACATTCAACATAGCCTGACTCAACGGCAATAACAGGAGTTCCTACACTCCCCATCATATCGTGACCTAAGTGTTTTCTTTTAAATCCGTAAGAGCGTGACGCTCCGAAATCATCAAAATGAGAGTATGAATATCCCTTAGCTATCGGAGAAAATGCTTTTAGTCCATACTTTTTTTCGTATGTACCATCATCTTTTTCTATTTCGTATTCACCCACAAAACCATCTAAAACCGCACTGTATGCCTCAAAGTAATACGGATAATGAACTACATTTTTTGAAAGCTCATCTATCGTTTTTCCGCCATCAATCGCATCCGTTACTTTTTTAAGCGTCGATTTTTTGTATGAATTAAAATTCCCTCCACCGGTTGACGCTAAATATGCCAAAAGCTTTATCCAGCTCGTATGCTTTTCGGTACCGTAGGTCGCAATATCGTATTCCAAGCAATCAGACAATGCATTATATGTAACATTAAAATCAACCCATTTTATAAAATCTTCCTTTTCGACCGAAACGTACTCTGCTTGCGGCGGCAGAGCACATACTACAACAGCTAAAGCAAAAGATACTATCAAAGAATATAAAGAAAATCTATAAAATCTTTTCATTTTCTCACCTCAAAAAAATTATATGATTAAACCAAGCTGTGAATTCATACAATTTAAAACGGAGGCGAATTCTATGAAACGTTATTTCATTCGTTTTTTTGTATTTTTTATTGCAATTGCCGTGATTTTCGGCACTTTTTTTGCAGGCTCATACATTTGTTGTGTATCTCAGGACTTAGGAGCAGAATACCGGTTGCCTATAATTATGTATCATCATATATTAAAAGACGAAGCCCGTCACGGCGAATTTATAATTTCTCCTGATGATTTGGAAAAAGACTTAAAATATATAAAGGACAACGGCTACACCACCATTACAGATTTAGATTTGATAAATTATTGCGAAAAAGGAACGTCTCTTCCCGAAAAGCCCATAATGCTGACCTTTGACGACGGTCATTTGTCATATCAAGAGTACGTAGTTCCGCTCCTTAAAAAATATAATATGAAAGCGATAGTATCAATTGTCGGTGCATATACAAACGACTACACAAATCACCCCGACAAGTCAGTTTCTTATGCTTATCTTTCTTGGGATGATGTTAAAAATCTCTCTGTCTCTTCTCATACAAGGATAGCAAATCACACCTACGATATGCACAAAATATCACAAAGAAAGGGCTGTTCCAAAATGAAGGGCGAATCAAGTGAACAACACAAAAAAATATTTTCAGAAGATGCAAAGAAAATGAAAGATTTAATATATAATTACACCGAAACGCAAGCGTTCTGCTTTACATATCCGTTTGGGTGCTTTTGTACTGAAACCGAAGAAGAAATAAAAAGGTTAGGCTTTAAATTAAGCCTAACCTGCATCGAGGGGATAAACAATATTTCCCGCAATTCTTCTTTGTTTAAATTAAAACGCTTTAACCGCCCTCATAAAAAAACTGTTGAGCAGATATTAAGCAGTGCCGGATAAATACTCATAAAGCTCTTTAACATCTTTTAGGATATATGTAGGATTAACGTCACTTTTATCTACATCATCCATTGTCGCTTCTCCGCTTAAAACTAAAATTGACGAAATACCGGCATTTACACCGCTCGCTATATCAGTATACAGTCTGTCGCCGATTATTACGGTTTCTTCGGGTGAATAACCCGTTTTTTCCATAGCAAGTAAAATCATTTCAGGTCTGGGTTTTCCTATAAAATACGGCGTTCTGCCTGTGGCTGTACACAAAATTTGAGCGATTGAGCCGCAATCGGGAACACTTCCGTACCACGTCGGGCAAACCCAGTCGGGGTTTGTGGCAACATAGTCAACACCGCGATTTAGTAAAATACACGCATCTTCAAGCTTTTGAAAAGCAAGCTCTGTGTCAAAGCCCATAACCAAGCAATCTATGTCATCAGAAAGCTTATCTGTTATAGGAAAGCAAGATAACTGCTCTTTTAGTGAGTTTGTTCCGAAAACATACATTTTTTTGTAGTTTTTCTTTTCAAGATAAGCAGCAGTTGCGTTTACCGATGTCACGAAATCATCAGGGGTTGATTCAATCCCTAAGCTCTTTAGCTTTTCTACATATTTATCTACACTCTTTGAAGAGTTGTTTGTTAAAAAAAGGTATCTTCCGCCTATTTTTTTGATATGCTCCAAAAAGTCAATTGTACCGTCAAAAAGGTCATTATCAAGATAAATTGTTCCGTCCATATCGAGTAAAAACAAGCGTTTTTTTAATAGTTTTTTCATAGCTACTCCTTAATAATCCCACAATTCTTTTTTGCCCGTAGAAACAGCACTCACTCCCGAGAAAATCGCAGCTTCTATTTCTTCGGGAAGCTCAATCAGTCCGCCGACAATTACAGGGACTTCGATTTGTGAGCAGATTTTTTTCATTATTCTGGGAGATATAACGCCAGGCATAATTTCTGCCATATCAGGCTTGGTTTTTACAGTTGAAAAAGCCGTTTCAACCGACTGAGAATCTACTATAAATGTCCTTTGTACAGTCTTTAATCCTATTTCATTCGCCGCCTTAATTAAAGCAGAACGTGTTGAAATAATGCCGTCTGCTCCGCAGTTTTTTATAAAATTAAGCCCTGCTTTGTCTTTTCCTATACCTTCTGCTAAATCAATGTGGATAAACAACATTTTGTTGTTTTGTTTGCATAAGGCTACTCTGTCTTTTAAAGTGTCAATATGCGGTGATAAATCGAATATAACTCTGACTTTGGATTTTAAAGCAACAGCTAAAGCTTCTTCGTCTCTTACCGCCGCTATAACTCTACATTCATTCATAATCATCTTCTCCTGTTTGTCGGTGCGGCTACCACTACATTTGCTCCGCTTTCTAAAATGTTTTCACAAAGTACGGTTCCCATATCACATTCTGAAATGTCGGGATGTAGTGAGTTTATTATTTTCATACATTCAAATATTTTTGATTTTTTTACAGCACCGTTTGTTTTTACCGGAATAAGCTCCCCTGTTTTTGCTCTTACTGTAGTTGTGATTACTCTTGTTGGATTAGTCATTTCTGCTTTAGCATAGTTTATTCCGCGAGGACAGGTGTTTCCGTTTACTGAAATTACTCCTTCGTCTTCTAATTCTATTTTTAACTGACAACCCACAGGACATACGATACAAGTTAATTCCTTTATCATAAAATTTCACCTCTTAAAATTATATATCTATTTGTCTTCTTGGTCAAGAGAAATTCTGATTTTGTCATAATCGCCCTTTAATTTATCGGCTTTTATAACAACTGTCTGCATTTCTCCGGGTGCTGCTTTTGCGACTTTTTTGGTCAAAATCGTCTCGGTTCCAAATGTTACTGAAAGTCTTACATCTTTATATATATCACTAACTCTATAAAAAAGCTTTACGTCTTTTGTTTTATCGGTGATTATTTGCGGTACTGTGTATCTTATTTTTCCGTCTGTTATAACTTCAATATCCGCATTGCGGGAAAGACCGCCTAAGATGTATCTGGCCGCCGCTTCTGCTGCAATTTCTGCTTCTTCTGATACAAAGTCAGCAAGATCGTGTACGTGCAATACATTTCCGCAGGCAAAAATACCATCAATATTTGTCTGTCTGTTCTGGTCAACAACTGCACCTTTTGTTATGCCGGACAGCTCAACAGACGCCGATTTTGAAAGTTCATTTTCAGGAATAAGTCCTACAGAAAGCAAGAGTGTGTCACACTCAATGTACTTTTCGCTGCCTGCAATCGGCTGCATTTTTTCATCTACCTTTGAAATCGTAACGCCTGTGATTCGCTCTTTGCCGTGGATTTCGGTCACTGTGTGACTTAGCATGAGCGGAATGTCAAAATCATTTAAACACTGTTGTATATTTCTTTGAAGTCCGCCTGAGTAGGGCATAACTTCACAAACTGCGTGAACCTTAGCACCCTCCTGTGTCATTCTTCGAGCCATAATAAGTCCTATATCGCCCGAGCCTAAAATAACGACATTTTTGCCGGGCATATATCCCATCATATTGACGTATTTTTGTGCTGTTCCGGCACTAAAAATACCCGACGGGCGACTGCCTGCAATATTTAACGCACCACGCGGACGCTCACGACAGCCCATAGCAAGGATGATTGACTGAGCCTTAATTTGTTCTACGCCTCTTTTTCTTGAAATGGTCGTGATAACTCTATCAGGAGAAATCTCTGTTACTGTCGTTTCGCACTGTACTTTTATCGGAAGCTTTAATAATTCCTGCTCGCACCTGTAGGCATACTCAGGACCTGTGAGTTCTTCTTTAAATCTGTGAAGTCCAAATCCATTGTGAATACATTGCTGCAAAATTCCGCCTAAGTTTTTATCTCTTTCCAAAAGCAAAATATCGTCTACTCCTGATTTGTATGCTTTAACTGCTGCACACATTCCGGCAGGGCCGCCGCCAATGATTACTAACTTTACATTACGCATCACAATCTTCCTCCTTTATTGCACTACTTAGCACATACGAGCCTTTTCCGCTTTTTGTGACATCTAATTGCGAAACGCCCATTTCTTCTGCTAAAAGTCCCATAATATAAGGCGAGCAAAATCCACCCTGACATCTTCCCATCTGGGCACGTGTACGGCGTTTTACTCCGTCTAAATCACGCGGCTTGGGATTTGTGCGGATGGCGTGGCGGATTTCTCCTTCTGTAACACTCTCGCAGCGGCAGATTATGTTGCCGAATGTCGGGTCTTTTTTAATCATTTCGTTCTTTTTTTCTATATCCCAGTCACGAAAATGCTTAACTGATGTTCTTGTTTTTATGTAGCTATCTTTTTTTGTAAATTTAGCACCGCTTTTCGCCAAAAGCTCCATTACATACTCTGCAATAGCAGGAGATGCAGATAGTCCGGGAGACTCAATTCCTGCAACATTTACGAAATTCTGGTTTTTAATATCTATGATAAAGTCGCCTGTATCTCCCACAGCACGAAGACCGCAAAATGATGTTATAACCATCCTTGTGTCAACGTTTTTCACCATTTTACTTGCGTTTTCGATAACCGACGAAATGCCTGCCTTTGTGGTGTTTTTATTGGTTTTATCCGTTCCGTCAACAGATGTGGGACCTAACAATAAGTTATTATCAACCGTCGGCGAAACCAAAATACCCTTACCCATTTTTGTCGGCACTGTAAATATAGTATGATGAACTAAATCACCGCACTCACGGTCTAAAAGCAGATA
Source organism: uncultured Oscillospiraceae bacterium (assembly GCA_964500095.1). Lineage (GTDB taxonomy): Bacteria > Bacillota > Clostridia > UBA1381 > UBA9506 > Congzhengia. The sequence continues at coordinate 8,023 of CAZCOF010000057.1, forward strand.
TTCTCCCATTCTGGGGTGTACTGTGAATTCTTTTTTGTAAACCATTGCACAAATTTCATCAGAATACAAGCCTGCGGCATTTATAACGATTTTTGCACTTATTTTTTCTCCGCTTTTTGAAGATATTTCATAAGCATCATCTGTTCTTTTAATCTTACAAACTTCAAAATCAAGCTTTAAATCAGCCCCGTTATCCATCGCATTACCGATTGCGGCTTCTGTCAATTCATAGGGGCAAACAATCGAGCTTGTGGGGGCGTATAATGCACAGATTGCTTCATCTGAAATATTTGGCTCTAACTTGCACAGTTTCTTTTGGTCAACAAGTTCTAAGTTTTTAACACCGTTTTTTATACCGTTTTTATAAAGCTCAGTTAATTTTTCGCAGTCTTCATCGTTGTAACCGATTACTAACGCTCCGTTATTTTTATAGCTTACACTTAAATCTTTACAGATTTTTTCCATCATTTCGCTGCCTGCCACATTAAGCTTTGCCTTTAAACTGCCCGCTTTTGCATCAAACCCTGCGTGAACTATGGCAGAGTTTGCTTTTGTCGCACCCATTGCAATGTCTGATTCCTTTTCAACTATCAAGACCTTGCCTTCATACTGTGAAAAAAGCCTTGCAATCATTGCACCTACTACTCCTGCACCGATTATTGCTACATCATACATTCTTGTCTCAAATCCTTTCTTTACAACAAAAAAAGACGCACCAAAAAAGACCTCTTCGGTCTTTTTTGATACGTCTCCATCTCTCAGTATCGTAATTATATTATACTAAATTCGCCTTTTTGTCAAGGTGTTTTTACTATTTTGTATTTTCCATACTTCTCAGCATTTTTACTACAATATTGTAGCCGTAGGTCACATCAGGTGCCCACTTTCCGCCGAGCTGCTCAACGTTTTTAACTGTACCACGCCACGCAACCGTCTGTAAAACATAATAACGGTCGTGAGGCTCGCCTACAGGCTCTGTGCCCACATAGGCAGAAATATGGTTAAAGTGAGCTCTTACGCCGTCTTCGGGCGTTTCGAACGTTTCGTGGTCTTCAGGTCTGTCGGCAATCGGGTTTTTAATCTTTATTCCCGCCCAGTTGTTCTGCTCAGGCTTAACCTGACCTGTGTATTTGCCAAAGCCCGTTTCTTTTGCAGCTTGTCCGTATAAAATTTCGGGACGAATGCCCGTAATTTCGCCGTATTTCCAGTAAAAATCTGCAATATCAATAAACCTTTGATGGGCACCCCGATTTTCGGCCCATTTTTTTGCCTGCTCTAAGGTTACTGTGCTTTCTCCTATCATAGGAGTCTGGGTTATAAATAAATCCTGTGAATTTCTTGCCTTATATTGCTTTGCACGATAAAGCAGTACAGCAGCTTCGGCTCGTGTTACTTCGCCGTTTGGTCTGATAGTATTATTATCGCCTTTTACAATACCGCGTTCTACTGTCATTGCAACGGCTGATTTTAAATCATCTGTAATTTTATTGCTGTCCGAAAAATTGTCTAAAACGTCAGCGTCTAAAAGGTTTGATTCCTTGCCGCCATAGCCTAAAGCCATTGAAATTGCATAAGCACATTTTTCACGTGTGTAGTTTTCTTCAGGATTAAAAGCAGCAGACCCGAAGCTGTCGTCATAGAAAAACTCGTAAGATGCTAAAATATACGGATATGACCAGCTTTCTTCATCTACATCCTTATATGTAATTACAGGTTCACTCTCTTCTGCTGACACATCGTCCGTATCAGCTGTGTCTTTTGTTTCGTCAGGCAGTTCAATCTCTAAAGCACCGACCAGCATTTTTGCAAACTGCTCTTTTGTCACCGTTTCGTCGGGTTCAAAGTGCTTGCCATCAACACCTGAAATTGCCC
>CAZCOF010000058.1:0-9649 GCA_964500095.1 uncultured Oscillospiraceae bacterium
GTTCTGCGGGCGGTTGCCTTTTGACAAATGATATTGAGGTGGCAAACAAAGCTCGCAAGTGGTCTACACAAGCAAGAGAAAACGCGCCTTGGTATCAGCATGAGGAAGTCGGTTACAACTACCGTATGAGTAACATAGTGGCAGGTGTTGTTCGCGGTCAATATCATTATCTTGAAGAGCACATTGCTCAAAAAAAAGCTATCTACGAAAGATACCGCGATGGTTTTTATGACCTACCGGTAAAGATGAATCCAATTGTTGACGGTGCAGAACCAAACTACTGGCTTTCTGCAATGATTATCGACAAAGACTATATGTGCAAGCAAACAAGAGACGATTGCCGTGCTATTTACATATCCGAAAAAGGTAAAACCTGCCCGACAGAAATTCTTGAAACCCTTGCAAAATATAATGCTGAAGGCAGACCAATCTGGAAGCCGATGCATATGCAACCGATGTATCGTATGCACGAATTTATCACACAAAGTGGCTTAAGACGTGCAAATACTAATGTTTATTTTACAGGCGGTACAGCTGATGTAGGGGCAGATATTTTTGAACGTGGTCTCTGCCTGCCCAGTGATAATAAGATGACCGCAGAAGAACAGTATAAAATTATAGAAATTATAAGAAGTTGCTTTGAGTGAGGTATATATGGCTATAGAGCATAAAAAATCTTTTTACCAAAAATACATAAAAGTTCCACAGGATATATTTTTAGCATCAATCGCACTGATTGTCATAAGTCCTATTTTACTCATCTTGGCGCTTATTGTAAGAATCAAACTCGGTTCACCTGTTATATTCAAACAACAAAGAGCAGGAAAAGACGGGGTACCATTTTATATGTATAAGTTCCGTTCTATGACAGATGCAAAAGATTCTGACGGCAATCTGCTCCCCGACGAAGAAAGACTCGGCTCATTTGGAAAGATTTTGCGAAGCACATCTTTAGACGAACTTCCATCTTTGTGGAATGTGGTCTGCGGTAAGGTTTCATTAGTTGGTCCCAGAGCGCTGTACTTAAAGTACATCGACCGTTATACCGAAGAACAGGCAAGGCGACTTGAGGTTCGCCCAGGTATTACAGGACTTGCTCAAGTCAGTGGAAGAAATGCTATCAGTTGGGAAGAAAGATTCGAATACGATGTTCAATATGTAGACAACATCACATTTTTAGGTGATTGGAAAATATTGTTTATGACTGTGGGCAAGGTTTTAATGCGTGACGGCATCACCTCTGCCACATCAGTTACTATGGAAGAATTTAATGGCAGCGGAACGGGGTTGACTAATTAATGAACAAATTAATTATTATCGGTGCAAGCGGACACGGAAAAGTCATTGCTGACATCGCTGAGCTTAATGGTTATTCAGATATTTTATTTTTAGACGATGATCCAAATGTTACATATTGCGGTAAATATGAAGTTGTTGGCTTATGTAAGGATGCAATCAACTATAAAAATGCAGACTTTATCGTAGCAATAGGCAATGCCAATATACGAAGAAGAATTCAAACAGAGTTTATAAAGTCAGGACTTAATGTTGTTTCTTTAATTCACCCGAATGCTGTTGTTTCCAAAAGTGTAACAATCGGAACAGGTACAGTTGTAATGGCGGGAGCAGTTGTAAACCCTGATACAAAAATAGGACAAGGGTGCATTATCAACACTTGTGCTTCTGTAGACCATGATTGTATATTAGGTGACTTTGTTCACATTTCAGTTGGAGCTCATATTGCCGGAACTGTCAAAATCGGCGACAGTACGTGGGTTGGTGCAGGTGCAACGATTAGTAATAATATTGAAACTGCGGAGGATTGTATGATAGGAGCAGGTGCAGTTATTGTTAAAGATTTGACAGAATCTGCTACATATATCGGTGTCCCTGCAAAAAAGAAAAATTCATAAAGGAACGGAGATGCTGTCAGTGAAGGTACTTCAGGTAGTAAAGACAAACAGAGGCGCTGCATGGGCATTCAATCAGGCAACGCATTTGAAAAAACTAGGAGTGGAAACTGTTACGGTATTACCTAACAACCGCGATGGTTATGCAACTAAATATAAAGAAAACGGTTTTGAAATAATTGAAGGCAACTGGAGCCTTCCTATTGCAAAACCCTGGAAGTTCTTTTCATTGTGCAAAGAAATCAGACAGGTTGTAAAACAGATAAAACCTGATATAATTCATTTGCATTTCGTTACCAACGTTTTAATGTTAAGACTTGCACTAAGAAAGGACAAGACTCCCCGTTTATTTCAGGTGCCGGGACCTTTGCACTTAGAAAGCGGTCTTACAAGCTTTGCAGAAAGATGCACAGCAACCAATGTAGACCATTGGGGCGGAGCGTGCAAAAAAACCTGTTCTATATACCTTGACAAAGGAATTCCCAATGAAAAAGTTCATTTGGCATATTATGGTATGCCCCACAAGGACGAAACACAAGGAGAATCAAAAAACATTCTCCACGAAGAATTCAATATAGATAAAGATGCTGTTATCATAGCAATGGTAAGCTATTTTTACAAGCCTAAAAAATATTTAGGACAAAAACGTGGCATTAAGGGGCACGAGGATTTTATCGACGCTGTAAAAACAGTTATGCAAAAACATCCCAATATTATGCCCGTTATCATTGGAAACGCGTGGGATGGTGCAGATGAATACGAAAAGCAAGTAAAAGACTATGCTAAAAAAGTATTAGGTGACAGAATCATCTTCACAGGCTACCGCAGCGACGTATACGACATTTACCCAGAAATAGATATCGTAGTACACCCGTCACACAGCGAAAATTTAGGCGGTGCTGCAGAAAGTCTGATGCTTGCTGTACCCACCATAAGTTCTGACGTAGGCGGATTCCCTGACATTGTAATTCCGGGAGAAACAGGATGTTTGGTAAAGTCTAAAGACCCTATTGATTTAGCCGAAAAAATCACTTGGGCCGTAGAACACAAAGGCGAGCTTAAAGAAATGGCTCTACGTGGTCAGGCTCTTGTCAATGAATTGTTGGATTTAGATAATACTGCAAAAGCTGTGTATGATATCTATACAAAAATTTTAAAAGGCTGATTATAATGAAAGCTACAAACAAAGACTTAAAAATTTTAATAATGACAGTTCCTTCATGGAATTCAAAGGTCGGTGCAAACAGCTGGGCTGCCCTTTTGGAAAAGTACCCAGCTGAAAACCTATCATCTATATACATACGTGATGAAGTGCCCGACAGTAATGTTTGCTCAAGATATTTTAATATCAGCGAAAATAAAATTATCAAAAGTCTGTTAAAAAGAAACACAAAAACCGGCACAGAAGTATCAGCAGAAAAAACGGATGATACCGCCGACGAAGACTTACAGGCTCATAACGAAAGATACGTTAAAATGAAAAAGAAAAGACGCTACTCTATGCTTTTGGCGCGTGAACTTATCTGGAAAGTCGGAAAATGGCATACCCCTGAGCTTGATGCATTTTTGGATAGTTTTAAACCCGACATTATACTCCATTCTATGGACGGCTATATTCATTTAAACAGAATCATTGAATATGCAATAAAAAGAACAGGCGCAAAAGCTGTAGGATATATATGGGATGATAACTTTACATATAAGCAGCATCCCGATTTAGGATATAAAATTTATAGATTTTTCCAACGTGGTTCTTTAAAGAGACTTTCAAAACTGACACAGGAATTTTTTGCAATTTCTTCTTTTACCAAAAAAGAAGCGGATGATTTTTTCGGTATAGATTGTCATTTGCTTACAAAACCGCTTTTAAAAGAACCCGTTGTCATCAACAACGATGTGACCTTTCCCATTAATATGTTATATACGGGAAGTTTAATTATAGGCAGAGATGAAAGCCTGCTTCGGATTTCTGAGGTTTTAAAAAAAGTCAATCAGGAAAAAACCTTGATTACCCTTGACGTCTATACCCAGACTGTTTTATCGGATGAAATGCGTTCTAAAATCCAAAATGATTTTTGCCGAATTCACGAGCCTATACCACAAGCAGAAGCTTTACAAAAACAAAACGAAGCTGACGTGCTTCTCTTTTTGGAAGATATTGACGGTAAGGACGCAAAAGTTGCAAGACTTTCTTTTTCTACTAAAATTACAGACTACTTGTCTTGCGGCAAGTGTATCCTTGCCGTTGGAAACCGCGATACTGCTCCTATGCAGTATTTTATAGAAAACAATGCAGCAGTAGTATGTACAAATGACGAAGAAATTCTTAAAAACTTAAAATCGCTTAGCGATGATACGAGCTTATTGAATACATTTGCCGAAAACGCTTGTACATCCGCAAAGAAGAATCACGACCCTGAAAATATACATAAAATTTTTGATACGGTTATTGCATCAGCAATGGAAAAATAAATTACTTAAAGTTAAGAGTGATGATATGAAATTGTTACAAATAAACGCAGTCTACGGTGTCGGAAGCACCGGCATAATTGTTCAGGATATTCACGAGTTAGCATTAGCTAACGGAATAGACTCTTATGTAGCCTACTCCACATCTCCAATTTCGCCTGAAAAAATTCAGGGCGGCTATAGAATAGGAAATGTGTTTGGCAAAAAATTGCACGCACTTTTTTGCAGACTAAACGGTATGCAAGGCTATTTTTCAAGATATTCCACCTATAAGCTTTTGTGCTATATCAAAAAATTAAATCCGGATATTGTGCAGCTTCATAATCTTCACAGCAACTATGTTAATCTTAATATGCTGCTTGGTTTTCTTGCAAAAGAAAATATCAAAACAATGATAACACTTCACGATTGCTGGTTTTATACCGGCGGTTGCTTTCATTATACCGCAGCAGGCTGCGATAAATGGCTAAAAGGGTGTGGAAATTGTCCTAAAAAAATGGCAGACACTAAAGCGTATCTGTTTGACAAATCTGCAAAAATTCTGCACGACCGCAAAAAATATTTGGGTGCCATTAAAGATTTAACAATTGTCGGCGTATCAGACTGGATAGCTGACGAAACAAGACGTACATTTTTAAGAGACAAGCGTGTTGTAACAATACATAATGGCGTAGATACAGAAGTTTTTAAACCCACACAGTCAGATTTTAAAGAAAAATATGGTTTACAGGATAAGTTTGTGATTTTAGGGTTGGCATCAAAATTCTTATCCTTTGTAAATGGAGAAACCTTTAAAAAAGTAACCGCTTCCCTTTTAAAAGACGAAGTACTGATACTTCTAGGTTGCAACGAAGAACAGTCAAAAGATTTACCCGATAACATAATAGCGTTGCCATTTATTAAAGACAGGGACGAGCTTTGTAAAATATATTCGGCGGCAGACGTATTTGTAAACTGCACAAGGGAAGACACTCTTCCAACTGTAAATATGGAGCCTCAGGCTTGTGGAACGCCTGTTATTACATACTGCAACACGGGTGCAAAAGAAACCGTAGACAATCAATGCGGATTTACTGTTGAAAACGCAAACTCGGATGATTTGATAGAAAAAATCACTATGATAAAACAAAATAAAAAAGAAACCTACTCTGCTTTATGCAGAAAATGGATTTTGGACAGTTTTGACAAGAAAAACAATTATAACCTATATCTAAAGCTATATGAAGATATTACCGAAAGCTAAGATTATCTAAACCAAAGGATGACTGTAAATGAAAATAAAAAATGGTAGAAGACCCGTACGGCAAGTAATTATATATTTATCAGTTGCTTTGGCAACAGTGCTGATGTTTTTGCACCACTACACCTCCAGCACAGTGTTCGCCCTAATCGGTTTGATTTTTATGCTTATTCCGGTACTCTTGTGTGACACCAGCGAAGCTATACATCTGCTTCTGTTTTATGTTCCCAATATTCGAATGTATAAATTAAACACAGGTAACACCTTTGTAGGACTTTTTATTATGGCTTTATTTTTTAAAGTCTTTTTCCTGAATCGAACTTACTTTAATATAAATGCTGTTTTAGCTGTATTGGGTATGGTTTTTGCACTGAGTATAAATATGCTCGTTTCAAAAAATACTGCTCTTTTATTTCCGTTTGTGCGATTTGCAATGGGGTTAATTATAATATCGACCTATGCCAAAAAAATCATACAAGAATCAAATTATAAACAAGAATACAAAAACTGTTTGAAATATTTCATATACGGTGTTGTCTCAATGCTGATTTGTGGATTAGTCTATTATATTGCAAAAGGTAATCCTTTATTTGAAGGACGATTCCGCGGTATCAACAACGATCCCAACTATTTCTCAATGACCATAGCAGTAGGTATCTCTTTAATGCTGACTCATATTGCGTTTGATAAAGACTCCGGAGTAAAAGATTTTGCGATTGTACTGTTTTTGCTGTTTGGAGGCATGCTTACCGTTTCAAGAAGCTTTATAATTTCAATTTCTGTCAATATAGTTTTAATTTTGTATATCTTTATGAACGTAAAAAGCTTGTCTTTGAAAAAAAAGTCCGCAATTATTCTGCTGATTGTGCTTTTATGTTTTGTATTCAAGGACACTATCAACACTATGATAGATTCGTTTGTTGATAGATTTAATGCTGAAAGCATGGAGGGCGGAAATGGAAGAGTTGAAATTTCGGCAAGTTATATTTCTCTTTGGAAAGAAAGCATTCTTTCTATGCTCTTTGGCGTAGGAAAAGCAAGCCACCTTTATCAGACAGGTGTTGTAAGTCATATACATCATAATTATTATGTAGAGCTTTTGACCAGCGTCGGAATTTTTGGTGTTCTTGCTATGCTCGAAATATATAGAACACTGTTTTGCTGTATCATACCATCTAAATTCAGATTCAGATTTATTTTGATTTTCCCTATTATAACATATGCTACCATGCTGTTGACTTTGGCAGCACTTTTTGATGACACACACTTATGCATATTAACACTTATTTTTTTACAATACAAAGCATTTCAGGATGCAGGATATAAAACACACAGTAATAACTAAACTCTATCGATTTTTAGTGTACGTTGTAAACATCATTTATAAATTATGTGAAATTTTTTTACGAGGTGAAACAGATGAAAGGAATCATTTTAGCCGGCGGTCGCGGAACACGACTTTATCCTATGACAAAAGTTGTTTCAAAACAGCTTTTACCCATTTATGATAAACCTATGGTTTATTACCCGCTGTCAACACTACTTCTTGCCGGTATCAAAGATATTTTGATTATATCTACCCCTGTTGATACACCTATGTATGAAGAGTTATTAGGTGACGGCAGCAAGCTTGGAATTTCTATTACATACAAGGTTCAGGAAGAACCAAAAGGACTTGCTCAGGCCTTTTTAATCGGAGAAGAATTTATAGGCGAAGACGACGTTTGTCTGATTTTGGGCGACAACATCTTTTACGGCAAGGACTTTACACGTCTTTTAATGAATGCCAAGGAAAAACTAAACGGTGCAACAATTTTTGGTTATCCCGTAAAAGACCCTACCGCTTTTGGTGTTGTAGAGTTTGACGAAAACAAAAAAGTAATTTCAATAGAAGAAAAACCTGAGAATCCAAAATCAAATTATGCCGTTCCCGGGTTATATTTTTATGATAACCAGGTGGTTGAGATTGCAAAAAATGTCAAGCCTTCACAAAGGGGCGAATTAGAAATTACCGCAGTCAACAACGCATATTTGGAAAAAGGGCAGTTAGATGTTCAGCTTATGCCCCGCGGAATGGCTTGGCTTGATACAGGCACACCTTCAGGAATGATTAAAGCAAGCGAATTCGTGCAAACCGTTCAGGAAATGCAGGGTATGTATGTTTCCTGTCTTGAAGAAATCGCTTGGCGTCGCGGTTTTATTGATGATAATCAGCTTCGTGCTTTAGGCGAAGAATTAAAAATGACAGATTACGGACAATATTTATTGTCCCTCGTTGATTCTGAATAATACATATTAAAGATAGGAGTAAGTTATGAAAATTATAGTTACAGGCGGTGCCGGATTTATTGGCGGAAATTTCGTCCATTATATGTTGAAAAAATACCCCGAATATCAGATTATCGTATTAGATAAACTCACATACGCCGGCAATTTGGAAACTTTGGCGTCGGTTATGGACAAGATTACCTTTGTTAAAGCAGACATTGCTGACGAAGAAGCAGTTTACGCTCTTTTTGAAAAGGAAAAACCCGATGTTGTTGTAAACTTTGCAGCAGAAAGCCACGTAGACCGTTCAATCGAAGATCCCGGTGCATTTTTAAGAACCAATATACTCGGCACGCAGGTTTTAATGGATGCCTGCAGAAAATACGGAATTAAAAGATACCATCAGGTATCTACCGACGAAGTTTACGGCGATTTGCCGCTTGACAGACCTGATTTGTTCTTTACGGAAGAAACTCCTATCCACACATCAAGTCCGTACAGTGCTTCAAAAGCGAGTGCAGACCTTTTGGTTTTAGCTTATCACAGAACTTATGGACTTCCCGTTACAATATCACGTTGTTCTAACAACTACGGACCATACCACTTCCCCGAAAAATTAATTCCTTTAATGATTGCAAATGCTTTAAATGACAAGCCCCTTCCGGTTTACGGAAACGGCTTAAACGTACGTGACTGGTTGTATGTAGAAGACCATTGTAAGGCGATAGATTTAATCATTCATAAGGGTGAAGTCGGCGAAGTATATAACATCGGCGGTCACAACGAAAAGGCAAACATCGATATTGTAAAAATAATCTTAAAGCTTCTAGATAAACCAGAAAGCCTGATTACTTACGTAACAGACAGAAAAGGCCACGATATGCGCTATGCTATCGACCCAACAAAGATACACAATGCACTTGGTTGGTTGCCAGAAACAAAATTCGACGACGGAATCAAAAAAACAGTTGAATGGTACCTAGAAAACCGCGAGTGGTGGGAAAAAATTATCAACGGTGAATACACAGAATACTACGAAAAGATGTATAAAGGAAGGTAATCAGTAATGTTTAAAGACAAAACGTTATTAATCACAGGCGGCACAGGTTCATTCGGCAATGCAGTTTTAAATCGTTTTTTAGAAACAGATATCGGAGAAATCCGCATTTTTTCAAGAGATGAAAAAAAGCAGGACGATATGCGTCATGAATATCAGCTAAGATATCCGAATTCCAGCAGTAAAATTAAATTCTACATAGGCGACGTACGTGATTTACAAAGCGTAAAAAATGCAATGCACGGAGTTGACTACATCTTCCACGCTGCAGCCTTAAAGCAAGTACCTTCTTGCGAGTTTTTCCCGATTGAGGCTGTAAAAACTAACGTTTTAGGTACAGAAAACGTGCTCACCGCAGCAATTGATGCAGGCGTTAAAAAAGTAATCTGTCTTTCTACCGATAAAGCAGCTTACCCTGTAAATGCTATGGGAACATCTAAAGCAATGATGGAAAAGGTTGCAGTTGCAAAGTCAAAAACTGTTTCACCTGATAAGACTATGATTTGCTGTACACGTTACGGAAACGTTATGTGTTCACGCGGAAGTGTTATACCGCTATGGATAGAACAGCTCAAAAAAGGTGACCCAATCACCATCACAGAACCATCTATGACACGATTTGTTATGAGCTTAGAAGAAGCGGTTGATTTAGTTTTATTTGCTTTTGAAAACGCCAACGGCGGAGATATCTTGGTTCAAAAAGCA
>CAZCOF010000059.1:0-9513 GCA_964500095.1 uncultured Oscillospiraceae bacterium
CACTTATGGTAAAATCGGTGTTAAAGTTTGGATTTACAAAGGAGAAATCCTTCCCGAAAGTAAAAAGATTAAGGGAGGTAAATAAGAATGTTATTACCGAAAAGAGTAAAATACAGAAGAGTAATGCGCGGTAGAATGAAGGGTCAGGCGTTACGTGGTAACAAGGTAACAAACGGCTCATTCGGCTTACAGGCATTAGAAGCTTCTTGGATTACATCAAACCAGATTGAAGCTGCCCGTATCGCGATGACGCGTTACATCAAGCGTGGCGGTAAAGTTTGGATTAAGATTTTCCCGGATAAACCGGTTACAGAAAAACCTGCTGAAACACGTATGGGTAGCGGTAAGGGTTCACCTGAGTACTGGGTAGCAGTTGTTAAGCCCGGCAGAGTGCTCTTTGAAATCGACGGTGTTTCAGAAGAAATCGCAAGAGAAGCACTTCGTCTTGCTATGCACAAACTTCCTATTAAATGTAAGTTTGTAGCTAAAGAAACTGAAGAAATGGAGGGTTAATCAGATGAAGGTAAACGAAATACGTGAATTAAGCACAGCTGAACTCGAAAGTAATCTCGCTGACCTTAAGAAAGAACTCTTTAACCTCAGATTCCAGAATGCTACAAATCAGTTGGAAAACCCCATGAGAATAGTTGAGGTTAAGAAGACAATAGCCAAGGTTAAAACAGTAATGGCTGAGAGAAAACTTGCAGAGTAAGGATAAATAAGTCCTTGAAAGGAGTGAAATCATGGCAGAAACAAGAAATTTCAGAAAACAGAGAATAGGTAAAGTTGTTAGCAACAAAATGGACAAAACAATTGTTGTTGCTATCGAATATAAGGTTAAACACCCTCTTTATGGCAAAATTATGAAGAAGACCTATAAACTTAAAGCCCATGACGAGAATAATATCTGCGGAATCGGCGATAAGGTGTTAGTAATGGAAACAAGAAAGCTTTCTCGCGATAAGAGATGGAGACTTGTTGAAATTTTAGAAAAAGCACAGTAATTGAATTAAGAAACGGAGGTAACCAATTATGATTCAACAGCAGACACTTTTGAAGGTTGCGGATAACACCGGAGCAAAAGAGTTGATGTGTATCAGAGTATTGGGCGGTTCTAAGAGAAGATACGCGGCAATCGGCGATGTGGTTGTTGCTTCTGTTAAAAAGTCAACACCCGGCGGCGTTGTAAAAAAAGGTGACGTTGTAAAAGCAGTCATCGTTAGATCAGTTTCCGGCGTAAGACGTAATGACGGCACATACATCAAGTTTGATGAAAATGCAGCTGTTATAATAAAGGAAGACAAAAACCCCAGAGGAACTCGTATTTTTGGACCCGTAGCAAGAGAGCTTAGAGAAAAAGAATATATGAAGATTCTCTCGTTAGCGCCTGAGGTACTCTAATTTATATTAAAATTAAGGAGGAGCCCACAAAATGGCAAAAATGAATATTAAATCCGGCGATGAAGTAGTAGTAATCGCAGGAAAAGATAAGGGTAAAAAAGGTAAAGTAATCGAAGTTTTGCCTGGTAAGGGTAAAACAATCGTTGAAGGTGTAGCAGTTGCTACAGTGCATAAAAAACCTCGCGGTCAGGCTCAGCCCGGCGGCATCATTAAGCAGGAAGCTGCAATTGACGCATCTAACGTAATGTTGGTTTGCTCAAAATGCAAAAAGGCTACAAGAGCAGGAAGAAAAGTTTTAGAAGACGGAACTTCCGTTCGTTACTGCAAAAAGTGCGGAGAAACCTTTAACGACTAATTTTGTAAAAGGAGGTAAACTAAGCAGATGGCTAGATTACAGGAAAAATACAGCAAGGAAGTTGCTCCTGCTTTGATGGAAAAATTCGGATACAAAAGCACAATGCAAATTCCTAAGCTTGAGAAAATTGTAATAAATATCGGCTGTGGCGAAGCTAAAGACAACGCAAAAGCTTTAGACGGCGCAATCACCGATTTAGAAGCGATTACAGGTCAGAAGGCCGTAGTCACAAAAGCAAGAAAATCTGTCGCTACTTTCAAAATCAGAGAAGGTATGTCAATCGGCTGCAAGGTTACACTTCGCGGACCTAAGATGTACGAATTCTTAGACAGATTCTTCAACGTAGCACTTCCCAGAGTTAGGGACTTTCGTGGAATTAATCCCGATTCTTTCGACGGTCGCGGTAACTACTGCGTAGGCGTTAAAGAACAGTTGATTTTCCCCGAAATCGACTACGATAAGATTGATAAATTAAGAGGCATGGATATTATTATGGTTACAACAGCAAAATCAGACGAAGAAGCAAGAGAACTTCTTTCATTGATGGGCGCACCGTTCGCAACCAAATAATAAGGGTAAATAGGAGGAGAAAAAATGGCTAAACTTGCAATGAAATTAAAACAGCAAAAAACGCCTAAATTCAGCTCAAGACAGTACAACAGATGTAAAATCTGCGGACGCCCCCATGCGTATCTCAGAAAGTACGGTATCTGCCGTATCTGTTTCCGTGAATTGGCTTACAAGGGTCAGATTCCGGGCGTGAAAAAGGCAAGCTGGTAAAATCTTATTGAATTCGGAAGAAGGAGGTAATAAATATGCATACAACCGATCCTATCGCAGATATGCTTACAAGAATCAGAAACGCAAATGCTGCAAAACATATTTGCGTAGATGTTCCTGCATCTAATGTGAAAAAGGCAATCGCTGAAATCTTATTAGAAGAAGGCTACATCAAAAATTATCAGATAATCGAGGACGGCAAACAGGATATCATCCGTATTGCTTTAAAATACAATGGTAAAGAAAGAGCAATCTCAGGTATCAAGAGAGTTTCAACTCCCGGTCTCAGAATATACAAGAACAAAGAAGAGCTTCCCAAAGTATTAAAGGGACTCGGTATCGCTATTGTTTCAACATCCAAAGGCATTATGACTGACAAAAAGGCAAGAAAGGAAAATGTCGGCGGCGAAGTAATGGCATTCGTATGGTAATACGTTATAACTAATATAGGAGGTGCACAAAGTGTCCAGAATAGGAAGAATGCCTATCGCGGTTCCTGCAGGCGTAACAGTTGAAGTTGCTGCTTCAAATGTAGTTACAGTTAAAGGACCTAAAGGCACACTTACAAAGGAATTACATCCTGATATGATTATCAAACAGGAAGGTGCAGAAATCACAGTTTCAAGACCTTCTGAAATAAAAATGCACAAGGCTCTGCACGGCTTAACAAGAACACTTTTAAACAATATGATTGTTGGTGTAACAGAAGGCTACGAAAAGAAGCTTGAAGTTAACGGTGTTGGTTACAGAGTACAGATGCAGGGTAAAAACCTTGTTATGAACCTTGGTTTTTCACACCAGGTTGAAATGGTGCCCGTAGACGGTATCACAATCGAAGCTCCTACAGCTAACGAAATCATTATCAAAGGTATTGATAAGCAGGTTGTTGGCGAATTCGCAGCTAAGGTTCGTGAAAAGAGACCGCCTGAACCGTACAAAGGTAAGGGTATCAAATATGCAACAGAGCATATCAGAAGAAAAGAAGGTAAAACCGGCGGTAAGAAATAAGCCGGAAGTAATCTTTTTGGTGTTTGAGGTTATGGCAAAATCCATAGCCTAAAACCGCAAAAATATCAAAAGGAGTGAATCGAATTGATTAATAAGCAGTCAAGTAATGTTGCAAGACTCAGACGTCATAAAAGAGTTCGTAAAGCAGTCAGCGGCACACCCGCTTGCCCCAGACTCTGCGTATTCAGAAGTCTTAAAAACATTTATGCTCAGATAATCGACGACGTAGCAGGTAGCACACTCGTTGCAGCTTCATCTTTAGAACTTGAAGGCAACGGCGGCAACAAAGAAGCAGCAAAAGCAGTCGGCGAATTAGTAGCTAAAAAAGCTCTTGAAAAAGGTATTGAAAACGTAGTATTCGACAGAGGCGGATATATATACCACGGCCGTGTACAGGAACTTGCAGATGGTGCAAGAGAAGCCGGTCTTAAATTCTAAGAAAAGGAGGAAATAGTTTTGGCTCAACTTATAGACGCAAGTACTTTAGATTTAAAAGAAAGAGTAGTTAATCTTGGCAGAGTTGCTAAGGTTGTAAAGGGCGGTAGAACATTCCGTTTTTCAGCACTTGTAGTAGTAGGCGACGGTAACGGTTATGTAGGCTGCGGCACAGGCAAATCAGCAGAAATCCCTGATGCTATCCGTAAGGGCATTGAAGATGCTAAGAAAAACCTTATTCACGTTAATATGGTTGGAACAACAATTCCTCACGAGATTACCGGCGAATTCGGCGCAGGCAGAGTTTTACTCAAGCCCGCCGGCAAAGGTACAGGTGTTATCGCAGGTGGTGCAGCACGTGCTGTATTGGAACTTGCAGGAATTGGCGATATCAGAACAAAATCACTTCGTTCTAACAACCCCAGAAACGTTGTTAAGGCTACAATTCAGGGATTAGCTTCTCTTAAGAGTGTAGAAGAGGTTGCTGCAGCTCGCGGCAAGACCGTTGAAGAAATTTTAAAATAGGAGGCAAAAGCCATGGCTAAGCTTAAGGTTACTTTATTAAAAAGTACAATCGGTAGAAAAAAAGACCATATAGCTACAGTTAAGGCACTTGGCCTTAAAAAGATTCGTGATGAAAAAATCCACGAAGCAACCCCTGCAATTATGGGTATGATTAAGAAAGTAGATTATATGGTAAAAGTAGAAGAACTTTAATCCAAAGGAGGTGCCACAATGAATTTGAACGAATTAAAACCTGCTGCAGGCTCTAAGAAGGATTCATTCAGAGTTGGTCGCGGTCACGGTTCGGGCAACGGCAAAACATCAGGCAAAGGTCACAAGGGTCAGAAGGCTCGTTCTGGCGGTGGCGTAAGACCCGGTTTTGAAGGTGGTCAGATGCCTATTTACAGAAGACTTCCCAAAAGAGGCTTCACAAATGTATTTGCAAAGGTTTATACAGAAATAAATGTTACAGCTTTAAACAGCTTTGAAGACGGTACGCAGGTTACCGCAGAAGCACTAAAGGCTGCAGGCATTATCAAAAAGATTAATGATGGCGTTAAAGTATTGGGTAGAGGCGAATTAACAGCAAAGAACTTAACAGTTCAGGCTGCTAAATTTACAAAGTCAGCAGAAGAAAAAATCGCTGCTGCTGGCGGTAAGGCGGAGGTGATCTGAGAATGTTTCAGACATTGCGTAACGCATGGAAAATTCCGGATCTCCGCAAAAAGATGTACTACACAATCTTAATGCTTGTGATTTTCAGATTAGGTTCATTCATTCCGGTTCCCGGAATAAGCCCTGATATGATTTCACAGATGATGGGCGGTTTTGAAGGTGGTATTCAGGGACTTATCAATAACTTCTCAGGTGGTGCGCTAGAACGTGCATCGATTTTTGCGATGAGTATCACACCTTACATCAACTCATCAATTATTTTACAGCTTTTAACAGTTGCAATCCCTGCCTTAGAGCGTCTTGCAAAAGAAGGCGAAGAAGGCAGAAAGAAAATTGCTTCTTACACAAGATATGTAACAGTGATTTTAGCGTTTGTTCAGGCTACGGGACTTTATTTAGGTCTTCAAAGTGCCATGACAGAAACAGGTTGGTTACAGTATTTGACAGTAACATTTACCTTTACTGCCGGCACAGCATTCTTGATGTGGTTGGGTGAACAGATTACAGAAAAAGGCATTGGTAACGGTATTTCATTGCTTATCGTAATTGGTATCGTATCTCGCGGTCCGGCTGCTATCCAGTCTATGAAGGCTATGGTAGAAACAGGCGGCGGACTTAATATCAATGCGATTGCTACAATCGTTGCAATTATCGTTATTGCAGTGGTTGCTGTTGCGTTTGTTGTATTGTTCAACAATGCAGAGAGAAAAATCCCTGTACAGTACGCAAAACGTGTTGTTGGAAGAAAGCAGTACGGCGGACAGAGTACACATATTCCGTTAAAGCTTGTTATGGCAGGCGTTATGCCTATCATCTTTGCTGTATCGATTATGTCTTTTCCGCAGACAATTTCAATGTTTGTTAATGGAAGTCAGGCTCCTGAATCAGGCGTTTGGGCAACAATCTTGAGATGGTTTTCTGAAACACATCCGTTCTATATCATCTGCTACTTCTTATTAGTATTGTTCTTCACATACTTCTATACAGCTATTCAGTTCAATCCTGTTGAAGTTGCGAACAATATGAAGAACAACGGCGGATTTATTCCCGGCATCAGACCCGGTAAGCCAACATCGGATTATGTTGCAAAAGTATTGTCAAAGACCACACTTTTAGGTGCTCTTTTCTTAGCGATACTTGCAATATTCCCGATAATTTTAGCAATTATATTACCGAGTATGTCAGGTATTTCAATAGGCGGAACATCTCTACTCATCGTAGTCGGTGTTGCATTAGAAACAGTTCAAAACATTGAATCACAAATGTTAATGAGACACTACAAAGGTTTTCTTGAATAATTCCGGAGGCGAAAACAAGTGAAACTTATTTTATTAGGTGCACCCGGTGCCGGTAAAGGCACTCAGGCTGCAAAGCTTGCAGAAGAATATAATATTCCTGCAATATCAACCGGACAGATCATAAGAGAAGCAATCGCGGCAAAAACTGACTTGGGAAATAAAATGAAAAGTTTTATTGACAAAGGCGAGTTAGCACCCGATGATGTAGTGGTTGAAATGGTTAAGGAAAGACTAAAAAGCGATGACTGTGAAAATGGTTATATCTTAGACGGCTTTCCGAGAACTATTCAACAGGCAGTCATTATGGAAGAATTGCCTATAGAGATTGATGTTGCTTTAGAGATAGATGTCGACGAAGATATAATAGTTGACAGATTATCAGGTAGACGCGTTTGCACATATTGCGGTGCGACTTATCACATAAGCAACAATCCATCAAAGAAAGAAGGTATTTGCGACGAATGTGGCGGTGCCTTAGAAATGAGAAAAGACGATGTGCCTGAAGTTATCAGACACAGACTCGAAGTTTATAACGAGCAAACAAAACCTCTTAAAGACTTTTATCTAAAACGCGGTTTACTTGTGACAGTCAAGGGTTGCAACGAAGTAGACAAGACGAAGGAAGATATTATTAAGGCTTTAAGAGAGACCATTGAGGCGTAATTATGATTAAGGTAAAATCATTGCACGAAATTCAAAAGATGAGAGCAGCGGGTAGGGTTGTTGCAGAGGTTTTTGAAGTTATAAAACCCCACATCGTATCCGGAATTACAACAATGGAGCTTGATAAAATAGCGGCAGAGCATATTAAAAAAAGCGGTGCTTTATGCTCGTTCTACAACTACGGCGGCTATCCCGGTCATATATGCATCTCGGTAAACGACGAGGTAATACACGGTATTCCGGGAAAACGGGTGCTGCGTGACGGCGATATAGTGAGTGTAGATGTAGGAGCGTGCGTTGAAGGCTATCACGGTGACGCAGCGAGAACGTTTGCAGTAGGCGAGATTTCACCCGAAGCAAAAAAACTCATTGAAGTAACCGAAAAAAGCTTTTTTTCCGGCATCGAATTTGCAAAAACCGGTTTCCGTATAGGAGATATTTCAGCAAATATTCAAAAAGTTGTTGAAGAAAACGGTTTTTCGGTAGTTCGTGACTTTATCGGTCACGGCGTAGGAAGTGCTTTGCATGAAGACCCTGAGGTTCCAAACTTTGGGACTAAAGGTCGCGGACCACGACTTGTTCCGGGTATGACCATTGCAGTAGAACCGATGGTAAATATAGGTACGTATAAAGTCAACACCCTGTCAGATGATTGGACAGTGGTAACAGCAGACGGCGAGCTTTCTGCCCATTATGAAAACACAATTTTAATAACAAATGATGGTGCAGAAATCCTTACTGAGTGCTAATAATTTTGAGGTGATGTTATTTTGGATTTCCGTGACGGTAACATAGTATTGTCAAAGGCGGGAAGAGATAAGGGAAATTACTTCGTAGTGCTTAAAGCTGTAGACGAAAACTTCGTCTACATTGCAGACGGCGATTTGCGTAAAGTAGATAACCCAAAGCTAAAAAAATGTAAACATCTTGAGAATACTGGAAAAACATCTGAAAGAGTCTGCGAAAAGCTAAAAGAAGGTGTGCGTGTTACAAACCCCGACCTTTTACGCGAACTTGCAGACTACAAGACTGACGTATAGGAGGATTTATTATGGCTAAAGACGGAGTTATAGAGTTAGAAGGCATTGTGTCTGATGCTCTTCCAAATGCAATGTTTAAGGTAAAATTCGAAAACGGTCACGAGATTTTAGCTCATATTTCAGGAAAACTCAGAACCAATTATATCAGAATTTTGCCCGGTGATAAGGTAACGGTCGAAATGTCGCCCTATGATTTAACAAAAGGGCGTATAACATGGAGAGCTAAATAATAAGCAAAATTTATCGCGAAAGCGAAAATCCCATGAAGGAGGTATTTACAATGAAAGTAAGACCCAGTGTAAAGCCGATGTGTGAAAAATGTAAAATAATTAAGCGCAAGGGTAAAGTAATGGTTATCTGTGAAAACCCCAAGCATAAGCAAAAACAAGGCTGATTTATAGCAGTTGTATAATTTTTCGGGAAGCGGCTACGTACTAAAGGTACGATTTTCCCGAAGTAGCTATAGATGAAAAAACACTATAACAGGAGGTGCACAATCGCATGGCAAGAATTTCAGGCGTAGACTTACCCAGAGAAAAAAGAGTTGAAGTTGGCTTAACATACGTATATGGTATCGGCCTTCCCAGCTCTCAGAAAATTCTCGCTGAAGCTGGTATCAATCCCGATACAAGAGTTAAAGACTTAACAGAGGATGAAGTACAGAAGCTCAGAGAAATTATCGACAAAGATTACATTGTTGAAGGCGATTTAAGAAGAAATGTTGCTTTAGACATTAAAAGACTTATGGAAATCGGCTGTTACAGAGGTGTAAGACATAGAAAAGGTCTTCCTGTAAGAGGTCAGAGAACCAAGACAAATGCGAGAACCAGAAAGGGTCCCGCAAGAACAATCGCTAACAAGAAGAAATAATAAAGGCTAAAAAAGACCATATTCTTCGAAAGGAGGAACTATCTAAAATGGCAAAGGTTGCTAAAAGAAGTACCCGTAGAAAAGTTAAAAAGAATATTGAACGCGGTGCGGTTCACATTCGTTCAACATTTAACAATACAATTGTTACAATCACAGACGTAGCAGGTAATGCAATCAGCTGGGCAAGTGCAGGTGGCTTAGGTTTTAGAGGCTCAAGAAAGAGTACACCTTTTGCAGCTCAGATGGCTGCTGAAACAGCTGCTAACGCAGCAAAAGAACACGGTCTTAAAACTGTTGAGGTTTTTGTCAAGGGTCCCGGTGCCGGTCGTGAAGCTGCTATCAGAGCTTTACAGGCAGCAGGTCTTGAAGTTACAATGATTAAAGACGTAACACCTATTCCGCACAACGGATGCAGACCGCCTAAGAGAAGAAGAGTTTGATTTAAATTTTTGGAAGATAGGAGGAAATACACATGGCAAGAAAT
>CAZCOF010000060.1:0-9479 GCA_964500095.1 uncultured Oscillospiraceae bacterium
ACCTGAATTTGCGTGGTTTGTATCAACTATAACCGCAGGATTTTTAAGATTTGCCGCTTCATAAACTTCTGCTAAGTGGAGTAAATCTTCATAGTGGTAGTTAGGCATAGTCTGTCCGTGCTTGTTTACGTACCCACGCAGAATTGCGTGTGATAAATCGTTGCCGTGAGAGTGAACCTGCCAGCCGCGATAATTAAACGTATGACTGTGCTGTGCTGCTGTTATTGAATTCATCATTACGGAAATATCACCGCTTGTGGGGTTTTTCATACCAACAGGAATTTCTATACCGCTTGCCGTTAATCTGTGCTGCTGATTTTCAACAGAACGGGCACCAACCGCAACGTAACCCAACAAATCGTCTAAATATCTGTGGTTTTCAGGGTATAACATTTCATCGGCACACGTAAAGCCCGCATTTTTAACCGCCTGCATATGAAGATGTCTTATAGAAATAATACCCTTTAGCATATCGGGTTTTTCATTCGGGTCAGGTTGATGAAGCATACCCTTATAGCCGTCGCCTGTCGTTCTGGGCTTATTGGTGTAAATTCTGGGAATGATTAAGATTTTATCTTCTACCTTCGCCTGAACAGCGGCTAAACGGTCAATATAATCTAATACACTATCTTCGTTATCAGCAGAACAAGGTCCGATAATTAGCGCAAATTTATCCGATTTTCCTTTAAATACATCTTTAATTTTTTCGTTTCTTTCTTTGACGGTTGTTTTCATCTTTTCCGTTAAAGGATATTGCTCAATGATTTCTAACGAATCAGGAAGCTTAACTTCAAAATCTAAGTTCATACTTTTTCGCCTCTTTCGCAAATGAAAACGGGTAGTATAACTACCCGTAATGTTTTTAAAATAATCCGGTGATCGTTCCTTCTTCAACGTCGATTTTTTCAGCTGCGGGTACTTTCGGAAGTCCGGGCATTGTCATAATGTTTCCTGAGTATGCTGTTACAAAACCGGCACCGACAAAAGCTTTGACTTCTTTGATTGTAACTGTGAAGCCTTCAGGTCTTCCCAACAGCCTTTCGTTGTCAGAAAGTGAATACTGCGTTTTTGCCATACATACAGGAAGATTTTTATAACCTGCTTCTTCTATTGCCTTAATCTGTTTTTCGGCAGCAGGTAAAAACGTCACACCGTCTCCGCCATAGATTTCTTTTACAATCGTTTCGATTTTTTCTTTTATTGAAAGATTTATGTCGTATAGCGGAGCATAATTTGCTTCATTCTTATCAAGCACAGATACAAGCTTTTGAGCAAGCTCTACGCCGCCTTCTCCACCTTTTGCGAAGACTTCGGCAGTTGAAAATTCAGCACCTAATGATTTACAGTAGTCTTCTATAGTTTTTAACTCTGCGTCAGTATCTGACATAAAGCGATTAATCGCAACAACAACAGGAAGACCGAATTTACCGATATTTTCTATATGCTTACCTAAGTTTACAACACCTTTTTTTAGTGCTTCAACGTTTTCTTCGCCAAGATCGGACTTAGCTACACCGCCGTTATATTTAAGTGCTCTTACTGTTGCAACGATAACAACGGCTGACGGTTTTAGATCAGCAATTCTGCATTTTATATCCAAAAACTTCTCCGCACCTAAATCTGCACCGAAGCCCGCTTCTGTAATAACGTAATCAGAAAGCTTTAGTGCAAGCTTGGTAGCCTGAACACTGTTGCAGCCGTGAGCAATATTCGCAAACGGACCGCCGTGCATAAAGCAAGGGGTATTTTCTAATGTCTGTACTAAATTTGGCTTAATCGCATCTTTTAATAGTGCACACATAGCACCCTGTGCTTTAATATCCTTTGCTTTAACTTCTTTATCATCATAAGTATAACCGATAACGATGTTTGAAAGTCTTTCTTTTAAATCATCTATATCATTAGCCATACATAAAATTGCCATAACTTCTGATGCAACTGTAATTGTAAAGCCGTCCTGACGAACGATTCCGTTTATTTTTCCGCCCAAGCCTATAACGACTTCACGAAGTGCACGGTCGTTCATATCCAAGACTCTTTTAAATGTAATCCTTGTGGGGTCAATTCCTAATTCATTTCCCTGCTTGATGTGATTGTCAATCATAGCACACAAAAGATTGTTAGCCGCAGTAATAGCGTGAAAATCCCCGGTAAAGTGAAGATTTATATCTTCCATAGGTACAACCTGTGAAAAGCCTCCGCCAGCAGCCCCCCCTTTAATACCCATAACAGGACCGAGTGACGGCTCACGAAGTGCAATTGCTGCTTTTTTGCCTATTTTTGCCATAGCTTGTCCTAAACCTACTGTGATTGTTGTTTTACCTTCGCCTGCAGGTGTAGGGTTAATTGCCGTTACTAAAACAAGCTTTCCGTCGGGATTATCTTTTACCCTTTTCCATACGTCGGCTGAAAGCTTTGCTTTATATTTACCATAAAGCTCTAATTCGTCATAATCTATGCCGATTTTTTTTGCTACCTCAGCTATCGGCTCCATTTTCGCCTGCTGAGCTATTTCGATGTCTGTCATCACCTACTCCACCACCCTTATTATTTATTATCTCATTATACAAAAAATCAAGGGCGATGTCAAGACCTCCTTTTTCATCTATAAGCCCAAATTTAACTGCGTCATCTCCTGAAACTATCGTTCCGACGTCATTTGCCATTTCTCCCGTCTTCATCATAAGCTCGGTAAATTTTTCTTTTGTTATTTTAGAATTTTTACAGACAAATTCCGTTATTCTGTCCTGCATTTTTCGAAAATATTCATACGTCTGCGGAGTGCCTATTACCGTGCCGTTCATTCTTACGGGATGAACGGTCATTGTGGCAGAGCTTGCAATAAACGAACGTTTTGCAGAAACTGCCAAAGGCACGCCAATACTGTGACCGCCGCCTAAAACCAAGGATACTGTAGGTTTTGTCATCGATGACACCAACTCTGCAATTGCAAGTCCTGCTTCGACATCTCCGCCCATTGTGTTTAAAATAATAATCAGTCCGTCAATTTCTTCGTTCTGCTCAACAGAAACCAAAAGCGGCAGTACGTGCTCATATTTAGTCGCCTTAGACGACGGCGGCAACACGTTATGTCCTTCGATTTCGCCGACAATTGTTAAGCAATGGATGTTTCCTTTTGAGTTTTTTATTTCGCTCGAACCAAAATCTTTTATATCTTCGTGTAAATTTTCCTTTTTTTCTTCCACAAAAAAATGCTCCTTCACATAATAATTACTTTTATTATGTGAAGGAGCTTTAATTTTATTCTATAATCCCATTTCGTCTAATGTCTTTAGGATGCCTTCTGCTATGCCTTCTGCTAACTTTTGACGATAAGCATCGTCAAACATTTTCTCACGTTCTTCTGTATTTGAAATAAATCCTACTTCAATCAAAACAGACGGCATAACGGAGTGTCTTAACACCGCCAATGTAGTAGAGTCTTTAACTCCACGATTATATCCACCTGTTTTTTTTATAACAGAATTCTGAATGTTTTGTGCTAAATTTTTATCAGTTATTCCTGCATAGGTTGCACTCAGTTCCAGACTTCCCCACGTCTCGATACCGTATGCAGTATCTGCAACAAACGAATTTGTATGAACACTTACAAAAAGTGTTGCCTGTTTACTGTTTGCATCTTTTGGTCTGTCTACAAGCTCGACTGTTTTATCAGTATCTCGCGACATTAAAACCGTCACATTATTTTTCTTTAATATGTCACGCACCTTTAGTGCTACGCCTAAATTTATATCGCTTTCTTTCCAGATTGTTCCGTCTTCATCTGTAAATATTGCACCAGGATCGCTACCGCCGTGACCGGGATCTAAGTAAACTGTTCTTGTAGGTTCGTAACCGGGCGGGTCGGGTATCACAGGAACTTCTACCGTTGGTGTCTCTTCTTCAACTGTCGGTGTCTCTGTTATTGGCTCATTCTCAACGCCTTTGCCAATTTTTACAGTAAGCTTTTTGCCTGACACAGAAGTCGTGTAATCTAACTCTTCGGCTAAATCAAATACCAACCGCACACCTTTTTCCTGCTGACCAAGTCTTATTCCCGTCACATCATCATAACCCGTTTCGGCAGATTTTAACGTCGTAGGGAATTTCGTATTTTCCGTGTCAACAACCAATCTTGCAGGCTCTTTTAACACAAACGCTGAATGCTTTACGGTTTGCGAAAAGGTAAATACAGCTGTCACAATATCGTCTTTTTTAGAATATGTGTATGCCGTCAGCGTTATGTCGTACGTAGATGTTGGTGCTGCCGGGTTTGTGACTTCCGGCTTTTGGGTTGTTGTTTTTGTAGCTATCAAAATAGTATCGGTAGATGAGTCAAAATCAACTGAAAAACCTAACGCTTCTGAGACGAACCTTACAGGTATCATTGTTTTTCCGTTAATCAGTTTTGCCGGAATCGGAGCTGTTTTTTCAACATTATTTACATTGACTGCCCTTTTGTTTATAAAAACTTCAACCTTTGTATCGTCATATTTCACTGTCACCTTTTGGTTTGGTGCATTCCAGTCAACCGTTGCACCCATAGCTTCAAAAACATCTCGTGCAGGCACAACAGAATAATCATCAAAAACAATCGGCGGAACTTCACAGTTTATTGTTTTTCCATCGACTTTTAAAGTAAATATGTTACCTTCGTATGTATGCCACGCATCATCGTAATATATCTGTGCTGCATCTACAAAAGTCACCGACATCATAAGAAGCAAAGATAACACAAGTGCTGCTATTTTCTTCATTCGCCACCCTCCTATAAAAGACCGTTTTTTTTCATATATGTTTCCAAGATTAAAGCAGCCGATAAGGTATCTACAGCTCCTTTTCTCTTTTTACCTTTAACGTTCATCTCGTTTAAAAATCCGTGTGCACTGACAGTTGTTAAGCGTTCATCGGAAAAATCGATTTCAACATCGGTATAGTTTTTAAGCTTTTCAGCAAACTCCATTGTTGCGTCTGTACGAAAACCTTGTGAATTGTCCATATTTTTGGGAAGTCCGATTATTATTTTTGTAACTTCCTTTTCTTTTATAATTTCTGCAATTTCTAAAAACAGCGAGTCAGTTCCGTCGTTTTTTATTGTCTTATAGCCTTGCGACATTATCATTAAGGGGTCAGAAAGTGCTATTCCGACTCTCGCATCGCCAAAATCTATTCCCATTAAACGCATTTTTTCAAAACTCCCCTTTTTAATCTTTTTTTATAAAATTCATTGCGATTTTTGCTGTTTTCTGTGTTTTTTCCTTGAATTCTTCTGCTTTATTCTTTAAATCTTCTTTGATTTTTTCTCTGTTTTTCATTATTTCATCAGCTATTTGAGATATTTCGCCTTTATTTGCTTCGTCAAGCTCAAGGCTTACGCTTGTGCCGATATAATCAATAAATCCGCTGACCTTTGGGTCATAAGAAATACCGATAGCCGGTGTTCCCGCTGTCGCTGCATAAATAATCGAATGAAGTCTCATACCAATTGTCAGCTCGCAGTTGCCAAAAATCCCCACGATTTCTTCTGCTGTGTATGAATTTTCCAAGACATAGCTTTTTGTGCTCATTTTAGATTGCAATGTTTTTGAAAAATCGCTGTCTTCAGGTTTTTTGAGCGGAATAAATACAGGTGTTAAATCGTATTTTTGACAAATTTCGTCTATTTGAGCTAAAAAGCTTGTCCAGAAAGCATCATCACATTCCTTCCACTCTCTTATAGAAATACCCAATATTTTTTTATCAAGGCATATATTTTCTTTTTCTAAAAGGCTTATTGCCGCACTTTTATCAATGCCGCACAACGAAAGTGCCGGGTCAGCAGTAATGATTGATTTAACTGAAACGCCCATATCCTTTACTTCTTTTAAGCTTTTTTCATCACGTAGCGTCAAAACGTCCGTTTTGTTTAAAATTTTTGCAACCATCTGTCTGTTTTTTAACTTTTTAACGGGACCTATTCCGTTAGCATAAAGCATTACGGGAATTTTTGCAGCAATTGCAATCTTTAGCGTATTAAGGTAAAACCAAAGCGACTTATCAGACGTAACATCCTGAATTAAACTTCCGCCGCCAAAAATAAACAGATGACTCTTTTTTAATTCTTTTTTAATCTTTGGGATGTTGTAACGATTTATCGAATATACTCCGTAGGTTTTTTCGGTTTCTTTCGGAACTTTAGAAAGCACCAAAAGTCTTGCATCAGGCTTTTCTTTTCTTAAATTATTAATCATTGAATATAAAAGTGCTTCATCGCCTGAGTTGTTAAATCCATAATAACCCATCAAAACAGCGTCCCATTTTTTTTCATCAATTGCTGCGTTATACATTTTGATGCAGTCATTCGCCATTTTAGAAAGCGAATATTTCTTTAAAATGACTTCCCTGCTAAATTCACCTAACCGTGCATTTTCTTTTTTATCATTTGTCAGAAGCGTTGTCAAATCACGCAACAAAAGTTCAGGAGTCGAGCTAACAAGCCCCCTGCAGCAAAAGTTGGTGTCTATTGCATTTTCAAGCTTATCTTCGTCAAATATTCCCAGATAGCCTTCGTTACCCGCAACAATAACGGGCTTTTCGCACGCCATCGCCTCTAATGCCGAGCGGGAAACTCCCACGAATATATCAGAAACGGCCGCAAATTTATATATGTCCGTTCTTGCACCGGCAAGCACTATGTAGCGTTTACCCAACTGTTCATTTATTGCATTTACTTTTTCTTCGAGTTCAGCGTAGACATTGCCGTTTCCTACGATTACAATCTCAATATCGGGGTTAATCTTTATAAGCTCGGGTACAATCTCCGCCAAATGAAAAGCCACCAAAGCACGGTCTGCATCCATTCTTGATATATAGACGATTTTTTTAGTATTCGGTTCCAAAGAAAATTCTTCTATTACGTCATGGCAGTCGGCATCTTTTGAAAATTTATGCGTATCAATGCCGTTTATTGTAACGTAAATATCTGTCGGATTAACGTTATAGTTGTCCATCAAATAAGTTTTTATATCTTCGCTTACTGCTACTACCTTTTCGCCCCAGTTTGTGATATATTTAAGTCCGTGAGAAGTGTCAAAAACCCAATGCGCAGTAGTAACAAAGGTAAAGTCTGAAAACTTTTTTAAAACACCGCATAAAAACGCAGGAATTCTGCCGTGTGCGTGAACGATATCTATCTTTTCTTCTTTTATAATTTTTCGCAAAAGCTTTAAAGACTCCGCTACCTTAGACGGACTTTTAGAGTGCATAGGAACCTTGTAATGAGTAATTCCTGCCACTTCTAAATTCTTTTCATATACTCCGCCGTTTGATGCAATAACAATGTGATAACCCATTCGCTTTAATTCCAGTGCAAGCTCTAAAACGTGCGTTTCGGCACCGCCTATGTCAAAGCGTATTAAGGTCATAAGTATTCTTTTGCCTGTGTTTTTATCCATAGTTAAAAGCTCCTTATCTTACACTTGTACTATCATATTATGATAAAATCTTACCATAGTCTTGTTTTTTTTTCAATCTTCTTCACTAAATCGTAACATAATTATTACATTTTTGAAAAAAAGTAAAAGGCTGCGAAAAATCACAGCCTATAATTCATTATAAACTTTTTTGCCGTTCATATCTGTGTAAACAGCTAAAATTTTTCTGTAATCAATATAGTAATCATTGCATAAGTTTATGAGTTTAGCAGCATCAGCTCTTTTAGCTAAAACTGCGTAAGAGCAACCGCCTTGTGACAGTTCTTTTGGTGCTTGCACAACTTTTGTGCTAATTCCTGACATTTTTGCCGCTTTTTTTAATTTATAAGCTGATGACTGTTTTACAAAAGTTATTAAAATTTCTCCCATTTCATCACCGAATTTCTTTTACTTTGCTATACTACAGTTTATTCTTAGCGTGAGTTTTTGCCACATAATTTGCAAAAAAGGTTGAAATTTTTCAAAAAACAGTATACAATAGAAATGTTAGTTATTTTTTCGCCTTTGGTTTAAAAATAATTGCAACCAAAAGACCGGACAGCACTGCTGCAGTTATACCGCCTGCAGTACCTGTGAGTCCGCCTGTTAATATTCCGCAGATTCCGTCTTTGGCTACTGCTTTTTTTGCACCTTCGGCAAGACTGTACCCAAACCCTGTAATCGGTATAGTTGCACCGCAACCTGCAAATTCAACCAGCGGCTTATAAACACCGATTACTGTAAGCAGCACTCCGGCTACAACATAAATGACCAATATTCTTGCCGGTGTAAGTTTAAACTTATCAATTAAAATCTGGGCAAATACACAAAACATACCGCCTATTACAAAAGCTTTTACGTAATCCATACGACACCTCTAATTTTATTTTTGTTATTTTATGTAATCAATAATTTTTTATACAATATACTGAAAGGATGTAAGAAAATGTCAGGACATTCCAAATGGGCAAACATTAAACACAAAAAAGAAAAATCAGATGCTAAAAAAGGTAAGATTTTTACAAAACTCGGCAGAGAAATCACCGTTATAGTAAAATCAGGCGGTCCCGACCCTGAGTCAAACTCAAAGCTTCGTGACGCAATCGCTAAGGCTAAAGCCAACAATATGCCTAACGACAACATCGAAAGATGTATCAAAAAAGCATCGGGCGAGCTCGGCTCTGACAACTACGAAGAAATCACTTATGAAGGCTACGGTCCTAACGGTGTCGCTGTAATAGTCGAAACCTTGACAGATAACAGAAACAGAACAGCGGGCGACCTTCGTCACTATTTTGATAAATTCGGCGGCAACTTAGGTCAGAACGGATGCGTTAGCTTTATGTTCGACAGAAAAGGCGTGCTTATTATCGACAATCAAGAAGGCGAGCTTGACGAAGATACGGTTATGATGGACTCACTTGATTCAGGTGCTGAAGATTTTACTGCAAATGAAGATTGCTTTGAAATTTTAACAGACCCTGACAATTTCGGCGATGTGCTTTCCGCTTTAGAAGAAAAGGGGTATTCATTTGCATCAGCGGAAGTTGAAATGATTCCGCAGACAACAGTGACACTCACTGATGAAAAAGACCTGCTCTTTATGAATAAACTTATCGATATGTTAGAAGACAACGACTACTTTCAAAACGTTTGGCATAACTGGGAAGAGTAGTGTAATAAGCTAAATTTCAGATAATCAAAAAGGTGACAAGGTGCAGACCTTGTCACTGTTTTTATGCTTTGGTTTAATCTATAAAAATAGATGTGGGGTAGAGAATAGGCTATATATAGCCTACTTTGATTTTTTAAAATTTAATTACATTTTTTAAAAAAATATTGATAATCTCATCAAATGATGATAAAATAATTATAGAACTTAATCCCTGGTGTGTTCGTGATACTCGATTTTTATTTTACCAACACTTTTTATAAGGGAATCCCTACTTCGACTGCGGCGCAAATGCCACCCATTATGGCCAGTGGACTTGTAATGCAGCCGAGCGGATACCCACCTGCATAAGCAGG
>CAZCOF010000061.1:0-9418 GCA_964500095.1 uncultured Oscillospiraceae bacterium
ATAAGGAAGAAACTCCGTAAAATTTAGGCAATACCGTGTAGAAAATACACGTTTGCATATATAAGTTGCAATAAAAGTGTAACATTTGTGCCAATGTTTACATTTTTATTACAATTGCAAAATATACATTGACTATGCCAAAATTTAGTGATATAATCAATGTATATAAAGATAGATTTATATCTATCTACTCGTCGATATTGTTTTTGAAAGAGGAACAGCATCGGCGACAAAAACATCTCTTTCGATTTTTAAATTTTAAATTTATTATAAGGGAGGATTTGAGAAATTATGAAAAATCTCAAAAAATTAATCTCTGTGATCATCGCAGTTATTATGATCGTTGGCTCTTTTGCTACAGTATCAGCTGCAGATTACAAAGATGTTGATTCCACAAATAGCTTCTACAAAGCTATCAATGTTCTCTCTGGTCTTGGCATCGTAACAGGTGATGACGAAGGCAACTTCAATCCCAAGAGCGATATCAAAAGATCAGAAATGCTTGCATTAGTTTGCAGAGCAATGGGCGAAGAAGACATCGCTACAAACTCAGCATCTAACGCTTTCACAGACGTAGCAGCTAACCACTGGGCAGCAGGCTACATTGCATGGGGTGTAAACCGTAGCATCGTTAACGGTATGGGCGACGGCACATTCGCACCTGATGCATCAGTATCATATCAGGATGCAGTTGTTATGATTATGCGTGCTTTAGGCTACGAAAGAATCGCACAGCGTTCACAGAACGGCGGTTATCCCGCTGGTTACTTGAAGCTTGCTTCACAGCGTGGCATTTTAAAGGATGCAGGTTATGACAACCAGGCAGCAGCTCCCAGAGAAGTTGTTGCTCAGTTAATCTACAACTCATTAACAGCTCCTTTGGTTGATGTTAAGCAGTATGGTATGAACTATGAAGATGACATATATGTTATCCACGATGGTTCAGACACAAGTGCTCCTTTAAGAACACTCTTAACATACACAAACGACATCTACAAAGTAAAGGCTGACGTTGTAGATACAGCTAAAACAAACTCTGCACTTATCGACAAAGACGGTAGCTACAAAGTAACATTAGAAGTTTCTAACACATTCGGTTATGACGAAGAAGACGTATACGAAGAAATTGGCATCGGTTCTGATGACAAAGTTACAGTATATGTTGGAGAAACAGATGCTGCTGACCTTTTAGGTGCTACAGTTGAAGCTTACTTAGCTGAAGACGAAGACTTAAACGCTTGGAAATTGTTAGCAGTTGTTGCTGATGCTAAATCAGTAAAGACAGAAACAATCACAGCTGCAGAAGTTGATTTCATTGGCTACGAAGCAGAAGTATTCACATACGAAGATGCTGACGGTCAGGAAGAAGAAATCGAATTAGCAGCAGAAACTGGCTTAACAATCTACTACAATGGTAAGAAGGTTGGCTTAGCTAGTGCGTTCGAAACAAATGCCCTTGATACATTATTAATGGCTGCTGAAGAAATCACATTCTCAGGCAGCAGAACAAGTGCTTACGACAAGATCTTTATTACAGACTACGTTTATGACAAAGTTAAGAAGGTTTATGCTGAAGACTTATACATCTCAGCTGACGGTCTTGACTTAGAATTAGACGCAGAAGCTCGTAACAACAAGAAGTTCACATACGGCTTATACGATGGCAACGGTAAAGCTATCTCTATCGAAGACATCGCTGAAGACGACATCTTAAACATCGTTGCTCCTTTAACAGTTGACAAGACAACAGGTACTGTTAACCCTGACGAATTAGCTACAATCAGCTATATGGATGTATATGTAACAAGCAACACAATCACAGGTGCTGTTACAGAAGACTACTTAGATGGCAGATATTCAATCGACGGCAGCGTTTACAAGATGGTTTCAGGTTCATTACCTACAGCTGCTGAAGGCGAATTCTACGTAACAATCGACGGCAGAATCTACGCTTACGATGCATCATCAACAATTTCTAAGGACTTCGGTTTCATCGTTCGTGCTTACTCAGAAGGTAAATACGACAACACAGTATACGAAAACACAATCAGAATGTACACAGCTGACGGCAAGTTAGTTAACTTCTTAGTAGCTGACAGATTAAAGATCACAGGTACAGTTGTTACAGCTGGAACATACACAGATTCAGCTCTTAACACAATGGTTGGTACAACAATCAAGGCTCTTTGTGCTGACAGTGCTGACGAAGCTACCGCAGAAACAAGCTTAGTTAAGAGATTTGTAACATACAAATTAAACTCAGACGGCGAAATCAGAGAATTATCATTCAATGGTACAGCTGACGTAACAATGTCAACAGGTACAGCTACATACAGAAGCGACCTTAACACATTTGCTGGTAAGAAGATTGAAGACGCTACAAAGTTATTCATCGCTCCTGTATCAGAGGTTGACACAGACAAGTGGAATGTTGACGAAGACGACATCAAGTTAGGTTCATTCAGCAGCATGAAGCATGAAACATCATCAGCAAACGCTGTAACAGTTACATTCTCTTCATCAGCAAGAACATTAGCAGCTGCTTTATTATCTAACAAAGTTGATGCAGAATTCGACGGTTCACACTTTGCTGTTGTTACAGCTCGTGGTAGCGTATATGATGCTGAATACGATTCATTAATCAAATACACATTCATCCAGAGCGGTGAAACAGTTCAGGTAACACTTTCACCTGACGCTGAAGATTACGATTCAATCGATGCACTTTCTTATGGTGACGTAGTATTCTACGCAGTAGATGCTGAAGGTATGATCGAAAAGATGTTAGTAATCTACGACGCATCAGAAGATACATTCAACGCTGGTGACTACACAGTAGGTAACATCGATACAAACGAATTCGCAATCGTTAAGGGTGAAATCACAGATTTAGAAGATGGCGTTATGACAGTTTACGGTGTTGGCGACTACTTAGTAGGCGACGCTGACGGTAACACATACGTTTCAATCGATGCTACAGGTTCAAGCATTAACGCAAAAGACGTTACAATGTTAAGAAGTGCTGCAAGCTTAAGAGCTTCAACACCTTCTAAGACATACACAGTTATCACAATCTTCACAGAAGATGACACATTCGAAGACTGCGTAATGATCTTAACAAACCCTGCAGCGTAATTGTTAACTTAATTAACAAACTAAGAGGATACTTCGGTATCCTCTTTTTTTGTGCCAAAAAACAAAACTTTTGTGTCTATAAATGTACTTGAAAATTATCTGCGATTATGCTATAATAATTTCAAGCAGAGCCTGAAATTGTCGATATAAATCTCATAAGAGATTTTCGATATGTTCCGTTGGAACTCGATATGCCTGACGGCTCGATATGTTGCCTTGCGGCAACGAGATAAAAACGTTTATAATTTAAATTAAATAATAGAAAGAGGAATCACTATGGACACAACATTAGTAATTATGGCAGCAGGTATCGGCTCGCGTTTCGGCGGCGGTATCAAACAGCTCGCTCCCGTAGGACCAAACGGCGAAATCATTATGGACTATTCTATCCACGATGCACTACAAGCCGGCTTTAACAAAATCGTATTTATCATAAGACGCGATTTGGAAAAAGACTTCAAAGAAATCATTGGCAACCGTATCGAAAAGCTCTGCAAGGTAGAATACGCATTCCAGGAAAACGACAATCTTCCCGGCGGCTTTGTAACACCTGCAGAACGTAAAAAGCCCTGGGGTACAGCTCACGCTATTATGTGCTGCCGCGGCATTGTAAACGAGCCCTTTATGGTTATAAATGCTGATGATTACTACGGCAAAGAAGCTTACAAAAAAATTCACGACTTTTTAGTATCGGATGAAGTAAAAAATAACCCCTTCTCATTCTGTATGGCAGGCTTTATCTTAAAGAATACACTCTCTGACAACGGCGGCGTAACACGTGGCGTATGTACAGTAAGTGATGACAATATGCTATTAGACGTTGTTGAAACAGGCGACATCACAAAAATCCCCGAGGGGGCTGCAGTTCCCGACGGTGATGGATTAAAGCCAATTAATGCTGATTGCTACGTTTCAATGAATATGTGGGGCTTAACACCTGCATTTATCGACGGCTTGGAAGAAGGCTTTATTAAGTTTTTATCAAACGTTAAAGAAGGCGACCTAAAGGCAGAATATCTGCTCCCGTCAACAATTGATGAATTAATCAAGGCAGGCAAGGCTACAGTTAAGGTTCTGCCTACAAACGATAAATGGTTCGGCGTTACATATAAAGAAGACGCACCCGTAGTTATCGAATCAATTAAAAAGTTAGTAGAGAGCGGAGTATATCCCCAGAAGTTATCATAATAACAAAATGGCAAGGCATTGTGCCTTGCCATTTTTGATGCTGACCAAACTTCGATAGGACAATAAAATATAAGTTTTTGCTATTACTAATGTCTTGTGATTTTGCCGCAAATTGGCGAAATTTTCCCTGTTCCCCTTTGACATAGAATAAAAAGGAAAAGATTTGCAGAACATTGATGCTCATAGAAAAAAACAAACAATACCACTCTCCCAAAATTTATAGCGAATTTTAAAAAACCCCTTTACAACAGCATAAGTTTATGATAAAATAATCAAGGTACAAAGTTAATAATGCTGATGTGGCACAGTTGGTAGCGCAACGCCTTGGTAAGGCGTAGGTCGGCGGTTCAAGTCCGCTCATCAGCTCCAGATACGGCAAGCTTTGTGCTTGCCGCATTTTTCATTTAAGGAGGACATTTCTATGCATATTTTAGTAACAGGCGGAGCCGGATACATCGGCAGCCACACTTGCGTTCAGTTGCTTGAAGCAGGCTATGAAGTAACAATTGTTGACAACCTTTCAAACAGCAGCAAGGAGTCAATGAAGCGTGTTGAAGAAATAACAGGCAAAAAGGTTAAATTCTACGAAATCGACTTGGTAGATAAAGAAGCCTTGAAAAAAGTATTTGAAGAAAACAAATTCGATGCAGCAATTCACTTTGCCGGTTTAAAGGCAGTTGGCGAATCTGTTGCCCTACCTTTAAAATATTATCAGAATAACTTAATCAGCACACTTAACTTGTGCGAAATTATGGCACAATTCGGCGTTAAGAAGTTAGTTTTCAGCTCATCTGCCACTGTATACGGAAAACCGAAAAGCGTGCCGATACGCGAAGATTTCCCGCTTTCCTGCACAAACCCATACGGCAGGACAAAGCTTATGATAGAAGAAATTTTAAGAGACTTATATATCGCAGACAACGAGTGGGATATTGCAATCCTGCGTTACTTTAACCCCGTTGGTGCACACCCGAGCGGCAAAATCGGCGAAGACCCCAAAGACATTCCGAACAACTTACTGCCCTATGTTGCACAGACTGCAATCGGCAAGCGTGAATACGTTCACGTATTCGGCAACGACTACGACACACCCGACGGCACAGGCGTGCGTGACTACATACACGTTGATGATTTGGCTAACGGCCATTTATGTGCATTAAGAAAGATTTCAAACCCCGTTGGTGTTGTTACATACAATTTGGGAACAGGCAAGGGCTACAGCGTGTTAGATATGATTGCGGCGTTCTCGAAAGCTTGCGGACACGAGGTTCCTTATAAAATCGAAGCTCGCAGACCGGGCGATATTGACTCGTGCTACGCTGACCCGTCTTATGCAAAAGCTGAAATCGGCTTTGAGGCAAAGAAAAATTTAGAAGATATGTGTCGTGATGCGTGGAGATGGCAAAGTCAGAACCCCAACGGCTATAATTCATAATAATTTGAAATATTGTAAAAGAAAAAGAGAAGAGCATTTTATGTTCTTCTCTTTTTGTATCTGCTGTTTTTCACAAAAAAAGTCAGGGCATTAAGGGGCGGACGGAAAATAGTGCAGATTGGACAAACTGAACCCGAAGGGGCGTGCCCCGAAGCTGTACATAGGTACAGCGAGAGGTTCAAGTTTGTTCAAAACACAAGGCAATAAAAAAGAAGAAATTCGAAATGCTCGAATTTCTTCCTTAAAGTTTTCTTATTTAAGTTAATTCAATCAAGAAATGTTATCACGATTTTTCCTTGCCTTGTGTGTTCTGTGCATTTTGCTACGCCCAGTTGATTAACCTAAGATAGAAAGTTCTGTTTCCTTATCAAATAAGTGGATGCGGTTCATATCGAATGCAACCTTGATTGTGTCGCCAACCTTAGCCGCTGAGCGGGGGTCAACTTTAGCAATAAATGAAGCACCTTCGATTTTTAAGTAAAGAAGTGTTTCAGAACCCATAAGTTCTACAACGTCAACTTCAGCATCAACAATGCTGTTAGGTGATGAGCTTAAGTACATTTCCTCGTCGTGGATGTTTTCAGCTCGAATACCCATTGTAACTGTCTTGCCGATGTAATCGCCATCAACCAAAGCCTGAGTTCTTCCTTCAGGAATTTTAACCTTTGAGTTGCCGAATACAAACCAAATGCCATCGTCAGCCTTTTCGATTGTGCCATCAACAAAGTCCATTGTGGGGCTACCGATAAAGCCGCCAACGAACATATTAGCAGGATGATCGTAAAGGTACTGGGGAGCAGCAATCTGCTGGATGATACCGTCTTTCATAACAACGATACGTGTACCCATTGTCATAGCTTCTGTCTGGTCGTGTGTTACGTAGATAAATGTTGTCTGTAACTTGTTATGTAATTTTGAAATTTCTGTTCTCATCTGACCACGAAGTTTAGCATCAAGGTTAGATAAAGGTTCGTCCATTAAGAATACCTTAGGATTACGAACGATAGCACGACCTAAAGCAACACGCTGTCTCTGACCGCCGGAGAGAGCCTTCGGCTTTCTGTCTAATAAGTGTTCAATATCAAGAATACGAGCAGCTTCTAAAACCTTTTCTTTGATTTCTGCTTTGGGTGTTTTACGAAGTTTTAAACCTACTGCCATATTGTCAAATACTGTCATATGCGGATACAAAGCGTAGTTCTGGAAAACCATCGCTATATCTCTGTCTTTCGGGGGGGTGTCGTTAACGATTCTGTCACCAATCCATACTTCACCTTCTGAAATTTCTTCCAAACCTGCAATCATACGAAGTGTTGTAGATTTACCGCAACCTGAAGGACCAACGAGTACGATAAACTCCTTATCTTCGATATCTAAATTGAAATCGCTAACAGCTGTTACGCCGCCGGGATATCTTTTGTACACGCCGTTTAACTTTAACTCTGCCATTTTTTACTGACCTCCAAAAAATTTTTTGTTTTTTATTAACGTAAATCATTATAACATAGTAAGTTTTAAAATATAAGGTCATTTTTTCACAAAAAAAATCTTTTTATTTTGTGCAAGGCTAACAAAAGCTGTCAAACTGCATAACTACGGCATTTTCTAAAGAATTTTATTGTGCAAAATGCAGGGCGACTCGCAAAAAAATCTACCTATATTATTCTTTTTTTGTACTCGGTAGGCGATGTGCCGACCGCATTTTTAAACGAGCGGGAAAAGCTGTGTATACACGAAAAACCCAACATATCCGATATCTGGCTCACGGAATACGCCCCACCGCGCAAAAGTTTTTTTGCTTCTGCGATTTTTAACCCGTTATAGTATTCCATAGGGCTTTTGCCCGTAGCACCTTTAAAAATGTGGGAAAGCTGAGATTTTGCAAGCATAAAATGTGAGCAAACATCGTCTAAAGTCAATGCAGAATACACATTTTCTTTCATATATTCACCTACCAAAGACGACAGCGAGTTTTGTGCCAATGTGCGGGACTTTTCGTTTGCGACAACTTTGTTGTCCTTGCCTGAATTTTTTCTTATCAGGTTTATGAGCAACTCCGTGTAATAGCACAAAAGCAGCTCCGGTGCACCGAACTCAGCACGCGAAAAGTCAAGATTCTCTTCTTTTCCGTATTCATCGGGGATGTCGCCCAGCGCGTTTTTTGCCTCTGCGACAAAAAGGCTTAAAAGGGTTTTTGTTGTTTTGTCTGCTGTGAAGATTTTTTTCCTGAAAAAGTTCATTTCACGACTTTCGCAACTAAATGAGATTACAAGCATATTGTTGGGGGATTCCGAGTCTGAGATGTGTGCGTGTATTTCATTCGGCTCGTGAAAAATTATCTGCCCTTGCGAAAGAGTAGAGCTGTTTCCGTCGGTGATTGCGACAATATTTCCGCTGTCTACATAGACCATTTCCCAGAAATCGTGTTTTTCGGGAGCGTGGGTGAAGTTTTTGCCGAATTCAAAGTAACAAATGCTGTTAAATCCTGCAATTTCAAGCTTATTTGTAATAGGTTGTAAATTTAACATCTTGAAAACACCTCCGGAAAAAATGTTAAAAAAATAACACAATTTATCAAATACTTATTTCGATTAATAGTATATAATAAAATAGTAAATATGTCAACAATTAACGAAGATAGTATAAGGAGAGCAGATTATGAACGTATTAGCTATCGGATGTCATCCTGATGATATCGAAATCAACTGCGTCGGAACATTGATTAAATGTGTTAAAAGAGGCGACAACGTAACAGTTTGTCACGTTTGTAACGGCAACTTGGGTCACGCAATAATCCAGCCCGACGAACTCAGAGAAATCCGTATTGAAGAAGCTAAAAAAGCAGGCTCTATGGCAGGTATAAAGGTTGTTACCTGTGACATAGGTGACGTTTTGGCAAACTCTGCCGACAGAGAGCAGATTGATAGGGTCGTAGACATAATAAGAGAAGCAGACCCTGATTTTATTATCACACACGCACCTAATGACTATATGCCCGACCACGTGGCAGTAAGCCGTTTGGTATTTGACGCAAGCTTTGCTGCAAGTGTTCCCCACTATAAGACAAAGGTGGATAAGGTGGCAAAGGTTACACCGATTTATTATATGGACAACTTAGGCGGACTTGACTTTATCCCGACAGAGTATGTTGATGTCACAGACGAAATCGACTTAAAGCTTGAGATGCTTGAATGTCACGAAAGCCAGTTAAAATGGATGAGAGATCACGACCATCTTGATTTTGCAGATTTTGTTAAAACCTGTGCAAGATACAGAGGTTATCAGTGCAACAGCGAATACGCAGAAGGATTTAAGCAGTGCTTGGTTTATCCCAAAATTCTCCCCAAGAGATTGTTGCCGTAATTTTAGTACATAATAAATTTTTATAGACAAAGGAAGGTAGAAAATATGTTAGTAACATTAAATCAGGTACTTTTACCTGCTAAGAAAAACAGATATGCAGTAGGTCTTTTTAATGCAGTGAATATGGAATTGGCTCGCGGTATCATTGCAGCTGCTGAAAGCACACAGTCACCCGTTATTATGGGTACAGCCGAAGTTTTGTTCCCCTATGGTCCGTTAGAAGAGGTTTCATACTACTTACTTCCTATGGCAAAGAAAGCAAACGTTCCCGTTGTTGTTCACTTAGACCACGGTTTA
>CAZCOF010000062.1:0-9238 GCA_964500095.1 uncultured Oscillospiraceae bacterium
GTTTACATTATATCATTTGTTGTGTACGAAATCAAGTACAAAATCAACAAAATTCCTTTTGTGAGAGGTGCTTTTTCATTTGTTGAGTCTTTGGTCGAGGGTACAAAGGCTTTGATGTTCTCTGCGGAGTTTTTTGATATTGAAGAAGATGACGTAAAGGCAAAAAAAGAGCAAATGAGCGAAGAAGAACTGAAAGAACTTGAAAAAAAAGAGAAAAAATCGCTTAACTTTGCTATATATTCTTCAGTAGTTGTTGCATTGATTTTCAGCGTCGGTGTATTTATGATGTTACCTACATTTATGGTAGGATTACTTCGTGATTACGCAGGAATAACCAATAATATTTTAACCACTTTAATTGAAGGAATAACAAGAATTATAATATTTTTAGCATACGTAATTTTAGTTTCTAAAATGGAAGATATTAAGCGTGTTTTTCAGTATCACGGGGCTGAACATAAGACGATTTTTTGTTATGAAGCGGGCGAAGAATTGACTGTAGAAAATGTTAAAAAGCAAAAAAGACTCCACCCCAGATGCGGCACGAGCTTTTTAATATTGGTTATGATTATAAGCATTATACTTTTTTCCTTTATTTCGTGGGAAGACAAGATTATGCGTATTGTAATCAGGCTCTTGTTACTACCTGTGGTTGCAGGCATTTCATACGAAATAATTAAATTTGCAGGCAGGCACGATGGTGCGATAGTACGCTTCATCAGTGCTCCGGGTATGTGGCTACAAAAAATCACGACAAAAGAACCTGATGAAACTCAGATTGAAGTAGCAATAAAAGCTCTACGTGCTGTTTTAACGGATGATAAAAATGATGATAAATGGTAAAATTACAGTAGCTGCTGCACTAAATTATGCAGTAGCTACATTATCTTTAAACAAAAGCATAACCACACAACGGCTTGATGCTGAAGTTTTATTATGTCATATTTTAAACTGCGAAAGAATTGATTTAGTGATTAACAGCAATAAAGTTTTAGACGAAAAGTCGGCTTCTTTATTTTGCGAATATATAAAGAGAAGAGCAAGAAACGAGCCTGTTAGCTACATAATAAAGACAAAAGAGTTTATGTCTTTAGAATTTTTAGTAGAAGAAGGCATTTTAATCCCCAGACCTGATACAGAAATATTGGTAGAAGAAGTTATTAAGCTTTACAAAGACAAACCTGCTAAAATCTTGGATTTATGTACTGGCAGCGGTGCTATCGCTGTGAGTCTTGCGTATTATTTGAAAAATGTAAGATTAACTGCAGTTGATAAATACGACATCTGCCTTGAAGTTGCTAATAAAAATGCACTCAAACACAATGTTGACAAAAGAGTCAACATAATCAAAAAAGATGTCTTAGAACATATAGATGTAGATGATGATTTTGATTGTATTGTATCAAATCCGCCATATATAAAAAGTTATGTTTTAACTACTCTACCCGACGATGTAAAAAAATATGAGCCGATTTACGCTTTAGACGGCGGAGATGACGGTCTTATATTTTATAAAAAAATAACTGAATTTGCAAAAAACAAGTTAAATTCAAACGGAACCTTAGCCTACGAAATCGGTTATGACCAAGCAAAAAGCGTCGTGGAAATAATAAAAAAAACAAACTCTTTCAAAGAGATTAGAATAATAAACGATTTGTCTGGATTAAACAGGGTTATAATCGCCAAAAAGGAGTAAATCTGTGCGCAGATATTCTGAAATAAGAAGAGAAAAAAGAATAAAAGCGATAAAGCTGACAGCGGTTGTTTTAATCATAACTGTCATAGTAATTCTTGCGGGAATTTTAACATCCTACTTTTTACACCATACAAACACCGGAGTTGCAGTTGTAAATAAAATCGAAGAAGTTACACTAACCCCATCTGAAGTATCTTTTGTTATGGTTGGAGACAATCTTTTACATATACCACTTATTAAAGGTGGCGAACAGCCTGACGGAACGCATAATTTTGACAGCTTGTATGAAAATATGGGTATTTATTTTAAAAATGCAGATATATCTGTTATTGTACAAGAAACCGTCTTAGGCGGAAAAGAACTTGGATATTCGGGCTACCCTATGTTTAATACACCGCAGGCTGTGGGTGATGCTATAAAAAACGCAGGCTTTGATGTGGTACTCCATGCAACTAACCATACGCTTGATAAAGGCTCAAAAGGTGTCGAAAATACAATAGAATACTGGAAAAACCATCCCGAAATCACAGTATTGGGAATAAATGAATCACAAGAAAAACAAAATGAAGTTCGATTTTATGAAAAAAACGGAATAAAATTTGCACTCCTAAATTACACAGACAGCACAAATGGTATTCCCCTGCCGAAAAATAAAGAATACTTAGTAAATACAGTTGATGAAGAAAAGATAATAAGCGATTTAACTTATGCTGAAAACAATGCCGATTTCACAATTGTTTTTATGCATTGGGGCATTGAATATCATTTTACGGAAAGTAAAGAGCAAACTAAACTCGCAACTTTAATGTGCGAAAACGGAGC
Organism: uncultured Oscillospiraceae bacterium; assembly: GCA_964500095.1. GTDB lineage: Bacteria > Bacillota > Clostridia > UBA1381 > UBA9506 > Congzhengia. The sequence continues at coordinate 2,519 of CAZCOF010000062.1, forward strand.
TGATTTGATAATGGGGTCACATCCGCACGTTATTCAGCCTGTTAAATGGATTGAAGCAGAAAACGGTAATCGCACACTTGTTTTTTATTCGTTAGGAAACTATGTATCACGTCAAAAGGAAGCGGCTAATCTTTTAGGAATTATGGCAAACGTCAAAATTTACTCAAAAGGCGACGGAAATGTATTTATAAAAGAAGCTTCAGTAATGCCTACTGTTACCCACTACAACGTAAATTCAAGGGGTTTTAGAGTATATCCGCTTAAAGACTACACTGATGAATTGGCATCAACACACGGTGTTGCACAGTATGATGGAAAAGTGTCTGTTGAACGATTTAAAACTATATTCGAAAATGTGTTTAAGGATAATACTGCAGTAACTTTAGATTATTAAAAAAAACGACTTGCTAAGTCGTTTTTTTTAGTTTTTTTCTTTTTAAAATTATAACGGTTATTCCAAAAATAACACAAAGTGCTGCAACTAGTTGTGAAATACGAATAGAACCTAAATATAAGCTATCCATTCTTAAACCCTCAATCCAGAATCTCCCCAAACCGTACAGAGTTATATACAAAAAGAACAGTTCTCCTTCAAATGCCCGTCTATCGCGTCTTATGAGCAAAATCGTAAGCACACCTAAATTCCACAAAGACTCATACAAAAATGTAGGGTGAAACGAAATTTCTGAGCTTATATTTTCAATTTGCATACCCCAGATAAGTTCTGTGGGTGCACCGAAAGCTTCGGCATTTACAAAATTTCCCCATCTTCCGAATATCTGGCCTATCAATAACCCTATCGCACCTATATCAAATGCAGAAAAGACATTTATTTTTTTTACTCTGCAATAAACGTATGTTGAAATCACAGCACCGATAATAGCACCGTAAATCGCTATTCCGCCGTTCCAAATTTTAAATATATCCCAAAAATTCTTAAACTGATCAAGCTCAAACAATACATAATATAACCTTGCACAAATAATAGCCGACGGAAGTCCGTAAAGCAATATATCTGTAATGTTATCCTGTGTAAGGGTATGCTTTTTACAGGTTTTTATAGCGTATAAATATGCACACAAAATTCCTATTCCTATAATTAAGCCGTATAAATGAATGTTAAGACCAAACAAAGAAAAACTTTCGCAAATTGTAAATGGTCCGATGTTGAGTCCGGGAAAAGAAATTATATTTGTCATAAAATCACGTACCTTTTACTGTCTTTTTGGTTTTATAATCGAAAGAACTGATAAATTCTCATCAAAATTTTCTCTGAGTCTTTTATTTACATCTTCTTCTGTTATGCTTTGAATAACATCAACATAATCAAACAGACCGATGTTGTTAAAAGTATTAGATAAAAATGCGTGAGCTACAGACGATATATGGTCAAACTGCTTTATAAATCTGCCGTGATATGCTTTCTTTAATCTTTCGATATCAGCTTTTTTAATTCCTGATTTTTTTAATTTTTCGATTCCTTTAAATGTAATTTCTCTCACCTTTTCAGGTTCATTGCTTTCGCCTGAGATTGTTATATGGCTATAACTCGGCTCGCACTCTGCATCAAAGTCCAAAAATCCCATAATAAGCCCTTTTTCCACCAATTCGTTGTAAATATCACTTGTTTTTCCAAAGGCTAATTCCAAAATTATAGAATACTCGGTAGCTTTTTTTAATAGTTTTGCTCCATCATAGCCAGTATCGGTATCTTTATATCCCAGTATAAACGAAGTAACAGAAACGTCCATATTTTCACAAACTGTGCTTTCGCTCACCGCCGCAGGTTCTGCACCATAATCTCTTGCAGGAAGATTTTCTAAGATTTTATAATCTTTAATCGTCTCGTCAACACAATTACCAACGCTTTGTACATCTATATCACCAATAACAAACAATATCATATTTGCCATATTGTAAAAATTGTCATAGCATTTATAGAGCAATTCTTTGTTTATTTTAGCAATTGACTCAACCGAACCCGCTATGTCGCTTTTAACAGGATGATTTTCATACATTGCAGAAAGCATATTAATAGCACACTTCCACTCAGGGTCATCATCGTACATTTTGATTTCCTGACCAATAATCCCCTGCTCTTTTTCGATGTTTTCGTCTGTAAAATATGGTTTTGAAACATAGTCTAATAAGATTTTTAAGTTTTCAATGGGTGCTTCCGTACATTCGTACAAATATGCTGTCATATTAAAGCTTGTAAAAGCATTTGCGTTTGCACCGAATTTTGCAAATTCGCCAAAAACATTACCACCGTCGGGTTGTTCAAACATTTTGTGCTCCAAAAAGTGTGCTATGCCATCGGGTAATACTGTCTGCTCGCTTTCTCCCGCAACTGTAAAAACACTGTCTATAGAGCCAAATTGAGTACCTATTACAGCGTAGCATTTGCTGTATCCTTCTTTTGGGATAACGTAAACTCTAAGACCGCTTTTATGAGTGCCGAAATATAAAGTTTCATCAAATGTTTCATAGTAAGTTTTTGTAAAATTCATTATTTTTCCTCACTTTCTTTTCCTGTAAGGAAATATATCATTTCAAGTTTGAGTTTTTGGGCGACGCTTATTACATCTTCGCGAGTTACATTTTCGATTTTTTCTACAAATTCTTCAGGGCTTAAAAGCGTATTCGTAACAGCATTTCCCAAATAATAATCAGAAAGATAACCGATGCTGTCACCTAATGTTTTAATTGAGTTTGTAATATTTTTAATCGTTGCAACAAACTCTTCTTCGGTAAATTTACCCTGTTTTAAAAGTTCGACCTGTGCTTTTATTTCGTTTACTGCCAAATCTTTATTTTTGCTTTCTATACCTGCAGAAACAATCATAGTGCCGTTAAAGCGACCGAGTCTTGAGCCTGCATAATACGCAAGGCTTAGTTTTTCTCGTACTTCGTTAAACAACTTACTATGTGCTCCGCCGCCTAAAATTCCGTTAGCGACCATAAGCTTTACATAATCGTCATCAGTACAGGGTGTAGATGTTTTATATCCCATACAGAGTTTCGCCTGTGTAACGTCAAAGCACTCTGTTATCTCTTTTTCTAAAAGAGATTCATTGTACAACTCAGCAATCGGATATGTGTGATTTTCAGGATTGATGTCTTTTAGTCTTTTTTCACAGCAGGACAAAACTTCACTAACATTCACATCGCCGACTACAAAAATGTCTATCGGAGATTTTTTTAACATATCGCAATAAAAATTATAAAGTGACTCAGGCGTTATTTTTTCTACCTGCTCTTTGTCGCCGAGTTCGTATACAGAATATGGCTTGTTATTAAACATAAGCTCAGTTAAGCGCCATACAGAATACGTTCTTTTGTCATTTATCATCGCTTCTATGTCGTTTATAAGATTTACTTTTTCCTGATTGACATAAGTATCGCAAAAAGTTCCGTTTGAAGTTAAAGGTTCTAAAAGCATATCAAACAAAAACTCTAAAACTTCGTTAAAAATAGCTTCGTTTTCAGGCAAAAATTTATCATTTACAGATGTTGCTGCAATGGAAAGTATCTGGTCTACGCCTTTTCTTTTTATATCTGACTTAAAGGATGTTCCGTAAAGCTTTTGCATATACTCAGAAATTGCTGTCTCCGTCGGGTGTTTTTTTGAACCCCTGCCTAAAACATCACTTAATAGTGCACATAGTGATGCTGTTTCTTTATTTAATTCATTATGAATATTAATACTTATATAATTTGTCTTAAACTGACTTTTGGGGATGTAATATAGATTAATACCCTGCTTTATATTAAAACATTTAACACTATTCATCACAATTCTCCTTGATAGTTTCGGTATATACTTCTCTTTTTGGGATATTTCTGTCTTTTGCTACTTTTTTTATAGCTTCTTTTTTATCCATACCAGACTCTGTATAATAATTAATATGCTCTAAAATCGTCATATTATCAAACGGCGATTGTTTTTCATCTTCATTTGCACCCTCTATAATTAAAACGAACTCACCTTTTGGGTTATTCTCGGTAAAATGTGCAATTGCATTTTCTAAATCAGTATACAAAAATTCTTCAAACTTTTTCGTAAGCTCTCTGGCAACGGTTATTTTTCTGTTTCCAAAATATTTTAACATATCGCCCAATGTATTCAAAAGCTTATGCGGTGCTTCGTAAAAAATGAGTGTATAGGTAGAATCCTTTACAGCTTCTAAGTGGTCTATTCTGCTCTTTTTATTAACGCTTAAAAATCCCTCAAACGAAAATCTCTTGGTTGAGATGCCTGAACAAATAAGTGCATTAATTGCTGCAACACAGCCGGGAATCGGTATAACCTTTATCCCTTCTTCAACGCACAACTTAACCAAATCTTCGCCCGGGTCGGAAATTGCCGGAGTTCCTGCATCAGAAACCAACGCTGCCGTTTTTCCGTCTTTTAGCTTTGCGATGATTTTTTCGCCGCGTTCTCTTATATTATGTTCGTAGTAACTTATCATCGGCTTTTGAATATTAAAATGATTGAGTAATTTTAATGTGTGTCTTGTATCTTCAGCTGCTATAAAATCGACTTCATTTAAAACCTTTAACGCCCTGTATGTAATATCTTCAAGATTTCCGATAGGTGTAGCAACTAAATATAAAACGCCGTAATTTTCGTTCATTTATACCTCCGCATTTACATAAATTGGTCGAGTTACATTAAGACCGCTTTTTCTGTCTTTTTGTGCTTCTATCAATACTAACGACGGCACAGCTTCAGGATTTGCTGTTACCATAGTAAGTCTTTTAGGCTCAAGATTGTTGCATTTCATCAAATATATAATATCAGATAACCTTTCTGCCCTGTGTACCATATAAAATCTACCGCCGTTTTTTACTAAATAGGCGGCTGATTCAATTACATCTTCTAAAGTGCACATTATCTCATGACGTGCTATGTTTACGCTGTCGCATAGATTGATTTTTCCTGTACCGATCGGCATATAAGGCGGATTGCAGGTTACAACATCAAAGCTTCCGCAATCGAAATTTTGCTTCACGTTACGCAAATCGCCTTCTATAATCTCTATTCTATCTGTTAAGTTGTTAAGCTTTACACTTCTTTTTGCAAGCTCTGCAACTTCTTTTTGAATTTCCAAAGCTTTTATATCATTGCAACGTGTATATTTACACAACAAAATCGGTATAATTCCGTTTCCGCTGCATAAATCAATAAGCTTTTCTTTTGGTTTAGCAACAATAAATTTCGAAAGTACAGCAGCATCCGTACCATAACAAAACATAGTTTTATTCTGGATAATCTTAAATCCTTCGTCTAAATCTTCAATTACTTCGTTTGGGAAAATTTCCATACCGTACCTCTTTAAATCTCGTGTCTTCCTTCTAACGCTTTAGTAAGCGTTATTTCATCAGCATATTCAAGTTCTCCGCCGACAGGAAGTCCGTGAGCGATTCTCGTTACTTTTATACCAAAGTTTTTAAATAAATTTGAGATATACATAGCAGTTGCTTCCCCTTCTATGGAAGGGTTTGTTGCCATAATTATTTCTTTTACGTCGTTATCCTTGGTTCTTACTAAAAGCTCTTTAATTTTTATATCATCAGGACCAATTCCGTCGATAGGAGAAATAACGCCGTGCAAAACGTGATAAACACCTTTAAATTCTTTTGTTTTTTCCATTGCGAGTATATCTTTTGGGTTTTCTACCACACATATCAGCGAATGGTCACGCTTGGAATCAGAACAAATTGAACACGGTGTCGTATCTGTTAAAGACTGGCAAACAGGACAAAAAGTTATCTTTTTTTTAGCGTCAATTAACGCGTTTGAAAATCGCTCGGCAGATTCGATAGGTTGCTTTAAAATATGAAAAGCCAGTCTTTCTGCAGAACGCTTGCCGATACCGGGTAATTTTAAAAATTCTTCTATTAATTTTGCAATAGGAAGTGGGTACATACTACTCTTCTCCTTGGTTTAAAATTATTGCTCCGTATTCTTTGGCTGCAATTTCACCGTATTCGTCTGATTTTATCGCTACTCTTCCCGGATAAATCTTGATAGCTCTTTCTAAGATTCCCAATTCTTTTGATTTAAAACAAACGGGCGGATAGTTTGCTTTTTTTATTTTTAAAATCATCTCGTCTACTTCAGTTTCGTTTTTTAGACCTTCTAAATCTATCTCGATAAGCTCTTTATTTTTGCTTATAACATTGTTTTCAAAATCCATAAAAAGAATACTGTTTTTTCCGCAAATCGCATTTACAGTAGGGAAATCAGGCATAAACGGCTGCAGTTGCCACAGTTCATTTGCGATTTCTGCCGTAAATTTCGCATCAGTACCCCTGCCGCCTGCAAACATAACACACTTGTTGTTTACAAAATCATTGGCATACTCAGAAAATTCAAACGGTGCAATATATTCGTTGGCATCAGGAACTGCAAAAAGCGGAACCGATGCAAACTCTTTTGCGGAAAGCAAAACATCATATACAGCATCGGGATTATCTCCTGAAAAGCCCAATGCACTTATTCCTAAGCTCTGCAAGGTAATCACAGCAGCAGGTATATCACAGCCGTCTGCTAACTTATCATTATCGCCAAAATCAAGACAGAGACAAATTGGTAAATCACACACTTCTTTCGTTGCATAAACTGCATACTTTGCTTCTGCCAAAGAGTCAAATCCCATCAAAAAAATAAAGGACACAGGATGAGTTTTGTATATAAAGCTGACTTCTTCTTTG
>CAZCOF010000063.1:0-9219 GCA_964500095.1 uncultured Oscillospiraceae bacterium
CAATTGTGTAAAAACACAAAAAAATCATCACATAATGCAATGACTATAAAGCAGGTCTTCCGACTCACATCATATAAAGCTAAAGCTTATCATTTTTATACCCTGCCTTCTCAGTTTCCCAATGACCGGCTTTCGCCGACGGGCATAAAAACATTCGATGTATACGGCGACAGTTCTCGTCACGGATTCTGACCGTGTTCCCTTTTCACCAATGGCACCCAAACAGCACCATCAACACTTTATGCGGACTCTTTATTTAATTTTTTTAATAATTATTTACTTTTTTGGATTTACAATATCTCTCCAGTCTAAATCTCCACGCTCAAGTCCGCGAACCAAAACTTCGGCTGTTGCGGCATTTGTAGCAAGCGGCACATTGTGTACGTCACACAAACGCAAAAGTGCCGAAACATCAGGTTCGTGCGGCTGTGCTGTCAACGGGTCTCTGAAAAAGAGCACAAGGTCAATCTCATTATAAGCAATACGTGCACCAATCTGCTGGTCGCCGCCTTGAGGACCTGATAAAAATCTATGCACATTTAAACCTGTTGCATCTGCAATAAGTCCGCCCGTTGTGCCTGTGGCACACAGCATATGCTTTTCTAAAATACCTTTATATGCAATACAAAACTGTATCATAAGCTCCTTTTTCTTATCGTGTGCTATTAATGCGATGTTCAAATATATCACTCCTTAAAACCTGATTACTCTACTCACAGTATAGCATATTTTTTTTCCCAAGTCTATATTTTTTTACAAAAACAACCAAAATTTTAAAAAATGTTCATTTATGTATACTGCTCAATTTTAATTTCATCGCCCAAAAGATATGCAATTTCAGGAACTCCCGGCAGGAACTTCTTTATAGGGCTCTGCTTTATTGTTGTCGATACATCTGCAATCTCAATTTTTTCTGCCATAAGACGCATTGCAACTATAACAGAGTCGGTTTTTCCGCCGACACCCGCAGCTGCCGTACCGTAAAGCGAACCCAAAATAAATATATTTGCCAAAGAGCGTACAACCGCACCCTGCTTGACATCACCAATTATAATTAAATTATGCGAAGACTCCAAAATCTCGCCTGATTCTACAGTTTTTCGCACGAATTTCGATATACCTTCATCGTCACCCAGCTCGTCTAAGATTGAATGTTGCTTAGGCAAAAGCTTAGGTGTATGCTCAATAAATACTACCTTTGTATTTTTTAACCCTTCTTCTACCAACGGGCGCAAAGAATACACTTCAGCTTCAGTGAGCGTTGTGCTGGTCATAAAGACTTCAAGCTCTTCTTCGTTAAAAAATTCAGCACTCTCATCAAGCTTTGCTTTTAACTCTGTTGATGCAACATCTACACTTTCTTCATCTATTAAAACCATTATTCCCTTAGGTGAGCCTTTTATAGCTATCATAATCAGTTTCCTTTCTTATCTTCGTTAAAATATTCCGTTAAAACTCTCTTTGCAACGTTTGCCGCCTGGTTCCCCGACGCACCGCCTTCTACAACAACACAAAAGGCAATTTCGGGATTATTAATCGGTGCATAACCTATAAAGAGTCCGTTTGTACGTTTATTTACCTGTGCTGTTCCCGTTTTTCCTGCTATTTCTATTAAAAAATCAGAAAACACATCCTTTGCCGTTCCCGACTTTGTTACTAAAAACATTCCTTCTCTTATAGTTTGCATCGTTTTTGGTAAAATGTCAAGTGAATTTATAATTTTTGGCTCGGTATATGATATTTTTCCGTCATTGTCCTGTATGCCCTTTAATACGTGAGCAGCATAAAGCGTTCCGCCGTTTGCAAGCGTGGCGGCATAATTACAAAGTGCAATCGGCGTAAAACGGTTGTCGCTTTGACCTATTGCGGCTTGCAAGGTATCACCTGCGTACCAGTAGCCGCCGTGTTCTTTTCGGTTTTTGGGTGTTGCGATTGTGCCGATTGCTTCTTCTTGCGTAAGCTCAATTCCCGTAGCACTGCCAAGTCCGAAATCCTTTGCTAAATCAGAAATTTTATCAATACCGACTCTTTTTCCAAGCTCATAAAAAAAGTAATTGCAAGAAACCCCCAATGCTTCAGTAACATCGATTTTCCCGTGAGTTTTTCCCTTTTCGCGATAGATATTGCATTTAAAAACTCTGTCGTAATATTCATATTTTCCCAATGTTTTAATCGTTTCTGCGTGAGAAAGCTCGCCTGACTCTAACGCTGCAATCGCAGTTATGGGTTTAAAGGTCGAGCCGGGTTCATAAAGTCCTGATAAGCTTCTGTTAAAAAACGGCTTGTTTTTATCTTTTGACAGTTCTTTGTAATTTTTATTAAATTCATCTAAATTATAATCAGGGTTTGATGCAATTGCTAACACTTCACCTGAATTTACAGAAGACACAACAACAGCACCGCCTACGGCACCGCTGCTGTTTTTTATTACATCACCAAGTGCGTCTTCTGCTGCTTTTTGAAGATTTAAATCAATCGTTAAAAATATATTTTTTCCGGATAGCGGCTCTGTGTCTTTTAAAAATTTTTTTGTTGTTTTGTTTGTATACTTTTCTTTTGCACGAACGCCGTCTGTCCCGCGTAAAATATCTTCAAAGGCTTTTTCCGCACCTTGTTTTCCTATTGTATCATCACGCGCGTATCCTGATAACTTTTCAAACTCCTCTTTACTTATCACTCCGCATCTTCCGAGTAAGTGCACCGCAGTATCAGGATAAAAATACTCTCTTACGGGTGCGGTTAAAATTTCAACACAAGGGAATTTATCGGGCGATTCTTTAATTTTTGTAATTATTTTTGCATCCGCATCTTCTGAAAAAACAAACGGATTATTATACGAAAAACCCTGCTCTTTTAGCTCTTTTTCAAGCTCATCATAGGAAGTATCGGAAATTTGTGCCAGATTTTTCAGCGTGGTTTCTAAAGACAAATCGTCGCCGCCTTTAACCAAAACAATGTAACCTTCCCGATTTGTAGCAAGCTTTATTCCGTTTCTGTCAAAAATTTCGCCTCTTGGTGCAGGCGATTTTTCCGTTAACGAGAGCATACTTTCTACAGTTTTATTTGACTCGCTGCTTTTTACAGCTTGAAGATACAAAATTCTTCCTGTAATCAGCAAAAAAAACGCTCCTGCAAAAATATATAAAACAAAAAAACGGCTCAATTTCTTTTTATTTTTCAAAATTTTAACCTCTTAAAATAAAAGTAAATAAGCGGTGATAAAAGACCCGCCAAAAAAGTGTTAAAAAGTGCAAAAAGCAAGTCATTAAAATACCAAAAAAGCTCTGCATACGCAATTAAATTTATTAAATAGCAAAGTAGAAAAAATACCGCATTTGAAAAAAATCCGATTAAAAACACTTTTTTATAGTTGAGTCCCAAAAACATCTCGGCACACCACACACATCCTAAGGATATGTAAAGGTATGTTAAAGAAAAGTAAGGCAACGTAAAAAACACAAAATCATACAAAAGTCCGCAAAGAGCACTGATGATATGAGCTTCGGTCTTTTTATTATAAAGCGAAAAACACATACAAATAACAAATGAGAGACGAAAACCTTTAAAAAAACAGCCGTCTAAAAAAACGCACAAGAGTAAAAAAAAAGAAAAAAATGTATATTTTAAAACCTGTTTCATACACGACTACCCCGAGAATACTATCTCTATTGTGCGGATTTTAAAAAAATCCACTTCTGTCTTTATGACCCATCCGCCGTCTTCTTTTTGAATTTTTCCTACAAGTATTCCGTCGGGATATATGTCTGACAAGCCCGATGTTACAACGTTTTTTCCGACTGAAATTTTTGCAGTATTTGAAAAAAACGAAAGGCTGCACATATTCTTCTTATAAAGTGAAGGTTTTCCCAAAATCAGCCCTGCGTCTTCTTCTTCGTTTTTTATGCCGACAGCCGTATCGGGAGCCGTAATCGGTGTAACAAACGAAATATCTAAAAAACTTTCGCTTACTTTTCCAACCAACGCATCGCCCCAGAGTACGACATCACCCACTTTTACGCCGTCGTTTTTTCCTTTGTCCGCTATTAAGTAAAACTTTTCCAGAGTAGCAAGTCCTACCACGTTTGCTGATGTTTTATTTTTATAAGGCACTTTTTTCGATAGGCTTAAAAGCTTTCTTAAATTCTCGTTTTCCTGCTTTATGAGTTTATTTTCAATTTCGTATGACTTCTCTTTTGAAAGCTTGATTTTTAACTGTTCGTTTTCTTCTAAAAGTCGAGAGTTGTTAAATATTTGATAAAAACCATCTGCACAGCTTTCTATTGCTGATGTAACTTTTCCGAACAGATTTTTAGAAAAATTCACATATTGCGTTCTTAGCAAAAAAGCACAGATTACCACAACAAACGTAAATACAAAAACAAAAATTCCGCTTTTCTTCATCGGCTCAGACCCTGAAGCAAATGAGTACAGGCACCGAGTGCCGCACATTCAATCGGATTTTTTGACAGGTATGCTGAAATCCCCACGTTTTCTTCGATAAATTTTTCAAGCCCCGAAAGGTACGCTCCCCCGCCCGAAAGACATATCCCCTGATTTGTTATGTCATATATAAGCTCTGCGGGTGTGCTTTCTAAGGTTGCTTTTATGACATTTACTATCTCTTTTAATTCGTCTGATATAGCACAAAAAACATCATCACCTGTAACCGATACTTCCTTTGGTAGTCCCGACACTTCATCTCTGCCTACTGCTGAAAATGAGTCATCACCACCGAAGCAATTTCCAATTTTTATTTTTATTTCTTCTGCTGTTTTTTTACCGATTTTTACCCCGTAATTTTTCTTGACGTAATCAATAATTGCTGAGTCCATTTTGTCCGTGCCGCCGATGTAATTTGTAGCCGAAACAATCCCGCCGAACGACACACACGAAGCACAAACCTTTCCTGCACCTATGTCTAAAATCATATTTCCCGAAGGCTCTTCTATCTCTTTGTCTGAGCCAATTAAAGAGGCGATTGCCATCTCAAACGTGTAGTCACATTTGACATTTGCTCGGGAAATACACTCTATCAGCACCTTTTCTTCTACATCTGTGATGCCGTACGGTACACATATTATAGCTTTCGGTCGCATTATTCCTTTCGGAAAGCTCTTTTCAATAAATGTTTTAAGCATTAGAGCTGCTGCGTCAAAGTCTGCTATTACCCCGCCCTTTACAGGCGAGATAACGCCTATGTCCTTTGGAGTTTTTCCCAAAAGATTGCCTACTTCGTTTCCGACTGCAATTAACTGTCCTGTTTTTAGGTTTTTCGCCACTAAGGACGGCTCAGATATTATAACACCTGCATTTTGCTCTGCTATTTTTGTGTTTTTTGTTCCTATATCAATACTAATGCGCTTTGACATACTTTCCCTCCTAAAAATATGTAAAGCGCAACGTTTTAAAATATGTTAAATTCTTTTTTTAATACTGTATATAGTTTTTGTAAGGGCAGCCCTACAACGTTAAAGTAATCTCCGTCGATTTTTTCTATAAAGCGTGCCCCTCGACCCTGTATGCCGTATGCACCTGCTTTGTCATTCGGCTCTTTCGTTTTGATGTATTCATTTATTTCATCATCGGAAAGATGTGCAAATTTTACCTTTGTTTCTGCATAAAAGCTCTCTGATTTTGCACTTTTATTATCTAAAACCGTCACGCCTGAGATTACGCTGTGCCATTTGCCCGATAACGACTTTAAGATATTAAAAGCATCGATGTCGTCTTTTGGCTTTCCCAAAATTTTGCCGCCGTCATAAACTATTGTGTCAGCTCCTATTATGAGTGCGTGATTTTGCACGTTTTTAGCTACTGATGCCGCTTTTTTCAAAGATAAGGTTTCCGCTATAAAATACGGCGGAAGCGATATGTCAACTGACTCATCCGCATCGCTTACCATAATTTTAAACGGTATATCTAAAAGCGATAAAATTTCTTTTCTTCTCGGGGAAGCCGAAGCTAAAATAATGTCCATAATGTATTTCTCCATTCCATATTTTGTGAGTTTTTTTACTATTTATTCAACACCGCGATAAAAATGTCCGCGTGTTATTTTAGAAAATACGCCCTTTGGAGTTTTAGATGAAAGTGCATCAACGTATGCTTTTATTACGTCTTTTGTCATTTTTTTGTCTTCTTTTGTGAATTTTAACCTGATTGCATCAACATTTAATGACAATAAATCTTCCGCCTTGTCTGCCAAATATATCGGTACGCTGTTTAGTAAAATATTTTTACAATTTTCACATATAACGGGGAATTTTTCGCCCTTTCTGTCCAAAAGCTCGAATGTTCCTCCCGATTTCGTGCAATGCCCCTGTGATTTTATAACGCAATTTTCAATAACCATTAATGGGAGATGTCCGTAGGCTATAACTTCTGTTTCGATATCTGTATTGTTTGTAATTTCTTTTATTTCTTTTATATTGAGTTCGGGCGATAGCGTCACACGTTTAAGACCTAACTCTTGTGCTACAGCACACGAATATGAATTTGTAATATTCAATTTTTCTCCGCCGTAAAGTTCTTTTTTATCATCAATTTGACCGATGTTTTGTACCATAATTTTTTTTGCACAAATGCCTCTTTCTTCTCCTTCTTTGTCTACCGAAGGACACATAGTAAAGTTTGTATCAACAGTCTTTGAAAGCTCGTAGCCCGTTACGATTTCAAAATCACCCATTGAGCGTGCAGCATCTAATTGCTCCTTTGTCGATACTTCGATAACAAGCTTTGGCACGCCGCGTCGGCGGTATTTTTTTTCAGGTAGCTTTATACTGTTTACACCTTTTTTGTAAGACTCGCAAATCTTTTGCTCTAACTTAAAACAAGCCTCGCGTCTTAGTGCATTGACAGAAGAAATCGGCAAAAACGGATTGCCCTTGTGTGCTATTTTTATATTTTCAGCCGAAAATGCCGTATCGCCGAGCTTTTTTAGCTGTTCTTCTATACGGTTTTCATCAAAATCCTTTCTTGCAACTTCTAAAACATCTCCGAAAACTTCAACACTAAAACCGCGAGCGTCAGCTTTAAGTGACACCTTTTCTCCAACTTCAGCGGTTAAAACCATAGAAATGCCAAACCGCTTTGACAAATCTTCTTCATTCAATGCTGCAACATCAGTACGTTGGGCTGACACCTTGCCCGATACTTCATAGTCCATCATTTTATCAAACTGTCTTCCGTTAAAATAGCCACACGTACTTCCGCCGCGAGAAAAAAAAGACAGGGTTTTATCTATCTCATCCTGTGTTATTTTTCCCATAATTGCCTTTTTATACAAAGCTGTAACCGAAGCTGTATATTCTTTTGATTTCATTCGCCCTTCTATTTTTAAAGAGTCTGCACTGCCTGAGAGCTCGGACAACTTATCGGCTAAGCAAATATCCTTTAAAGACAGCAGCGGCAGATTTTCGCTCACCTTTTTCCCATCTGATAAAAGTGTATAATTCAGTCTGCAAGGCTGAGCACAAAGTCCGCGATTTCCCGACCGCCCGCCGATTACAGATGACATTAAGCACTGTCCCGACCACGACATACAGAGTGCACCGTGAACGAAAGTTTCTAATTCTATATCGGTTTTTTCTTTAATCGCTTTTATTTCATCCATTCCAAGCTCACGTGCCAAAACCACACGGTTTGCACCTAATTTTTTTGCAAGGTTTACCCCACGATAAGAGCCTATACTCATCTGCGTTGATGCGTTTATAAAGATTTCGGGTGACATTTTGCGTACCAGAGTCATTAGCCCCAAATCCTGTATTATTATACCGTCAACGCCTGATTTTATCAAAAATTTGACGTACGATAATGCCTTGTCCATCTCAGATTCTTTAATTAAAATATTTACGGCAACATAAAGCTTTACACCGTGTAAATGACAAAAGTCAGCAGCACGCGAGATTTCATCGTCAGTAAAATTCTTCGCATTGCGCCTTGCAGAAAATGCCGACCCGCCGATATATACAGCGTCAGCTCCGGTACGAACTGCACTTATTAAATTTTCGTAATTTCCCGCAGGGGACAAAAGCTCCATAATCTCACCCCACAAACAGATATATTTAGTTTATTGTATCACAGTAATATGAATAATTAATTACAATTACTTTAATTTTAAATTTCACGAAATTTTGGCTTGATTTACTGCCTGAAATTTGTTATACTAATTAAAATAGGTAAAATAAGCAACGCTGTATTTATTACATACAAAACATTTGGCTTAAATTCCGTTTTTGCGTCTTACCCGCCCGCGGTGAGCGTGCCAGAAATTAAATTATGTGGGCAGAAAGGCTATGGACAAAAATGAACAAAGTAATTAAAGAAGGACTTACTTTTGATGATGTGTTGTTAGTACCTCAAAAATCAGAGGTTACACCTGATATGATTAACTTAAAAACTCGTCTTACAAAGAATATTACACTAAATATTCCGCTTATGAGTGCTGCTATGGATACGGTTACAGAATCGGCTATGGCTATAGCTGTTGCACGCGAAGGCGGTATCGGTGTAATTCATAAAAATATGACAATTGAAGCTCAGGCTACAGAAGTTGACAAGGTTAAGCGTTCAGAACACGGAATTATTACTGACCCGTTCTATCTTTCTCCTGACCATACATTAGAAGAAGCGGACAAGCTGATGGGAAAATATAAAATCTCAGGTGTACCGATTTGCGAAGACGGAAAATTAATCGGTATTATAACAAATCGTGACCTAAGATTTGAAGAAGATTTTTCAAGAAAAATCGGCGAAGTTATGACAAAAGAAAACTTAATTGTTGCACCTGAAGGTACAACTTTAGATGAAGCACAGCAGATTTTACGTCGCCACAAGATTGAAAAGCTCCCTATAGTTGACAAAAAGGGTGGGTTAAAAGGCTTAATCACAATTAAAGATATAGAAAAAAGTGTAAAATACCCAAATGCGGCAAAAGACTCTAACGGAAGATTGTTAGTAGCTGCAGCTATCGGTGTTACAAAGGACATTTTGGAGCGTGCTGGTGCTTTGGCTGATGCTCAGGTTGACGCTTTTGTATTAGATTCTGCTCACGGTCACAGCAAAAATATATTAGAAGCTGTAAAGCTTGTTAAAAAGACATTCCCGCACATTTCATTAATCGCAGGCAACATCGCAACAGGCGAAGCCGCCGAAGATTTAATCAAGGCAGGTGCTGATGCTGTTAAGGTTGGTATCGGACCCGGTTCTATCTGTACAACA
>CAZCOF010000064.1:0-8697 GCA_964500095.1 uncultured Oscillospiraceae bacterium
CCAAAGATATGAGCTTATGCCAAAGGCATAGGCTCTTATCTTTTTCTTTTCTATTTGGTTCGTGTCAACGGCACGATAACAACTATGCGTTTTACTGACTGGGTGTGCTAAGTATGTCATAAATTACTCAATATGTCGCTGACGCGACGAGATTTATATTATATCGAGTTTTGAGCAAAACGAAAAAATATATATTTTGTGAAAACAAAAATATCGAGCAAACAAAGTTTGCATATCGACAAAAGACATAAATATCTCTATGTTTTTTTGTCTAAGATATTTCTAATATCTTTTTGCCTATACCAAATTTAAAAATGTCACATTTGCTGTGAAAATGTTTCAAATGGTCTCAAAGTGTTGTTTGTGGTCAAAAATGCTGATAATATGTTTCCGTCAAAAGAGACGGAAAATGACATCAAGGAGATTATCAGCATTGCGAGTAAGCATAGGTGAAAAAATTAAAACTTTAAGAGAAGTTCACAATTTAACACAGGAACAATTCGGTAACATATTTCATTACTCAAGAACTGCAATATGCAACTATGAGACTGGAAAACGGCAACCGCCTTTTGAATTATTATGTAACATAGCAGAGTATTTTAACATAGATATTGCGTATTTTCACGATGATAACTATATCGGAAACGGAAATCAAGTTTTAATAGTTTCAAACAATAAGACCCTGTTAGATATTACAAATCTGATCCCGGTTTTGCGGATGAAAATTGTTATAACTTGTTTAGAATATGCAGAACAAAGTAAAAAGAAACAAAAAAATCAAAAAGAATTAATAGCACGATAAAAAGCAACTTTGACGTATATGGCTACGGAGAAAGTTGCTTTTTATCTTTTCTCAAACTCTTTTCCGTTAATCAAATAATCTATTGAAACATTAAAATATTTGGACATTTTATTGAGCATATCAAGGCTTGGTTCGCGTTTGCCGTTTTCGTAGTGCGAAAGGGCTTCACGCGAGATATGCAGGTCCATAGCGACTTTAAGCTGACTTAAATTTTTTTCTTTTCTCATAATTTTTAAACCTATCATACAATCACTCCTTGACTTTATTGTAACAATTTGTTACAATAATTATGTTACATAATGTAACATAAAATACAAAGGAGAGAAAAATTATGAAAAAAATCATCAGTATTTTGTTGTCAGCAGTATTGTTTTTATCTATGTCAACAGGAGTTTTTGCCAAAAGTGAAAAAGAAATGGCAGCACGTGAGCTTGAAAAATACGGTATAGTGGATGCAAGGAATTATTTGGGTGAGATTGCAGTAGATGGCAATATCACACGGGCTGAAATGGCAAAGATGTTAGTGCTTATGCTGGGTTTGACGCCAGGTGATGCAATCGCAGAATTCAGCGATGTGTCAAGCGACCATTGGGCATACAGTTTCATTTCACGAGCGGCGGCTTTTGGTATAATTAACGGAATGGGCGACGGAACGTTCCTGCCTGATGAGAATGTCACATATCAGCAGGCAATAAAAATGGTAGTTTGTGCTTTAGGTTATGGAGTAGTCGCAGAGAGAAAAGGCGGATATCCGCACGGATATGTTATGACGGGGATGGATTTAGGACTTACACCGAGCAAGGCGTCAATGGCAGAAGAAGCCAATAGAGGCGAAATCTTTATAATGATTAAAAAGTCTTTAGATGTGCCGATAATGGTAGTGACAGAATATGACAGCAATACGTCCTACACAATTTTAGACGGGAAAAACGGAGAAAGATTTGTAACCATAAGAACGAGATTAGAATGACAAAACTACTATAAGAGCGAATATTTTTTGATGATATATAGTGTTTTAATTGTAATTTAAATATATTTGTGCAAAAACAGGCACGTCGCAATTTTACACTAAGAATCTACAAAATTGATAACTCATCTGTTCTTCCTACCAAATAATCTATAGATCGCAGAATTGAAATAGACATCTACTTCATAGCAGCAGGGCCAATCAGCATACCTGATGAAAAAGAGCTGCTTACTTTAATGGATGAAATACGTAATGAAAAAAGTGCGTAAAAATGGACCAAGCGGTGCAACTGCAGTAGTTACACCGCTTATTTTTTAAATGTCTTTAGCAACCCGACGCTTTTGTACTTCGGACTTTTGTCCGGTGCAACTTTAGGCGGCAACTGTACACCTATCGGTGCTTCTGCCAATATCACAGGAATAGGCATCTTGAGAAAGGCAGGCTATACAGTAAAAAACAAGGACTTTTTCAGAATAGGTATTCCGTTTACGTTAGCTGCAATTATTCCTGCATATATTTATTTTTGGTTCATTTATGGTGTGTAGAACACAAAAAAGTTTTAAAATATTTATATTATAAACCCAAAACACGAGTTTAATGCGACAGGCTTTGGCCTGTCGTTTTTCTATTTAGAAAAAAATCTAAATAGCTATTGACACAAGGAGCAGATAATGCTACAATCTATTTAGAAACTTTTCTAAATAGATTGACAGGAAGTGATAAAAATGGGAATAAATGAAACACTAAAAGCCATATCGGACCCCGTTCGTCGGGACATTTTGACAATGCTTAAGGGCGGCAAAAAATCAGCAGGCGATATAGCGGAGCATTTTAATTTAACGAATGCTACGGTTTCGTATCACTTGGCAAAGCTAAAGAGTGCCGACCTTATCGCAGAAGAAAAGTACAAAAATTTTGTATATTACAGCCTAAACACGTCAGTTTTTGAAGATGTTATAAAGTGGATTTATATGTTAGGAGGAAATAAATGATGAAGTTCTTTAAATGGAAAATTTTTATAATTACAAGTATCGTTTGCCTGTTGCCGATACTTCTGGGTGTATCTTTATGGGATAGACTCCCTGATGTTCTGGCAATTCATTTTGATATTAACAACACCCCCGATAATTTCGCTCATAAAGGCTTTGTTGTCTTTGGTCTGCCGGTTCTTATGGTGGGGCTTCAGGCGTTTTGCTGCTTTGTAAACGACATAAATGCAAAAAAACACGGCGAGCGGGTAAAGTTTTCGCTCGTTACAAAGTGGATTATCCCTGTAATGACGATAATTTTACAGATTATTACCTTAGGCTATAGTCTTGGATGGAATGTTGATGTAAGAAAATCAGCAGCATTAATCGTAGGTGCGATGTTTTTGGTAATAGGCAACTATATGCCCAAATTTGACTATATAAAAAACTATGATGTTGATACCGAAAAAGCACGAAAGATAAACAGATTTATAGGTTATGAAACGGTAATAATGGGAATTCTGTTTTTAATAAGTATATTCCTGCCGCCGGTTGCGACCCTGTGTTGTATATTTTTAGTGATACCTTATGCGATAATTTCTATTATTTACGGAGTGAGAACAGCACGCAGATAGGACTTGCTTTTTGTTACAAATTTTGCTAAAATATTCTGCGGAGGGATAATTATGATAAAACCGATTGTTTTGCTTATAATATCAAATATTTTTATGACATTTGCGTGGTACGGACACTTAAAGTTTAAGAGTACGTCACTAATCGCAGTTATTTTTGCGAGCTGGGGACTTGCGTTTTTTGAATACATCTTTCAGGTGCCTGCAAACCGTCTCGGCAGTCAGTACTACACAACAGCACAGTTAAAAATAATTCAGGAAGTTATAACGCTTACTGTGTTTTCAATCTTTTCTGTTACGTTTTTAAAGGAAAAATTCACAATGAATTACCTTTACGCATTTATTTGCATATTGGGAGCGGTATTCTTTATTTTTAAAAAATAAAACGGGAGAAAATTATGAACATTATCACCTTAACATTAAACCCTGCGATTGACGTTCATTGTTATGCAGACGATTTCGTGCCTTTTTCTGAAAATCTTTTTGACGTGACATCTGCCGATGCCGGCGGAAAAGGAATCAATATTTCCCGCGCGCTAAATGTGGCAAATGTAAAAAATACAGCAATCGTCGCAGTAGGCGATGACAACGGCGATGCGTTTTTAAAAAAGCTCGACGATGAAAGAATTTCATATAAAAAAATCACCCTTTCGGGCAGAATAAGAGAAAATATTACCTTGCACACAAAAAATAATCCTGAAACGAGAATCAGCTTTTCAGGATTTTCGTCGGATAATTCGATAATTGATAAAACAGCCGAAATTTTAAAGGGCGAAATTTTGCGTGACGCCATAATCACCGTAACGGGAAGACTTCCTGACGGCGTTGATATAGGATATGTAAAGAATTTTATTGCCGATTTAAAAAAACAGGGTGCAAAAATCGTTATTGACTCACGCTCATTTACAAAAGAAGATATAATAGACACAGGGGCGTGGCTTATAAAGCCGAACGAAGAAGAGATAAAAATGTATACAGACATCCCCGTAGACGGCATAGAAAGTGCCGCTAAAGCTTCCCGAAAAATAAAAGAGCAGGGCATAGAAAACGTAATGATAAGCTTGGGTGGTGCGGGTGCTGTTTTGTCATCTTACGACGGCACATATTATGCAAAAGCTCCGAAAATAGATGTCGTATCGACAATCGGTGCAGGCGACAGTATGGTTGCGGGCTTTATAGCGGCAATTTCGCAAGGCAAGTCTTTAGATGATGCACTGAAAACTGCCATATCATACGGCAGTGCTGCGTGCTGCGTCGAAGGAACACAAGCACCAAAACAAGAAGATATAAAAGGAATTTATAATGAAGTTTTTGTAGAAGAAGTATAAAAAATGCGACAAGGTTTTATGCCTTGTCGCATTTTTCTATTTTCCGTTTGAAATCTTAATCTTAATCGTTTGCGTCTTTTCTTCGCCTGATTTAATAAATGATAAAGTGCCGTTTTTTCTCATAACGTCTCTTCCGTCGGGTGTACAGTTGCCCGGTTCTAAGCCCAGCACATATTCTGATGCACCCATCATTTTCCACTCGGTGAAAAACGGCATTTCTTTGATGTCGTAGTTAATTGATAAAGACGTGTCAATGTCGGGGGAATAAATTTTTGCCTCGCCCTTTGTCATATCAAAGTAGTAGCACTGCTCTTCAAAGTCAGATTGTGGTGTTTCCATAACGAGTGCTTTATCAATTCCTGATTTTGCGTGCTCGTTTCTGGGGGTTACGCCGTTTTGAGAAAGCGTCACAACAGAGTTTTCGGAAAGCAACGGATAACCCATATTAAAATGATATAAAATCATATAAGGAGAATCCGAAAACCCTTCGTTTTTAACAGTATCTTTAATAGTGATTTCGTCTTTATCCAAAGGACAGGTGTATTCTCTTGTTAAAACGAGCTTATGAGAAAAGGGTGCTGCGTCTCGCACAGTAAGAACGATATGTAAACTATCATCTACCCAGTATCTTACATTTTCAGCGGGCGTGTTTGCGATAGTACCGTGTAGCGGCAAGTCCTCGCCGTCGTCTGTGCAGGGACTTCCGACAGCGGTGAAACCGCAGGTGGTTAAAAACCCTGCAGTAAAGGATTTTAAAAATCCTGCACCCTTATCGTCATAGTATGACGGTGCAACATAACCGGCAGGAGAAAAATATCCTAAATTTTTCCCGTTAAAATAAACTCTTGAAATGTCGCCGCAACGGTCAGCTGATACTGTAAACATTAAGCCTCTGCCGTTATTTACCTGCAAAAGTCTCATTCCGTCGCCTTTGCCGCCTGAGAGTCTGTGTTCTTCAATTCCGTAAAGCTGAGACGGATGTCCTATGTATTTGTTCATAAAAATCATCTCTATTCTTTTTAGTTTTTTCTTTCGGGGAATATAGGTTTTATGTTGCCTTCTTTTGCCAATTGTTCGTCAAGATTTTTACGCCACGGAATGATAACGTCAGGGTTTTTTGCGATGTCGTAACCGCACTGCGCAAGCGCCATACCGGCGTGAACTGCGGCTTTTAAACCGATTTCGTGACCTGATGATGCCACAATTCCCCAGGAGTGACCGGGAGTTCCGTAAATCCATCCCCAACCGTGAAGACGCGATGTGGGAGTAAGTCTGGTAACGTAGCCTGCATCTGTTGACACGGGAGCGTTGATGTGTTCGCCTGTGGGTTTTTTAATACCGGTCGGAACTACTTCCTCGCCGGGTTCAGGCTCTCTGCCGTTGACGTTTTTAAATAGCTCTTTTGCAAATTCCAATTCTTCTTCCGTATATGTAAGCGGCGGAACTTTTTTCATAGCTTCATAGAAAAAGTCATTAAATTCAGAAATCTGAATACAGCCTGATGCCATTACGTTAACTGTGATTTTACATTCAGTTCCTGTCATTAACGCTGCACCTTCTGCGATTTTTTTAACACGTTCAAATACTTCGTATCCGTACTTTAAGTCTTTTGTACGTATAAAATAGTGAAGTGCTGCATACTTTGGTACGACGTTCGGTTTCTCGCCCGCTGAAATATATGAATAATGCATACGAGTCGTGGGTTCTACGTGTTCACGCAAGTAGTTGACGCCGACGTTCATCAATTCGCACGCATCCAAAGCACTGCGTCCGTCGAATGGTACAGATGCTGCGTGAGCTGATTTTCCAAAGAACTCAACTTTCATATTAGTCAGTGAGTTTTGTATATTTTCGCGTACTTCTAAATTACAGTATTTAGGATGCCATGCCATACAGCAGTCGAGTCCGTCAAACACGCCGTCTCTTGCCATATGCATTTTTCCTTCTACTGTTTCTTCCGCAGGACAGCCAAAGAACTTGATTGTACCAGATAATCCTTCTGCCTCCATTGCCGCTTTAAGTGCAATTGCAGAAGACGCGCAGGATGGTGCCATAAGGTTGTGGCCGCAGCCCTGACCGTTTCCTTCGCGCGGAGATGGATAAGGCTTTACCTCCTGACCTATTCCGGGCAGACCGTCATACTCGCCGATAAAACCGATAACTGGATGTCCGCTGCCCCATGTAGCAACTACTGTATTTGCGGGCTTTGTACTGTCACAACAGTTAAAGGTTTCTACCGAAAAGCCGTGACGAGCTAAAAAGTCAGCAGTTAATTTGCAGGATTCATACTCTTCTAAAGCAGTTTCTGACAATTCCCAGAGTTGCTTTGCAAGGTCTTTTACCTTTTGCCCATTTTCGTCATACCATGTTTGAATGTTTTTTTGTAACATATGCATCTACTCCGTTTTGTTTATATTTTTTACAAAATCATTTTACCATACAGCTTAAAAAAAGTCAATTAAAGCGAAACTTTCAAAGCATCTGCAAAAAACGGAAAATATTTTTATAAAAACGAAGTTTTTCAAGTAATTTTTATCGTTTTTTAAGGGTTTATTGACAATTGTTTTCGGTAGTGGTAAAATGTCATTGTATTTTATTTGTTTGGAGAGTATTATGAACCACGAGCTTACACAAAGAGAAGTTTTAGACATAGCTACCTGTATGGGGTACTATATTTTAAAAAACGGCGGGGAAACAAGCCGTGCCGAAGACACCGTTGAGCGTATAGGATTAGCTTATGGTATGGACTCGGTGCACGTTTTTGCCATAGGGCATTTAATTATAGTTTCTATGGAAAAAGACGACGTATCCCTTTCGCAGACACGCAGAGTAAAAGGAGTATCTACCAATCTTCATCAGGTGGAAAAGTTTAATTCGCTTTCAAGAAAAATCTGCGAAACACTCCCAAGCTATAAAGAAGTTTCAAAAGAAATCGAAGAGCAAAATAACGCCTTATCGTATCCGTATTGGGTTATGGTTTTGGCTTTTGCCTTAGTTGCGGGCGGCTTTACCGTGTTTTTTGGCGGCGGGGCAATAGAGTGTATAGTGAGCTTTATAATCGGTGCAGCGCTAAAGCCCGTTATGACGCTTTTTGAAAAATTAAAAGCAGCACCGTTTTTTGCAAACGTTGCAGGTGCGGCCGTAACTGTCACCTTAACGCAGGCGGCAAACGTTCTGCTCGGCGGAATGAATACAGAATCAGTCAACATCGGTGTTTTGATGAACCTTGTACCGGGCGTTTTGCTCACCAACTGTATAAGGGACTTTGTTGCAACCGACTATGTGTCAGGTACGGCAAAGGTCGTAGAAGCTTTCTTAACAGCTGCAGCCATTGCACTCGGTGTATCGGTTTCGTTATTGTGGAGGTAGTTATGCGTGAATTTATAATTGCAATCATTTCATCGTTTGTTGCAACCTTAGGGTATGCACTTGTCTATAATATAAAAGGTAAAAACTTAATCGTTGCCACACTTGGCGGTGCGTTTTCGTGGGCGGTTTATTTAGTATGTCAGCGATATTTTGCGTCTTTGGTATTTCCGTATCTGGTATCAGGCATTGCAACAGCATTGTATTCAGAACTGGCAGCATATTTTTTCAAAGCTCCTGCAACAGTATATTTAATACCGGGAATTATCCCGTTAGTTCCCGGACTTACGATTTTCCGTACGATGGAGTCGTGCCTTTTCGGCGATGTTTCTTCATTTGCCCAAGGCTTGGTTAAGACAATTAAAATAGGCGGAGCGATTGCTTTGGGCTTAATTTTTATGTCGTCATTTATGAGACTTATGCGCTCAGGTATTCAGGTTGCAAAATCAAGCCTTAAGCGTTAATACTCGGGCAAATTTTTATTAGCTATTGACTTTTTTTGAAAATATTATATAATAAAATAGTGGTAAAAATAAAAGTCGCAAGGTAGTTTGCGAAAATCAAGGATGAAAGGATAATTTATTATGAAAACAGTAAGATTTGGTCTTATCGGTTGCGGTCTTATGGCAAGAGA
>CAZCOF010000065.1:0-8577 GCA_964500095.1 uncultured Oscillospiraceae bacterium
TATTCCCGTTAAAAATGGGTATGGCAGGTGCGGCTATTGCAACAGTTATAGGACAGATACTTACAGCATTTCTTTCACTTTGGTATATCTGCCGTATGAAATCTGTTAAATTAAGCAAAGACAGCTTTAAGCTTTACGGTGGAGTAATCAAGAAATTTTTATCACTTGGTATAACAAGCTTTCTTGCACAGATTTCACTTGTTATTTCAATGGCGGCAGTACAGAATATGTGTACCAAATATGGTGCAATGGATAAGATTTTCGGACAGGCTGAATATGCACAAATTCCGCTTGCGGTTTTAGGTATCGTAATGAAATTCTTTCAGATTGCTATTTCTGTTGCAATAGGCCTTGCAGCAGGCTGTATCCCGATTGTTGGATATAATATCGGTGCAAGACGTAAGGACAGAGCAAAACAGCTATTTACTTATCTGCTTGTTACCGAAGCAATTATCGGTTTAATAGCCTTGCTGATAGTTGAGTTTTTACCTCATCAGCTTATCGGTATTTTCGGTGCAGGAAACGAAAGTGCATATTACACAGATTTTGCCATTAAGAGCTTCCGTATTTACCTTTGTATGATGCCTCTTGCTATGGTAAACAAAGGTGCGTTTATATACTTGCAGGCTCTTGGAAAAGCGGCACTTTCTACAACAATAACTATGACAAGAGAGATAATATTCGGTGTTTTTCTGCCGATTATATTCCCGATTTTTGGGGGACTTGTCGGCATATTATACTCATTCCCTGCGGCGGATATACTGACCTTTATTATTGCTACTGTTATTATACGAAGAACTTATAAAGAGTTGAATGTGGAACAATAGAAGTCTTTTTTGAGAACTTGAATATAAACCCTTTCCTTGAGTTTTTGTCGTAAAATAATATCATCTATTTTCGGCAAACCAATTGAAATATTTGCTTATTTATGGTATCATAATATTAGAAAAACTTTGCCGAGTGGGAGTAAAATTTAAAATCCCCGAAAGCCTTAAAATTTACGGGTTTTCGGGGTTTGTTTTTGCTTTTTTTAGTACATTTTAAAACATTTTTTAATCATAGTTTTACAAAAATATTTATTTCGTGAAATATTTTTGTAAAAAAACTTGCCGACAGGTCAAAAAACACTTGAAATTTGTTAGTTATTGTGGTAATATTATATGGTAATGAATTATGATGCGGAGAATTGTGTCTTCGTATTGCAATGAGGTGTGCATCATGAAAAGATCAAAACGAATAGAAACGCTGGATAAAAGACCGGTTAACTTAGACGGATACATAAATGAATGGCCTGAAATGGGCTTTGCTGCAATGAAAAGTCCTTATGATCCTAAGCCATCTGTCAAGGTTGAAAACGGTGTAATCACAGAACTCGACGGCAAGAAAAAAGAGGATTTCGATTTTATCGACCAGTTTATTGCCGATTATGCCATAAATATTGAGTGTACAGAAAAGTCAATGGCTGTGTCCTCTCTTGATATCGCAAGAATGATTGTTGATATCAATGTTTCAAGAAAAGAAATTGTTGACTTAATAAGCGGTATTACTCCTGCAAAAATGGCAGAAGTAGTAAACCACTTAAACGTGGTTGAGCTTATGATGGGTATGCAGAAAATACGTGCAAGAAAGATGCCCGGAAACCAGGCTCACATCACCAATTTAAAAGACGACCCCGTTCAGCTTGCTGCTGATGCGGCAGAAGGTGCTTTGCGTGGTTTTGCAGAAGAAGAAACCACTATGGGCGTAGCAAGATATGCTCCACTTAGTGCCATAGCTCTTTTAATCGGCTCGCAAATTGGACGTCCCGGTGTACTCACACAGTGTTCAGCTGAAGAAGCTACCGAGCTTGAGCTTGGTATACGCGGTCTTACTACTTATGCTGAAACTCTTTCGGTATACGGAACTGAAAAGGTGTTCGTAGACGGTGATGATACTCCGTATTCTAAAGCCTTTTTAAACTCTGCTTATGCTTCAAGAGGTTTAAAGGTTCGCTTTACATCAGGTGCAGGCTCTGAAGTCCTTATGGGCTACAGCGAGAAAAAGTCTATGCTTTACCTTGAATGTCGTTGTCTTTATGTTACAAAGGGTGCAGGCAGTCAGGGTATACAAAACGGTTCTGTAAGCTGTATAGGTATTCCCGGTTCTGTTCCCGGGGGCATACGCGAAGTTATGAGCGAAAACCTAGTAGCTGCACTTTTAGGTCTTGAATGTGCATCTTCCAACGACCAGAGCTTTTCTAATTCCGATATGAGACGTACTGCAAGAACTATGCTTCAGTTCCTGCCAGGTACTGACTTTATATTCTCAGGGTATGCTGCAGAAGCTAATTACGACAATATGTTTGCAGGCTCAAACTTCGACGCAGAAGATTTTGACGACTACAATGTCCTGCAAAGAGATATGCAGGTAGACGGCGGTTTACGTCCCGTTACTGAAGAAGAAGTTATTTCTGTCAGAAACAGAGCTGCAAAAGCAGTGCAGGCAGTGTTTACACACTTAGGGCTTGCTCCTGTATCAGACGAACAGGTTGAAGCTGTAACTTACGCCCACGGCAGTAAGGACACACTTCCCCGTGATGTAACTGCCGACCTTATGGCTGCTGAAGATGTGCTGAAGCGTAACATCACCGGTGTTGACATTGTTAAAGCTCTTGCTGAAACCGGTTTTGAAGATGTTGCTGAAAGCGTACTCAGTATGTTAAAGCAAAGAGTTGTCGGTGACTATATGCAGACAGCTGCAATTTTAGACCGTCACTTCAATGTACTCTCAGGTGTCAATACACCAAACGACTATATGGGACCCGGTACAGGTTACCGTGTAGAGGGCGAACGTTGGGAAGAAATTAAAAACATTCCCCACATCATCGATCCTAAGGATATTTAGGAGGTAGTTATGCGTATTAGTGAAGATTTAGTAAAGAAAATTACAGAAGAAGTGGTTCGTCAATTAAACGTTGACAAATCTAAAGCAAGCCGTTCAGCTAATTCCCTTGCAGGTAAGGACCGCATCAACGAAGAAAAAACTTCCTATGCCGGTTATCCCAAAGCCAAGCAGGGTACCGACCCCAAAGAGGTTGTAATAGGCGTGGGTGCGGCATTTGGACGTGAAATAAAGAAAACCATTAACGGTATTCCGCTTGATGATGTTATAAAAAATGTAAAAGCAGGAATAGAAGAAGAAGGTATGGTACCTCGTGTTGTAAAAATTCTTGACACATCAGACGTTTGCTTTATGGCACTTGAGGCTGCTAAAATTTCAGGCTCAGGTATAGGCGTGGGCATCCAGTCAAAGGGTACTACGGTCATCCATCAAAAGGATCTGTATCCCCTTTCTAATTTAGAACTTTTCCCTCAGGCTCCTTTGATGGACCTTGACACTTACCGCAAAATAGGTCGTAATGCTGCTAAATACGTCAAGGGTGAGCAGGTTGTTCCGATTCCCTGCACCAATGACCCAATGACCCGCCCCAAATATCAGGTTAAGGCAGCAATTATGCATATTGCAGAAACAGAACAGCTTGATCCCGAAATGGGAATCATCGAATGGGAGGGAAAATAAATGCGTTACCCTTTAGGTGAATACGAAAAAGATAAAATTTCTTCAAAAACAGGTAAACGTTTAGAAGATATAACTTTAGAAGAAATAAAGAAAAATCACATCAGCTCCGATGATATCAAAATATCAAAAGAGACACTTTCCGCTCAGGGACAGATTGCAAAAGAAGCAGGCAACGCTCCTATGGAATTAAATTTTGCCCGTGCAGCAGAGCTTGTTGATGTTCCCGATGATGTGATTTTGAAAATGTATGACAAGTTAAGACCCAACCGCTCCACCAAGCTTGAGCTTGTAAAAATAGCACAGGAGCTGTTGGAAAAATACAATGCAAAAAATTGTGCAAGGCTTGTTATGGAAGCCGCTGAAGTCTATGAGAAAAGAGGAGTACTGCTTTGAAATTAATTGCTGGTGTAGATATTGGCAATTCAACAACGGAAGTCTGTATAGGAGAGCTTGATTATTCTAAAAATATAAGCTTTCTTTCAAGTGCTTCGTGTCCCACAACCGGAACCAAAGGTACGGTTGCTAATGTGCATGGAATAAAATCTGCACTAAAAGAGGCTATGGCAAAAACAGGCAAGGATATTTCTGCCATTTCTTTAATACGCCTTAACGAAGCAGCACCGGTTATTGGTGATACTGCTATGGAAACCTTAACCGAAACCATAATTACAGACTCTTCTATGATAGGTCACAACCCCTCTACCCCTGCAGGTGCAGGTCAGGCGGTGGGTCAGCTCATTGACATCAGTAATTTAAGCAGTGCTAAACAAAACGTTCCGTATATTTTAGTTGTTTCAAAACAGTATTCTTACGAAGACATTGCTGCTGTTGTAAACCGTTTGTCCGACCTTTTAGACATCAAGGGTATTATTCTTCAGGCAGACGAAGCAGTTTTGGTATATAATCGTCTTGATAAGAAAATTCCAATCATTGACGAAGTACGCCATATAGAAAAAGTTCCCGACGGAGAAACCGCCGCAATAGAAGTAGCATTAGAAGGACAAAGCGTTCGTATGCTTTCTAACCCCTACGGCATAGCTACTCTTTTAAAGCTTGATGCTGAACAGACCAAAAGCATCACTCCAATTGCAAAAAGTCTTGTTGGCAAGCGCAGTGCGGTGGTTATTAAAACCCCATCGGGCAATGTAGTGGAAAATGTACTTCCTGCAGGTGAAATTTATCTTACGGGTGATAAAAGCTTTACTGTCAATCTTGACGAAGGTGCTAAAAAGATAATGAAGTTTGTTACCGAGACAGGAGATATTAAAGATATAAGCGGTCAGCCCTCCACTAATGTGGGCAATATGTTTACGAGAATTAAAACCGATATGGGTAGCTTGAGCGGTGAGGACAAAGAACAAATCCGCATTACCGATATTCTTGCGGTAGACACCCTTGCTCCGGTTAAAATTTCCGGTGCATTGGCGGGCGAAACCTGTCTTGAAAAAGCGGTGGGTATTGCTGCAATGGTTAAAACTCATCAGCTCCCGATGCAAAAAATCGCACAGAAGTTAAAAGAAGAATTAAATATAGATGTTACGGTTGCAGGTGTTGAAGCTGTAATGGCAAGTCTGGGTGCAGTCACTACGCCCGGCACAAAGCTTCCCTTAGCAATTTTAGATATGGGCGGCGGCTCCACTGACGCTGCTATCATAAATGAAAACGGTTCAATCTCTATGATTCATCAGGCAGGTGCAGGTGAGCTTGTATCTATGCTCATCCAGACAGAGCTTGGACTTGAAGACCGTCACACAGCAGAACAGATTAAACGCTATCCTTTAGCGAAGGTTGAAAGTCTTTTCCATCTGCGTATGGAAAACGGACAGATGACTTTCGTTGAAGATTCCATTGACCCGCGTTTTTACGGCAGAGTCGTACTTCTTTCAGAAAACGGTCTCATCCGTATAGAAAAAGACATCCCTATGGAAAAAATTGTTCAGGTGCGAAAAGACGCAAAGCGAAAAGTATTTATCACCAATGCAATTCGCGCTCTTAAAACAGTAGCACAAAACAAAAATCTCAAAAACATATCAAACGTAGTATTGGTAGGCGGTTCTGCACAGGATTTTGAAATTCCTGAGATGCTTATGGAAGAATTCGCAAATCACCGTATTGTATGCGGTCGCGGAAACATCAGAGGAACCGAAGGTCCGAGAAATGCAGTTGCCACAGGTTTGGTACTGTCGTATATAGGTGAAAAAAAATGATTGTAAAAAGACCTTCTATATTTATATATAGTCACAATGCAAATCAAAACCATCTCAAAGAAATATGTGCCGGAATTGAAGAAGAGGGCGTGTTTTACGAAATTTTCGAAAACAACATTGCCGCTGCTGAAAGGTTAGCACTTGATGCTGCCGCCGAATCTATGTTAGGGTGCGGTATCGGTATTAGCTCTGACACTGTGGTTTTACAGTTAAAAGGCACACCAAACGGCAAAAATATAGAAAAATGTACTTCCCCTGATTTTTCTGAGTGTCGAAAACTCGGGGCAAACAGTGCAAGAATTATCAAAAAAATGCCATTAAAGTAATTTTTATTAAAGAGGAATTGCTATGAAAATATATACAATGACCGGAGACGAGGGTTACACTTCTCTTCTCAACAATTCAAGAGTATCAAAAACCGACGACCGCATTGAGCTTTTAGGCACAATAGATGAGCTTTCAAGCCACCTTGGTCTTGCTAAAGTGTGTGCAGATATTTCATTAAAGGAAGATATTAGCACAATTCAGTCCACACTTATAAAGATGATGGCAGGTGTGGCATCAAACGGATTGAGTCAATACAGGCTCGATGGTGAGATTTCGCATCTTGAAGAAAAGATTGATAATACAGAAAAGCTTTTTCCACGTGAAAAGGAATTCGTTTTATACGGCGGATGCGAGCTTTCCGCAAGACTCGATGTTGCAAGAGCAGTAGTTCGCAGAGCTGAAAGGCAGTTTTGCCGCACAGCAAGGCTGCATCGTTTAGACTCGAACGCACAAAAATATTTAAACCGCTTAGCGGATTATCTTTATGTATGTGCACGTTTTGCTGATTATAAGAGTCGTAATTAATTGTACAAATATTGGTATATAGAATTAAGCTGCCAAAGTTTGACTTTGGCAGTTCTTTTTATTTGACATTTTTTTACATTAATGGTAGAATAAAATTATAACTCACTAAGGAGGGCATTATGGGAGTATATAATGAAAACACAGACATACAATATTGTACCGAGTGCGGTGCAGCAAATAAAAAAAGTGCGATTTATTGCACAGAATGTGAAAAGAAAATAAAGTCACGCCATCTTCCCTTTTCCGATTTTTTAACCGGGCATATAAAATCAGATGTGAAAGACGGTGTGACTACTTCTTTGTTTTCACTTTTAAAAAAAGCAATTGTTTCACATCTTTACGGAACTGTTTTAACACTATCTGTTATTGCAACGGTGGCTGTATCAGCACTGGCTGCAACACCATATATAAAAACAGTAAAAAACCAACCGCCTGTTGCCGTGGTAAACGAAACTCCGCCGGAAGAAGAACAGGTCGCATCGTTTACAATAGGAGAAGACGAAATTGATTCTGTTATGTATCTGACAACTTCATACGACGCATTAGCCGACACCAGACGCTCAGGTGAAGCATTTTATGAACCGGTGTCAGGTCCTGCGAGCGAATTCTGGGCAGAGGGAAACATTTCGGGATACAGTTTTTCGGGCGGACATTCTTTGTTTAACACTCCAATCAGTATAAATGCAAATTTAGATGATTTTGCAGAAATCCACGAAGCAAGAACGTCGATTGATTCTACCCTAACAAATCAAAATATAACAACACAGCTTGGAAAACAACTTCAGGACGCAGGTTATGACGTTATGGAATGTGACTACTATATGGGGGTTTTTGACCACTCTGTTGATGGTGATTTGAACAATTTATCGACTTGGCAGAGCGAAAATCCCGAAAGGCTTTGTGTTTACCGTTTCGTTTTTGTACGAAGCGAAGATTCGGATTGGTATATAGCAGACGAGATTTTAACTCAGCGAAAAGGCATATAAGGAGAGTAAAAATATGAAATGTGAAAAATGCGGGTATGAATTAAACTACGGTGCAAAGTACTGTAACGCTTGCGGAGAAAAAGTGCCGAAGGATACGTATAAGGAAGTGTATGACCATACCGTCTGGGGATATACAGATAAGTTTTTGAACTGGTACGATACTCTCACATTAAAAAAAGTAACAGGCAATATAATTTTTAAAATCGTAGTTTTGTTGCTTGTGCTTTTGGTAGGTGTTTTTAACGCATATTCATCATACGCCAACATCCGCTTATTAAAGAGTGAAGAATACAGCATAGAACACGATAAAAATCTCGGTTTTTATTATATAATAACGCCTGATGAGCAAGTAAACATCTTAATGTACATTCCAAAAAACACCGAAAAAGTCGTAGTTAAAGGAATAGACGGAGATAATGAAACCGCGAAGACGGAATTTTTACCTGACGATTATGCAAAAGGCATCATTGCAAAGAAGAACGAGTTTGATTACATCACTGTTGAAACAATAAAAGGTGATAAGATTTCTGACAGCATAAATCTGATTGTTAAATAACAAAGGAGCTGTAGCAAAATGATTTTGCTACAGCTCCTTCTTATTTTTCTTCTATTATTTCTTTTCCGCCCATATACGGTCTTAGTGCTTCAGGGATTTTTACGCTGTATTTTTCACCGTCAAACATTAAGTTGTTTTCTAAAAACGCAATCAACATTCTCGGGGGTGCGACAACTGTGTTGTTAAGTGTATGTGCAAAGTATTTTTTGCCGTCTTCGCCTTTTACTCTTATTCCGAGTCTTCTTGCCTGAGCATCGCCTAAGTTAGAACAAGAGCAAACCTCAAAGTATTTCTGCTGTTTCGGTGACCAAGCTTCAATGTCGTATGACTTGATTTTTAAATCAGCCAAGTCGCCTGAGCAACACTCAAGAGTACGAACGGGAATATCAAGCGAGCGGAAAAGCTCTACGCTGTAGCT
>CAZCOF010000066.1:0-8536 GCA_964500095.1 uncultured Oscillospiraceae bacterium
GTTTTAAATCTAATTCGCAGGAATATTGGATTTTCCTGCCCGATATGTAAATGTTTATTTATTAGCGGCAAACTATTATATACAAAAATTATTGTTTAGTTATTTTCCAATATGTATCCTTATCCTTCCCAGCGCGATAAATAGTTCCATTTTCAATCAGCATATCCAACGCAACTTTTAATTGAATATCTGTTTTCAAAATATCAATATATGAAATTTTTGGATTCTTTTTTATGATTTCAATAATTTTATCATTCTTAGATAAAAACTCATTTGGTAATCTCTCGCCAAAACGTTGCATTTGTTTATACATAACAAAACCAAAATGTTTATGGTATATTAACTTTGAAAAAAGAGCTAATTTATTAAGATTGATTTGATACACTGCTTCTGGATCAGGATATGGGATTTCGAAATCGTCTTCCAGAATCTCATTTGAAAAACTTTGCTCATATTCCTTCAAAGATACTAAAACATCTTCTCTAATACATATTAACTCATTGTATGATTTATATAAATATGATTCTTCCCTTTTACCTTGAATATTTTCTGTAAGAGTTTCTAACTCCTTAATATATAATTCACTCAAAGAATCGTCTCTAAACAATGTATACTCTCCTTTACTCTATTTTTCAACCTCATTAGACACAATTCGACTTTTGTCAAGTCGGGCCAAAAATATAACTTCAGCATCGCACACGAAGCATCAATATCACTGACATTTTACCATATTTTCTCACAAATTTCAATAGGAAAAGCAGGCTTTTAAAAGCCCGCTTCTTTTTCCTTTTCAAATGATAGTATTTCACCATTCTCAGCATTGACGTCAATATCATATTCAATGTCACCGTGTCTAAAATCCACCTCATACTGCCACACACCATCGTCACGGTCAAGCTCAACACGGTCAAACTTCACATCGTCAGTGCCTATTTCTGCTTTTTTTAAGGCAAGCTCTTTAGCCCTTTCTTCGCCTATGAATTTTGAAGTGTCTACCTGTGTGTTTTCAGTATTCTGTGGCATTGTTTCCCCTGCTGTCACACCATCACCCGGCGTGGGCATAACGTTCTGTTTTATCCCACACGCACTCAACAACAATATTGCCAACGAAAACAACATAATACCTGATAAAATCTTTTTCATAATAACACTCCTTTCTTTTAATTAATATTACAATTTTGCACCGTTTTATACAATCAGTCACGAAAGAAGCCGTATTAAATAACTGTATCAAATATTTACGCTTTTTTTAATTTTGCAAACGAACCCATCAAAGATTTCGTTCCTACATCGTCAAACACGATTTCGACTTTAACATCATTACCTGACGGGGTAACTGAAAGTATCATACCTTTACCGAACTTGCGGTGCATAACCATATCGCCCGCTTTAAATTCAAACGAAGTTTGTACCGCTTCTGTAGTCGGAGCTGCTGTCTTTTTGCGTTCAAATATTTTATCAAACATTTCACTTTGAGAAGTTTGAACGCTGTGTGCAGCTTGGTTTTGTTTCGGTTTTTCGATAACATTTAAGTATTCTGTCGGTATTTCTTCTAAAAATCTTGATGCTTTACTGTATGTAGAGCCGCCATACATCGAACGTCTGTCGGCATAGGTTAAATAAAGCTCGCGCTTTGCTCTTGTTATTCCAACATAACAAAGCCGGCGTTCTTCTTCAATCTCATCAATCGAATACATCGAGCGTTGGCTCGGGAAAAGTCCGTCTTCCATACCGCACATAAATACGCACGGAAATTCAAGACCTTTAGCTGAATGCAAAGTCATTAAAACTACGCTATCCTGTTCTTCGTCGTAGTTGTCAACATCGGCAATCAATGCCGTGCTTTCCAAAAACTCTGACAAACTGGGTTCTTCCGTTGATTTTTCATATTCGTGAGCTGATACTATAAATTCGTGGATGTTTTCTATTCTTGTCTGGTTTTCGACTGTATTTTCGGCCAATAACATCATATCATAGCCTGTTTTAGAATAAAGTGTTTCTAAAATCTGAGACGGGCTTGTCATATCAGAAGTATCCCTTATGCTCTCAATCAGTTCTGTAAAGTCTTTTAACTTTACGTATACCTTTGATAATTCTTCAAACTTATCGGCGTTTTTCATCACTTCAAACATACTTACGCTGTTTTGTGAAGCCACCGCTGCTACCTTTTCTACAGTAGTTACGCCTATTTTTCTTGACGGCTCGTTGACTATTCTTATCAACGAAATATTGTCATTCGGGTTAAATACCAAGCGAAGATATGCTAACATATCTTTAATTTCTTTTCTGTCATAGAACCTTAGTCCTGCCAACACTCTATACGGTATTCCGTAGCCTGAAAGCGTGGTTTCAAGTACACGGGACTGTGCGTTGGTACGGTACAAAACAGCAAAGTCCGAGTGCTTTTTATCGCCCGAGCTTGTGCCTTTTTCTATTGTTTTTGCAATAAATTCTGCTTCTTCGTATTCGTTATTCGCTTCAAAAAGTGTGATTTTATCGCCGTCACCGCTCTTTGTCCAAAGCTCTTTACCTTTACGACCTACGTTATTTGCAATTACCTGATTTGCTGCATTTAAAATATTCTGTGTAGAACGGTAATTCTGCTCAAGCTTAATGACACGTGCGTTTTCATAATCGCTTTCAAAATCTAAAATGTTATTGATATTTGCACCCCTGAATTTATAGATGCTCTGGTCATCGTCACCCACCACGCAGATGTTTTTATATTTTCCCGCTAACATACTTGTCAATATGTACTGAGCGTTGTTCGTATCCTGATACTCGTCTACAAACACGTATTTAAACTTATCCTGATAATATTCCAAGCTTTCCGCATCGCACGAAAAGAGCTTTACTGTCAATGTTATAATATCGTCAAAATCCAATGCATTAGCTTCAAAAAGTCTTTGCTGATAGATTTTATAGCACTCGCCTATCTGCGTTTTTCTAAAATCGCCCTCGTGTGCTGCTAAATACACGTCAGGCTCCATTAGGTTGTCTTTAGCCGCTGAAATTTCAGCTAAGATGTTTTTGGGCGGAAAGACTTTTTCGTCCATAGCCAGCTCTTTCATACATCTTTTGATTAAAGTTTTCTGGTCTGCCGAATCATATATTAAAAAATCCTGTTGATAACCGAGTTTTACGATGTTTCTACGCAAAATTTTCATACAGATTGAGTGAAATGTTCCAATCCATATTCCGTCGCTTTCTTCGCCTAAAATTGCGTCCACTCTTGTCTTTAGCTCAGTTGCCGCCTTGTTTGTAAAGGTTATGGCTAAAATTCTATACGGGGCACATAAGCCCTGCTCTAATATGTAGGCAATTTTATTTACGACGACCGTTGTTTTGCCTGAGCCCGCACCAGCTAAAATCAGAAGTGGTCCGTCAGTTGTTAAAATTGCTTCTTTTTGTCTATCGTTAAATTTATCTAAATTCATAGTTTTTCCTCAATGATTTCTTTCATAATCTTTAGTGCACGCTCTGATATTTTTGTATATCTTTCGCGTTTGTTCTTTATACGTTCAGGATAGCTTTCTATTATACCGAAATTTATATTCATCGGCTGAAAATCAGCCCCATTAAACTCGGAAATATAGTGAGATAACGCACCTGTTGCTGTAGTTTTAGGAAAAATTATCTCGTCTTTACCTAAAATTTTTCTTGATGCCGCAATTCCTGCAACAATACCTGATGAAGCTGACTCTACATACCCTTCAACACCCGTCATCTGCCCTGCAAAGTAAAGTCCAGGACGCTTGATTGTTTCATAATTTGACGAAAGCGTTCCGGGTGAATGAATATAAGTGTTTCTGTGCATCACTCCAAAGCGCACAAATTCAGCGTTTTCAAGACCGGGTATCATTGAAAAGACACGTTTTTGCTCACCGAATTTTAAATGCGTCTGAAAGCCTACAATGTTGTAAAGTGTTCCTTCTTTGTTGTCTTGTCTTAACTGAACTACTGCATAATAGCTTTCATTTGTTTCGGGGTGATTTAAGCCCACTGGCTTTAATGGTCCAAAGGTTAATGTATCTTCGCCCCTTTTTGCCATTACTTCAACCGGCATACAGCCTTCAAAAACCTTGTTGTTTTCAAATTCTTTAAGCTCTGCTGTTTCAGCCGTTATTAAAGCATTGTAAAACGCAAAATATTCTTCTTTAATCATCGGGCAATTTATGTAATCTGCCGTTCCCTTGTCATAGCGTGCCTTTTTAAATACCTTAGACTTGTCTATTGATTCATAGGTTACAATAGGTGCTGCAGCGTCATAAAAGTACATATAATTATCGCCTAAAAATTCCCCTATTTCTTTTGAAAGGCTATCCGATGTCAAAGGACCCGTTGCAATAATTACAATCTCATCATCGGGTATTTTTGTTATTTCTTCTTCTGCAACAGTAATGTATGGATTTTGTCTTATTTTTTCTGTCATCATCTTAGCAAAGCCAATTCTGTCAACAGCTAAAGCACCGCCCGCAGGCACTTTTGTTGCATCAGCACACTCAGTAACCAATGAACCCAAAAGACGCATTTCAGCCTTTAGGAGCCCTGCACCATTTTCTAATGTATCTGCCCGCAGAGAATTTGAACACACCAGCTCGCCCAAAAGGTCAAGATGGTGTGCAGGTGTTTTTTTATTTGGTTTCATTTCATAAAGTGTCACGCTTATTTTGTTTTTTGCCAGCTGCCACGCAGCCTCACAGCCCGCAAGACCGCCGCCTATTACTGTTGCTTTCATTATATCTATCCTTTATAACTTGTTCTGTATTTTTCTACCATTTTAACAGGGCAATAAGCACGTTTTGCATATCTTAAGCCCGAAAGTCCCATATCTTCTTCACGGTTTATATATTTATAGTCTTTCCACTCGTTAGCACAAAAATCACGGTTTATAACGTTAAATGCCCCGCGATAGTCAGTATCTGCAAACTCTATCGGGATATGTGCCATATCGTCTGTTATGGCTTCACCAACAGAAAACGCAACAAGCTTTCCGTCTACTCTGATTCCGCCTGCTATGACTCCAAGCCTATCCATATTTTCTAAAATTTTCATTGTAGCAATCTCCGAATCGCCCAAGTCGTGGTTTGTCTGACCATCAAACCACTTATAAAAAAGCTCCTTTATTTCTTCTAAATTTTCCATTGAGAGTCGTTCGTAAGTATACTCGTAATTTTTTAGAAAAGCGTTTAAGTGGTTTCTTTTTTGCTGATATTTTTTACCCTTTAGATTTATCAAATCTTCTGTTAAGTAGACATAATCCTGATTGCTTTCATCGTTATATATTTCAAACTCACCGGGAAACATTTCATTTAAAATATTTGCTTCATCTTCTGTCATCAATGCAAAAGAGGGAGCTCCTGTCTTTTTCATATATTCATACGATTTTTTCAGTGCCGATAGTTTATCCCCGTCGCCATAAGGAAAAGTACAAAGACAATTGTTCTTCCCGCAAAAAACCAATACCATACAACCATCTATGATGTCGTATCTTATGCGGTTTTTAAAAGACCACGTAAAAAGAGTTGTAAAGCTTAGAGTTGAGTTTTCACTTTTTCCTATATACTTTAAAAATAAATCTCTGTCTTCCAATTTGATTTCTTTGGGTTTTAGCATAATTTCACCTTAAATTTTAAATTCTTTAAAAAGACCACTTAAATCATCAAAACATTTTTCGTGGTCAAGCTTAACGTCATTAAAAAGCTCAAACGCAAGTATTCCCTGCAGAATAAGCATACCGAGTCCATTTATAATTTTGGCACCCTTACGTTCTGCTTCTTTTAAAAATACGGTTTTTGCAGGGTTATATATAAGGTCGCAACAAGTCGTGTCTAAAGAGATTAAATCCATAAAATCACAGGGATTTTTATCTTCATACGGATGCATACCCAAAGGCGTTGCGTTAATTATTATATCGTAGGTTTTATTCACATCGACTTCATCGCATACCCTTGTATTGCTATATTTTTCTACCATTTTTAAAATATTATGTACTTTTTCGCGTGTT
The DNA here is from genome assembly GCA_964500095.1 of uncultured Oscillospiraceae bacterium. Classification (GTDB taxonomy): domain Bacteria; phylum Bacillota; class Clostridia; order UBA1381; family UBA9506; genus Congzhengia. Next base: position 6,008 of record CAZCOF010000066.1, read on the forward strand.
CTTGCAGTAATTGTAATTGATGCTGCACCGTACTCTGCTAACTTATAACACACACCGAGTGACGCCCCGCCCGCACCGATTACCAAGATGTTTTTATCCTTGATTTGACAGCCCTTAATGAGCAAATAACGGCAAAAGCCTTCTCCATCTGTGTTGTAACCACACCATTTTCCGCATTTATTAACTATGGTGTTTACAGAATTCATATTTTTAGCATCGTCTTTTATTTCATCAAGATATTTTATAACATCAATTTTGTACGGTGCTGTGATATTAAATCCCAAAGCACCTGATGCTTTAAATCCTGAAAGAACCGCTTCTAAATTCTCTTTTTTAACGTCAAATGCTAAGTATGCTGCATTAATCCCCTGCCTTTCAGCCAAAAAGCTGTGCATTTTAGGAGAAAGCGAGTGTTCTACAGGAGAACCTATTATGCCGAATAATTTTGTTTTACTTGTTGTTTTTATCATAAACTCACCTTTTTATTTTGCAGGTGCTATAAAACTTATAAGCTTACCAACAAAAAATACAATATCATTTGATTTTTCTATAGCTACTCTTTTTCCTGCCGCTTTTCCACCGATAGTCAGTGCTGCAACTACAGCTGTCATAACTGTTGTGAGGGCAAATTGGTTAAAATCAATTCCCATACTTATAATCATAGCGACAATTACGGTCGTGGCACTACCTGAGATAATGCCTACAATATCACCGATTACGTCATTACAAAAAGAGCCTACTCTGTCAGCAGAACGAATTAATCGAACCGCTTCTTTTGCACCTCTTATCTTTTGAGAAGAAAGTGAATGAAAAGGCACTTCATTTGCCGATGTTACGGCAACGCCTATAATGTCAAAAATTATACCTACCAAAACAAAAGCTATCAAAATAACAAAAGCCATAGCAAGATTAACTTTATTCATAAGTCCCGCCTGTATCATCTGCAATAATGATGAAATTACAAACGTTATCAGAATAACAGTATAAATCCACCTACGACCCTTTTTTCCTTTTTCTTTTTTCTTGTTTAAACTTCGCTTGTCCCTACTATCGTCAGACAATTTCTACACCAACCTTTTAAACTTTAAATGAAGATATATAAAATAGGTGGTAATACTATGGGTAAATTTTGCGGTTTAGGTCCGGTAGGATTTCCCGACAAGCTACTGAATTGTCGCCAAAACAGCAGTTTCCTTTTAAAGCCTATCCTGTACGGTTTCCCTATACAGAACCGGATCACCACTTAAATCCACACTACAATCCCCATGGTATCTCTAATGAACAGCCTAGAGGTTTTCCCAAACAGTCACACTTACTCTTATCCTCTTTTGCAGTTATGATTTCAAGAAGCGATAACGCCGTACCTTTGGCCGAAGATGCGGTGTTTTAACAACTATCCCTCATAACCACTCAAGGCAGGCTACGCTGCCCACAGCACTCATGCTAAAATTAATTTTTATGCAATCGCACCGAGTAACAGGTTTAACCCTGTTTCGTACCTTAGTAAGTCCTTTGAAATGAGTTTTTTCACAAGAAGCAGATAAAGCACAATAACAGGTCTCCACGGTAAAAGGGTCGACATTCGCATGCCATTGCAAAGCGCCCCTAAACCTTAACTTCCAGCACCAACCCCCGACTGGCATCGAAAGCAAGCACCAGAAACTTCATCGATGTGCCCTTTAACGGCTTTTTAGGTCCGTCCTGGGAGCAAGCAGCTCTGACTAGGATACTGCACCACCTAAATTTATTAAATTTTGACAATTGAACGTCAATCGTAATATAACATATTTTTTAAAAATAGTAAAGAGATTTTTTAAATATTCACAAAAATTTAATTCTCGCGGCTTAATAAAAACTTCGCAAGTTCTGTTAAAAATTTCGCCCTTTCACCATAGGGTGATAAGGTTTCAATCGCTTTTTCGGTGTAGTCGGAAAGAATTTTTTTCGACTGTTCAAGTCCATAGATGGTAACAAATGTGGACTTTTTATTTTCTTCATCTGCACCTGTTTTTTTGCCTAAGAGTTCTTCTTTTCCTTCGATATCTAAAATATCATCTTTTATCTGAAAGGCAACTCCCAAATATCTTGAAAATTCTTCCATCAAAAGCAAATCTTCACGACTTCCGCCTGCTAAGAGTGCACCCACTTTTGCCGCTGCCATAATTAAAGCACCCGTCTTGTTTAGATGAAGCGTCATTAAAGTCACAGCATCAATTTGCTTGTCTTCTGACTCGATATCAATAACCTGACCGCCTATCATTCCTTCAGTACCTGAAGCTGTGGCAATTTCACTTAGTGCTGCTAATGTCATATTGGGCGATGCTTGCGAGTTCTTTAAAATCACTTCAAACGCCTTGTTTAACAAAGCATCACCTGCTAAAACAGCCATTCCTTCGCCGAAAACCTTGTGATTTGTCGGCTTTCCGCGACGCAAATCGTCATTATCCATACAGGGTAAATCATCGTGAATTAAAGAATATGTATGAATCATCTCAATCGCACACGCAAAAGGCATAACACCTTCCCACG
>CAZCOF010000067.1:0-8402 GCA_964500095.1 uncultured Oscillospiraceae bacterium
AAATCACGAACACGTGAAGCACCGACGCCTACGAACATTTCTACGAAGTCAGAGCCGCTTATTGAAAAGAAAGGAACCTTTGCTTCACCTGCTACTGCTTTGGCAAGTAAGGTTTTACCTGTTCCTGGAGGTCCTACTAATAGTATGCCTTTGGGAATACGTGCACCTAATTCTATAAATTTTGAAGAGTCACGTAAGAAATCTACTATTTCTTCTAACTCTTCTTTTTCTTCGTCTGCACCGGCAACATCTTTGAATGTAACGTGAGTTTCGCCGCCATCTGTCATTTTTGCGGTGCTCTTACCAAAAGACATTGCCTTGCCGCCGCCTTGAGACTGACGCATAAAGATAATCCAAAAGGCAATAAATATGCCGATGGTTAAAAGTGTAGGCAGGAATGAAACCCACCAGGGCAATTCTTCCGGAGCGGGCGTGTTAAGCTTTAATGTACCGGCTTCAATTTGAGTATGAATCTGCATACCGGAATTTTGATATAAAATATCAATTGATGGTATACTTGCTACACGTTTATTTGAATTGGGTAGAGTGTTTTCACTATCTGCTTTTAAGGTAATCTCGACAATTCTGTCAGAGATTGTCATCTCTGTTACGTTGCCTGAATTGATTGCCTGAACCAACTCAGAATAACTGATTTGTTGTGTTGCGGGTTCGTAGTTAAACGCACCAAATGCTAAAAATACAACAAGGAGTAAAATAGCATAAAACCACAGTCCACTAAAACCCTTCTTTTTATTCTGTTTCACGATTTCACCTCTGGTTAATTTTTCAATTAGTCTAACATATAGCTTTAAAAAAAACAATAGAACTTAATAATTGTTCATTTAAAATTAATTTTTCTCATAGATTTCAGGCTTTAATATGCCTATGTACGGAAGCTCTCGATATTTTTCGGCGAAGTCTAAACCATAGCCCACAACAAATTCATCGGGAATTTTAAAACCGCAAAAATCTGCTTCTATATCACGCATACGACGTGATGGTTTATCTAAAAGACAACATAATTTCATAGATTTTGGTTTTTTGTTAGAGAAGTGTTCTAAAAGATTATATAAGGTATTTCCGGTGTCCAAGATGTCTTCTATGATTAAAACGTGCTTATTTTCATAGGAAACTCCCGAGTCTAATTTGATTTTTAAAGTGCCTGAACTACTTGTACTTGCTCCATAGCTTGAAACACAAACCATATCAAAGGTAACGGGAAAATTAACTTCACGAACCAAGTCTGCAAAAAAAGGCAGAGAACCTTTTAATACACAGACAAAAACAACTTCTTCACCTTTATAAAAATCGTTAAGCTGGTGAGCTATCCCTTTTACTTTTTCGTGAATTTCTTCTTGTGTAAAAATAACTTTTTTTAGGTCTTTATGCATTGTTATTCTCCTTATGTATGCTGATTTTTATGTATTTACCATTAGTTTTTTTGTGGGAAAATGAGCTGCTCCGCACACCGCAAAGCCATATAATCTCTCCGTTATGCTCTAAAACAGGAATGTCGTCACGTAAAAATAAAGGGATTTTCTCGTCTGTTAAAATATCGCTTATCTTTTTTGTTCCGCATTTAAAAAGACGCATTTTGTCTCCGTTTTTCTTAGAACGCAGCGAAAAATTACAACTTACTTTGTCAAATGGGATATAAATTGTATTTTTTTTGCAAAATTCAGGAATTCCTGCGAATTCTGAAATTTCCAAATATGAATCAATTTCAGAAATTTTATATGTACCATAATTAGTAAGATGGTACGAAAAACTCTTGGGTGCTTTCTTTATAACAAAATATATGTTACCGTACTTTATGTGCACCTTAAAATCCTTACTTATCGTTATAATATTATCTTTAGACAAACTGTCAAAAATTATGTTACAAAGACTGTTGGTAATGTTAACATTACCAACTGAAAAGATTGCTTTTTTAATGATACGTTTAGCGATGTATTTATCTTCATTTAAAAGCAGGTAAGTGTTAGTTTTTGCACCATAACTTTCTTTTGTAATAAGCTTATTGAATTTAGCATCTATATAATTGTCAAGAAAATCATTTGCTTCACCGAAAAGCTCAATATTAGACGAAAAAGTATCTAAAAAACTTTCGTTATAATTCTTTAATATATCAGGGATAAAAAGATTTCGCAATTTATTTCTTGTAAAATCGTTTTCTAAGTTAGTTGAATCAGTGACAAAGTTTATACCTTTACACCTTAAATATTCTTCAATTTCATCACGACTAAGGCATAGAATGGGTCTTATTACGTCATTTTCGTTAATCGAAGAAATTCCTGATAAGCCTTTTAAATCTGTACCGCGTAAAATCCGCATAAGAACTGTTTCAACATTGTCATTTTTGTTGTGAGCAGTACAAACTTTTTTTACATTTAATTTTTTCTTTAATTCGTCAAAAAACTCATATCTTGCAATTCTGCCTGCTTCTTCTGATGAAACCTTGAGCTTTTTTGATAATTCCTTAACGTTTACTTTTTTTGAGAAAAAGGGAAGGGAGTAGTTATTCGATAAATTCTTAACAAACAGCTCGTCGTTGTCTGCTTCTGCACCGCGAAGTCCGTGATTTAAGTGAGCAATGTAAAGCGTTAAAGAAAGCTCGTCTTTTAAACTGACTAAAACATCAAGCATACAGACAGAGTCCGCACCGCCTGATACGGCACAAATCAAAGAATCGCCTGAAAATATAAGATTTTGGCTCTTTATATAATTTAAAACTTTGCTTTTAATTTCCATTTTCTAAGCCTCTTTATAGAGTTTAGTGATGTTTATCAGGGTCAAAGAATTTGGTATATTCGCCCTTCCATATAAGGTCTAAAGTACCCAAAGAACCGCCTCTGTGCTTTGCGATGTTAAGCTTTACAGTATTTGACTCTTCTTCTGTGGTAACATCACGATATAAAAACATAACAATGTCTGCGTCTTGCTCAATAGCGCCTGACTCACGAAGGTCAGAAAGCTTAGGTTTATTGTCGTCTTTTCTTTGTTCCGTTGCACGAGAAAGCTGAGAAAGAGTTACAATCGGTATATTTAGTTCTTTAGCTAAAAGCTTTAAAGAACGCGACATATCAGAAACTTCCTGTTGTCTGCTTTCAGAACGTGTGCCCTGCATAAGCTGCAAGTAGTCAATTACTATAAGTCCTAAACCGCGTTCTGCTTTTAATCGTCTGCATGTAGCACGGATGTCTGACACCTTTACAGCGGTGCTGTCGCTTATGTAAATAGGTGCATTGCTTAATTTATTTAGTGCTAAGGCTACTTTTTCCCAGTCGTCATCATCTAATTCGCCCGAACGCAAATGCGAACTGTCAATAAGCATTTCAGAGCTCATAATTCTTGATGCGAGCTGTGTAGCAGACATTTCCAAACTGAATATTGCAACAGGAACGTTAGCCTTAACAGCTGCATTTGCCGCTATATTTAACGCAAAGCTTGTTTTACCTACACTGGGACGGGCAGCAAGCAAGATAAGATCTGATTTTTGCAAGCCGTTTAAAATGCTGTCCAAGCCGGAAAATCCGGTAGGAACACCTGTTAATTCGCCCTTTGAGTTATAAATAGCAGTAAGGTTCTCATGCGTCTCGATTAAAACGTCTTTGATATGGCGAATATCGGTAGTTTTGCTTTCTAAAGTATCAAAAATCATTTTTCCGGCAAAGTCGGCAACTTCTAAAGCGTCAGTACTTGCATCAAGACTCTGGTCTTTGATTTTTTGAGCGGCTTCTGCAAGTTTTCTTCTTAAAGATTTTTCTAAAATAATTTCTATATGCTGGTCAATATTTGCAGTCGTAGGCAGGGTAGAGGCAAGGTATGAAAGGTATTCAAGTCCTCCTACAGCTTCCAAGGAAGAAACAGAATTTAATTCTTCTGAAACAGTAACTAAATCAATAGGAATGTTTCTGTTGAATAAAGAAGCCATCGCTGCAAAAATCTTCTTGTTTGCTTCGATATAAAAATCTTTTTCTACTAATTTTTCAAATGCTTTCGTTACGCACTCACGGTCAATAAGCATAGAACCCAACACGGACTGTTCTGCTTCTTTGTTGTGCGGCATAGCACTTTGTATTAAATTTTCATTTTGAATATCCATCAGCGGACAGTCCTTTCACATTAAATTACAAGGGTAATACTTCGACTTTGATTTTTGCAGAAATTGACGGGTAAACCTTAACTACTGCTTCGGTTGTTCCTAAAACTTTGATGCTTTCAAGCTGAATTTTCTTTTTGTCAACTTCTAAATGTAACTGAGATTTGATTTCATTAGCGACATCCTGTGCCGTGATTGAACCGAAAAGCTTTCCGTTTTCGCCGGATTTTGCCTTAAATGTAACCTTTTTTCCTTCTAGTTTGTCAGCTAACTCCTGTGCTTTCATCATTTCCTGATTTTTGTGGAAAATAGCTGCACTTTTTTTGCCTTCTAATTCATTTATGGCAGATTTATCTGCAATTTTTGCCAAGCCTTTTGGTAACAAAAAGTTTTTTGCGTATCCGTCTGAGGCGTTTATTAAGTCGCCTTTTTTGCCTTGACCTTTTACATCGGCTGTTAAAATTACTTTCATAGTCTTTTCCTCTTTTCAATAATGTTAATTTGCGTTATCGATATAATAATCATCAATAGCTTCGATGAGTGATTCTTTTGCATCTTGTGCTGACGTATTCTCAAGCTGTGCACCGGCAATTGTCATGTGACCGCCGCCGCCGAGTTTTTCTAATATAAGTTGAACATTTATATCTCCTAATGAACGACCGCTTATATTCACTTTACCGTCATTATCGCGAATAACAAAGGATGCTGTAATTCCTCTTATATTTAAAAGCTCGTCAGCTGCCTGAGCCATCACGGTATGTGTTATATCACTAGATTCAGGAGCTATACTGATTGCGATGTTATCACGTATGATTTCTGCGTTTTTGATAATGTCAGAACGCTTGATATATGTTTTTAAATCCTGTTGAAACACAGTTTTTACAGAAACAGTATCCACGCCTTGTTTTCTTAAGAAAGATGCTGCTTCAAACGTTCTTACGCCCGTTTTAAACGTGAAGTTTTTAGTGTCAACCACAATGCCGGAGTACAGTGCTTCTGCTTCAAATTTTGTAAGCGACATTTTGTTTGATGTGTACTGCAATATTTCTGTTATCATTTCACAAGATGACGAGGCATACGGCTCGTGATAAACAAGTGCCGGATGCTCAACAAAATCTGCTGTTCTTCTGTGGTGGTCAATTACAACAATTTGCTTTGCTTTTTTTAGCAATTCGGGATTTTCAAGCATAGACATCCTGTGTGTGTCTACAAGAATAAGGAGTGTGTTTTCTGTTATTATTTCACTTGCTTCTTCTTGTGTTAATACAAAATTGTTGTATTCTTCGGTATTTTCCAACTTATCTAAAATACGTGAAACTGTCTTATCGTACGTTTCCATTGCGATTGACATAGGTTTGTTGTGTATACGACAAATTCTAAAAAGACCAAAAGCAGCACCTACACCGTCTAAATCGGCGTTTTTGTGTGTTAAAACGATGACGTTTTCGGCGTTGTTTATAAGTCCTGACAGAGCAAAACTAACAACACGTGCCTTAACACGAGTACTTTTCTCGTGTTCTTTTGTAGCAGTACCGTAAAAGCGGAATTGCTCATCGTCTTTTATAACCGCCTGATCGCCGCCGCGACCTAATGCCATATTTAAAGCGGCCTTTGCAAAAGCGTCATTTTCAGCTAAACTCTCGCCGTTCATTCCTATACCGATGCTGATAGATGCAGGAATTGAATTCTTTGTGTCGATTGCCCGCACTTTTGCCAGTATGTCAAACTTGCTTTTTATGAATTTTTCCAGATACTGAAATTCAAATGCAATAAAATATTTGTCTTTTTCGTACTTTAAAATAATACCTTTGTTCTGAGATACCCAGTCGTGTATTGTTTTAAACAACTCAGACTGCAGTTGCGGAACTAAAGGCGATGGAGCAGAGTCCATCAACTCGTCATAATTGTCGATTGTTATGAAACAGATTAAAGTCTTTTCTGCAACATATTTTTGTTGCAATTCCTTTGTGTAGGAAATGTCTTCTAAATACAAAATTGTGATAGCGTCGTCGTTTTCCTGGTTTGATTGCGGAGTGTTTCCAATAGCCTTATATGTTTTGCCGTTATATTCCAGTTCGCACAAAAATCCTGAAGAAGCTGATGCTCCCGATAAAACGGACACATCAAATTCAGAAAATAAATCTGTTATAGTACATTCGCTCAGGTTTTTGTCAGAAAAAATCTGACGTAGCTCTTTATTATACCATACAACAGAACCCTGTGAATCCAATAGGATAATTGGCAACGGAAATGATAAAAGAGCATCATTTCTGGTGTTTGCACTAAGTGTTACGCTTTCAATCATTTCGTTGATTTTCTTTTTATGCTGAAGTTTAAAAATCATATTAAACAAAAAGACAACCAAAGATAAAAAAAGCTGAACAATGCCTAACCAAAAAGAACCGACGCAAAGCATAACGATACCAAAAACAACGAAAGCTATGATATAAATCTCGTTCGCAAGCTGTATTTTATTATTAATATTAAAATTATTCATAAAAATCTACTCCTGTTTGGGAAGATTATTTTTTGTAATCTTTTCTCTTATGTTTATAAAACCATCAATTGCTCCCAATAAGCAAATTATAAACAACAGCGTTCCAAATGTGAATAATACCAGTAAAATCAAAATTGTTCTTCTTAAAAAAGAATTTGTAAATTTTCGCTTTAACAAAAAGTCTATTAGTGACAGACCGAATATGTAAAATACAAACAAAGACACAAACAAGACATTTGCCAATGCGTCTGAAACATAAGTCTGCTTGGGTAAAAAGAAGCTTATTACAGCGATTACAAAAAAAGCAATAGTAAATGATTTGTCGGCGCGCCACTTAAAAAACGGTTTATATAAAGTTATGTCGTTCTTGGTAAACTTTAAAATCTTTTTAAATGTGTAAAGCATTAAAAGAGCTAAGCATCCGCACATAATAATCATAAAACTCGGCATAAATTTCATCATTACCGACATAGCGTCAGCAATTAGTGTGTCAAGCTCTGCCTGTGTAAATTGTTCAGGATATAAAGCCACAAGAACATCGTTGTAATCTTGTGCAGACAAAGCAAAGGCATTTTTAAATAAATCTTCGCCGGATGCACCTAAAAGCTTGATGTTAAGCAAAAAATAAATAGTATAAATACCGCATATTACACCTGTAGTCACAAATTCAGAGAATTTCAAATTATATGTAATTCCTAAGGTCATTCCGCAAAGAATCAACGGTGTTGATACTGCGATTGACGAGATAAAATCCTTCGAAAAAATCAGGTATATCAAAAATACACAAGTGCACACAAGCCCTACGAAATAATAATGGTGTTTCGTGATTGTATATCCGATTGTAGATGCTAAAAGAGCAGTAATAATAACCCCGAACATCCCCATGGGAAGCATAGAAACCAAAGTTAGAATTATTGCTGATGTTATAATCAAAGCATAACTTTTAAAAGTGTTTTTTGTCAATTTGAAAACTCCCGCTCATAATATCGTAACTTATATTTTAACACAATAATTTGTAAATATCAACAACAAAATTAAATTAATGTGACAAAGACTTATTTTGTCAATATTTTCTTGATTTTCTACTAATATTATGTTATAATATCTGTGTTTAGTGTGCGCTTGGTGTTTTAAGATGTAAGAAATAAGCACCGAAAGTTAATTCATTTGATGTTTATCTCTTATTTCTTATTACCGAGCGACGCAGAACAGATACCCGTTTTGCCCGCAATTCGGTGTATTTTAAAATAAATTTTCGCGGGCAGAAAGGTATTGAATAAAATGTACAAAAGCTTTAAAACAGAATTTGCAGGAAGACCGTTAGAATTTGAAATAGGTAAGTTCGCAGAACTTGCAGGCGGCGCAGTTATGGTAAGATACGGTGAAACCTGCGTATTATCAACAGCAACAATGGCTCCGAAGCCGAGAGAGGGGATAGACTTTTTCCCTTTGAGTGTTGACTTCGAAGAAAAGTTATACTCAGTAGGCAGAATTCCCGGCGGTTTTACAAGAAGAGAAGGAAAGCCCTCCGACAAAGCTATTTTAACATCACGTGTTATAGACAGACCTATCCGTCCTTTATTCCCGAAGGATTTAAGAAATGACGTATCTGTTGTAAACACTGTAATGTCAGTTGATCAGGACTATTCTCCTGAAGTTGCAGCGATGATTGGTACCTCGGTTGCTATTTCAATTTCTGAAATTCCGTGGAATGGTCCTATTGCAGGCGTTGTAATGGGTTATGTTGACGGAAAATTGGTGATTAACCCAACACTTGCTGAACGTGAGAAGAGTGATATGTAT
>CAZCOF010000068.1:0-8399 GCA_964500095.1 uncultured Oscillospiraceae bacterium
TTTCAAAATCAGTAACTAGGCCTGTTTCAGGGTCACGAATAGCCTTAACCTTTGCGTATTTGATAGCACTAAGTGAGTCTACAACGTGTGAGAAACCTGCAATACCTGTAGCAAATGTACGACGTACATCTGTATCAATTAACGCCATTTCAGCTGCTTCGTAGTAGTACTTGTCGTGCATATAGTGGATTGCATTTAGTGTATGAACGTAAAGCTTTGCAAGCCATTCCATCATAGCAACATACTTTTCGATTACTTCATCATAATCTAAGTATTCGCTTGTAATCGGGCAATATGCAGGTCCAACCTGTTCCATTGTTTTAGCGTCTACACCACCATTGATAGCGTAAAGTAAACATTTAGCAAGGTTAGCACGAGCACCGAAGAACTGGATTTCTTTACCTGTCTGTGTTGCAGATACGCAGCAGCAGATAGAATAGTCATCGCCCCAGACAGGCTTCATAACATCGTCGTTTTCATACTGGATTGAGCTTGTTGCAATTGAAACTTCCGATGCGTACTTTTTAAAGCTTTCAGGAAGCTTTGACGAGTATAAAACTGTTAAGTTCGGTTCGGGAGCAGGTCCCATATTCTCTAATGTGTGGATGAAACGATAGTCTGTCTTTGTAACCATTGAACGACCGTCCATACCGATACCGCCAACTTCGAGTGTTGCCCATACAGGGTCACCTGAGAAGAGCTGATTGTAATCAGGTGTACGAGCAAACTTAACCATACGAAGCTTCATAACCAAATGGTCAACTAATTCCTGAGCTTCTGACTCTGTTAAGATGCCTGCATCCATATCTCTCTTAATATAAATATCCAAGAAGGTAGAAATTCTACCAACTGACATAGCTGCACCGTTCTGTGTTTTAATAGCAGCAAGATAGCCGAAGTATAACCACTGTACAGCTTCTTTAGCGTTCTTAGCGGGCTTTGAGATGTCATAGCCGTAGCTTTCTGCCATTACTTTCATCTGCTTTAGAGCAGCAATCTGCATAGCAACTTCTTCACGTGCACGGATTACGCTGTCACGCATACTTGATTCGCCGCAAGCTACCATATCTTTCTGCTTCTGTTCGATTAGAAAATCGATACCGTATAAAGCAACACGACGATAGTCACCTACGATACGACCACGAGCATAAGCATCAGGTAAACCTGTGATGATTTTGTTGTGTCTTGCCTTCTTCATTTCAGGTGTATATACATCAAACACAGCCTGATTATGTGTACGACAGTATTCTGTGAAAATTCTGCCCAATTCAGGGTCAGGTGTATAACCATTTGTTTCACAAGCTTTCATTGCCATCTTTATTCCGCCAAAAGGCATAAAAGCACGCTTTAAGGGTTTATCTGTCTGAAGACCTACGATTTTTTCCAAATCTTTTAGCTCTTCGTCAATGTAACCGGGTGCGTGTGATGTGATTGTAGATACAACGCTTGTATCCATATCCAATACGCCACCCTTAGCTCTTTCTTCTTTCTGTAATTCCTGAAGTTTTCCCCATAGTTTATCAGTTGCTTCGGTTGCTCCTTCCAGGAAAGAAGCATCGCCATCATAAGGTGTATAGTTTTTCTGGATGAAGTCACGAACATTTACTTCCATTTTCCATATACGACCGGAAAAACCTTCCCATTCATTAAAATTAACCATAAACTTATCCTCCATTCTCTTTTATTTATGAGCAATTATATGTACCATAACGCCAATCAAATAGCATATATTGGCACTACTAGCTTTTCGTATGTCATTCTAACACAATATATGTAGTTTGTCAACACTTATTGACAGAAAAAAATACACAAAAATGATAATCATTATCATTTTTATTTATTATATTTTAACGATTTTCACTATATAATAGGAAATAAGAGTATATTTTTCATAAAGTTGTTGACATTTTTTTTAGTTTGTGCTAAAATGTTCTTATGTCCCATGAGGGAGTAGCAAGCGTGATTACGCAACAAGTCAACATCCTGATCGTTACGATCTGGCTTGTTTTAAAATGCGAGACTCATGTATACTTTTGCTATACATTTGTCACAATCACAATATTGTACATTTGAGTATGGCAAAAGCCATACTTTTTTATTTTTTGGAGGATATTTATGAATAACGGATTTATGTTTTTTTTCAACTCTGTTCTATTAGGAGTCGGTCTTGCTATGGATGCTTTTTCTGTATCTATGGCAAACGGTTTAAATGAACCTGATATGCACAAGAGAAAGCTTGTTTTAATCGCAGGAATATTTGCATTTTTTCAGGCTTTGATGCCAATGCTCGGTTGGGTTTGCGTACATACTATTGTGTGCTATTTTCAAAGCCTTGCAGATATGGTTCCTTACGTTGCGCTCGTTCTTCTCTGCTTCATAGGCGGGAAAATGCTAAAAGACGGTATAGGCAACTCAGAACTTATACAAGAGCCTGTAAAACTCAGCTTTGCTTCGCTTTTAGTTCAGGGTGTTGCAACATCAATTGATGCTTTATCTGTCGGCTTTACAATTGCCGATTACGACTTTTCTGACGCTCTTTTATCTGCATTAATAATTGCATCGGTTACTTTTGTAATCTGCACATTCGGTCTTTTATTAGGAAAAAAGCTCGGGGAAAAATTAAAAAACAAATCTCAGCTTTTGGGCGGTGCCATTCTCATATTCATAGGGCTTGAAATTTTCATCACAAACGTATTTTAAGAATATAAATATACATAATAACTTTAAGTAATATTGTGACTTTTAAGGAGGGCTAAAATTGCTATTTCATTACCAAACCAAAGAAGATGTTTTAAATCATTTTAAAACAAACGAAACAGCCGGCTTATCATCGGCTTCAATCGCTGAATTAAAAGAAAAATTCGGTGAAAATAAACTGAAAGAAAAGCCGAAGAAAACTCTGATGCAAAGATTCTTCGCACAATTTAAAGACGCTATGATTTTGATACTCATAGCTGCAGCTGCAGTATCATTTGTAGTTGCTTGTGTCGAAAAAAATCCAAAAGAATTTTTTGAGCCTGTGCTCATTCTTTTGATTGTAGTATTAAACGCGGCAATGGGCGTAATGCAGGAAAGTAAAGCAGAAAAAGCACTCGATGCACTAAAGAATATGAGTGCACCTCACGCACGTGTTTTGCGTAACGGTAAGGAATTGGTTATCGATGCTGTTGATTTGGTACCCGGCGATATCATCCGCTTAGAAGCCGGTGACTTTATACCGGCTGATGCAAGACTCCTAAAAAGTGCAAACTTAAAAAGCGAAGAGTCTGCTCTAACAGGTGAATCCGTTCCGTCTGAAAAGAACGCTGAAGATAACGTAGCAGAAAGCGCACCGCTTGGCGACCGTACAAATATGGTATTTTCGGGCTGTAGCGTAACCTATGGCACTGCAACGGCCGTTGTCACAGCAACAGGTATGGACACCGAAATGGGACGTATTGCAAACCTTTTAGACGCAGAAGAAGAAACCCAGACTCCCCTACAGCAAAAGCTTGCTCAACTCGGCAAATACTTAGGTATTGTTGCTTTGGCGGCTTGTGCTATCATCTTCATTGTGGGTGTCATAAACAAAATCCCTGTTATGGAAATCTTTATGACAGCTATTTCTTTGGCAGTTTCAGCAATTCCTGAAGGACTGCCTGCTATCGTAACAATTGTTTTATCAATCGGCGTGCAGCGTATGGTAAAAAGAAACGCACTTATCCGCCGACTTCCCGCGGTAGAAACTTTGGGTAGTGCAAGCGTTATCTGTTCTGATAAAACAGGTACATTAACACAAAACAGGATGACTCTGGTTAAAGCCTATGTTGACGGAATTGAGAACATAGAAGACATAACAAACGACTGCACAGAACCTACAAAAAATCTTCTTATGATGGGTTCATTGTGTTGTGATGGTTTGGTAACATTTACCAACGGCGAAGAAAAGCATATCGGCGACCCCACAGAAACCGCTATAGTTTTAGCTGCTCACAAAAACGGTATGCCGAAAGATGATATAAACGAAAAATTCCCAAGACTTGCCGAAATCCCGTTTGACTCAGACAGAAAGCTTATGACAACTGTAAATAAGTTCAACGACAAGAATGTGGTTATTGTAAAAGGTGCTTTTGATATGTTGGCACCCCGTTGTATAGAAGGCGACACAGCTACAGCAGAAAAAATTGTAGAGCTTATGAGCAAGGACGCTTTGCGTGTATTGGCTGTTGCTTATAAAACAATAGATACGGTTCCTGAAAATCCGACATCCGAAGAATTGGAATCTAACCTTACATTCTTAGGTTTAGTCGGTATGATTGACCCGCCGAGACCTGAAGCAAAAGAAGCTGTAAAACTTTGCAAACGTGCAGGAATAAAGCCCGTTATGATTACCGGCGACCACGTAATAACGGCATCTGCAATTGCGAAAGAATTGGGAATTTTAAACGACGGCGACCTTGCTATAACAGGTGCCCAGCTTGATGCAATGACAGATTCTGAACTTGATGCCGAAGTAGAAAAGATTTCTGTTTACGCACGTGTTTCTCCTGAAAATAAAATAAGAATAGTAAAAGCTTGGCAACGACGCGGTCAGGTCGTTTCTATGACAGGTGACGGCGTTAATGACGCACCTGCTCTAAAAGCTGCCGACATCGGCTGTGCAATGGGTATAACCGGTACAGACGTAGCAAAAGGTGCTGCCGATATGACACTTACAGACGACAATTTTGCTACCATAGTTGACGCAGTACGAGAAGGTCGCGGAATATATGCTAACATCAAAAAGGTTGTAGGCTTCTTATTGGGAACCAACATCGGCGAAGTTATAACCGTTTTTGCAGCAATGCTTTTGTGGCATAAAACACCGCTTCTTTCAATGCAGCTTTTGTGGATTAACTTAGTTACTGACAGCCTACCGGCAATCGCATTGGGTATGGAACCCGTAGAAAGTGACGTTATGGACAAAAAGCCAAAGCCGAAAAACGAAGGAATTTTTGCAAACAACTTAGGAATTCGTGTTGTGCTTCAGGGATTTATGTTTGGTGCACTTTCGCTTATTGCATTTAAAGTCGGCGAAAATGTAACCGGCCAGTTATCCGGCGGACAGACTATGGCATTTATTGTTTTGGCTCTTACTCAAGTGGTACAAAGCTTTAATATGCGTTCTGAACACTCATTGTTTAAAATCGGCATATTTACTAACAAAACATTAAATAAAGCAGCCCTAACTTCACTTTTAATGGTAATATTAGTTGTATTTACACCTATACGTTCTGCTTTTGGTTTGGTTACACTTCCCTTCCAACTCTATCTGTTGGCACTTGCATTAATCATAACACCTTTTATTGTTATGGAAGCATCAAAAGCATTAGGACTTATAAAACATCATAATCAATAATCACGACAATCACGACATAAATGTTGCATTTTACAGTAGTCAAAATGCAACATTTATTCTTGCCGTGTTTTGTATTTTTGTTGGATTTTTCGTGTTGAATTGTCAGTTTTTGTGTGTTATACTGATACTAAAGATATAGTTTTTAATTATCAAAAAAATCACGAGGTGAAGAAATGGATATTTTTGACGTATTGAATCTTATTGGCGGATTGTGTTTATTCCTTTTCGGTATGGAATTAATGGGTGGAGCGCTTGAGCGCCGTGCAGGAAGCGGACTTCGTGCACTTTTAGGACGCCTTACACAAAACAAGCTTGCCGGCTTTGCCACAGGTCTTGGTGTAACATCCATAATACAGAGTTCATCTGCCACAACTGTTATGGTAGTTGGTTTTGTTAACTCAGGTCTTATGACTCTACGTCAGGCTATCAATGTTATTATGGGTGCAAACGTCGGAACTACGGTTACAGCGTGGATTTTGAGTTTAGGAGGTATTTCAAGCGACAGCTTATTTGTACAGCTTTTAAAACCTACAGCCTTTACCCCTGTTTTAGCACTTATCGGTACTGCTATTTTTATGTTCGGCAAATCATCCAAAGGTAAAGATACTGCTACCATCTTACTTGGCTTTGCCACACTTATGTTTGGTATGGACGCAATGTCCGCTGCTGTTTCAGGACTTAAAGATGTACCGCAGTTCCAACAGATGTTCATAATGTTTAAAAACCCGATTTTAGGTGTTTTAGCCGGTGCGGTACTTACAGCAATTATCCAGAGCTCATCTGCTTCTGTAGGTATACTTCAGGCATTATCTGTAACAGGACAGGTAACATTCGGTGCTGCTGTTCCGATTATTATGGGTCAGAATATCGGTACTTGTATTACCGCGATTCTTTCATCATTCGGCACGAACAAAAACGCAAAGCGTGCAGCTTTAGTTCACTTGTCATTTAACGTAATAGGTACCATTATAGGCCTTATACTCTTTACATTAATAACATCCATACTTAAACCCGTAATATTTGATGCTCCTGCAAATCACGTAAGCATAGCAGTTGCACACTCAACATTTAATATTTTATGTACTGTAATACTTCTTCCGGCATCAAGCCTTTTAGAAAAGCTTGCCTTAAAATTCATTCCCGAAAGCAGCAAGAAGGAAACTGTTACAGAGCTTGATGAACGTTTGATTCAAACACCCGTGCTTGCTATCGACCGTTGTAATGTATTGGTTTCTGAAATGGCAGAAAACGCAACAAATGCGTTTAAGAAAAGTTTACGATTGTTAACACAGTTTGATTCAAAAGCTGCCGAAGAAATCCGCAGCGACGAGTCCCGTGTTGACCATTTAGAAGATATTCTTGGCACATACTTAGTTAAATTAAGCTCTCATCAGTTATCAGATGATGACAGTGCGAAGGTTACAAAATTGCTTAAGGTTATCAGTGATTTTGAAAGAATTTCCGACCACAGTGTAAATGTTGTAGAGTCTGCCGAAGAATTAAATGAAAAAGGTATTGTATTTTCTCCCGAAGCAGAGAAAGAAATCACTACTTTGTGCAGCGCAGTAGTTGAAATTTTAGATTTAACTGCTTTTGCATTTATCAATAACGATTTAGACTTTGCACGAAAAGTCGAACCGTTAGAGCAGGTTATTGACGACTTAAAAATCAAGCTCCGTGACGGACACATCAAACGTTTACAAAAGGGCGATTGTTCAATTGAAGCAGGCTTCGTTTTGACAGATTTGATCACAAACTTAGAACGTACCGCCGACCACTGTTCAAACATTGCTCTTTGCACAATTGATGCTAAAGATAACAACTTAAATCTTCACGAATCATTGGCTGACATCAAGCAAAACAGCACATACTTCAAAGAACAGTATGCAACATACAGCCAAAAATATCTTAAATAGATAAAAAAACGAGCTGCGATAAACGCAGCTCATTTTTTATCTACTTTTACAACTGTTAAAATATTGTCTTCTACCTTAAAATGTATATCGTATCCTGCATAAAGCATACTATACACCCTATCGTCATTATGATACGACGGTCTTGGGTCATCAGCTAAACACAAAACTGCCGCAGACTGCTTATCAGGTGGTAGAATGTTTAAAAGCTCCTGCGGAAAATCTACTTCTAAGGTATAATCTTTATTTTCTTCAGCAAAGCTCCCCGAAGCATCTAAAACGCAGTCGCTGTATGGAATATAGGGCTTAATGTCATATATCGGTGTGTTATCCAGCAAATCAACACCTGATACTATTAATGCTCCGTCTTCTACCCGTTCCAATTTAACACAGGAAATTCCCAAAGAATTAGGTCTATAAGGTGCCCGACTGGCAAAAACTCCTACTCTTTTATTGCCACCAAGTCTTGGCGGTCTTACAGTCATTGTTTTTGCGTTGTATTTTGCCCGAGAAAAGCCGAATATAAGCCAAATGTGAGAATACTCGTCTATCCCCTTAATTGCATCAGGACGGCAAAATTCATCCGTAAATTCTACTTTCCCCACAAGGCTTTTTACTCTCCCGCTTTGACGCGGTATACCGAACTTTTCTTTAAAATCAGTTTTTATATATGCAATCGGTTTTATTTCCATAAATTTCACCGCTTTCGTATGTTATAATAAAGTATAACACAGGTTATAAATAAATTCAATATTTTAAATTTAATTAAAAATAACCTTGACAAACATTCAAAAAAATGGTAAACTATCATAGTCAGTTGGTGAGCGGATGTGGCGGAATTGGCAGACGCGCTAGACTTAGGATCTAGTGTCCCCGACGTGAAGGTTCAAGTCCTTTCATCCGCACTAATCGGAAACAGTTTCTGTTTCCGATTTTTTTTTGTAAAAGTAAGTTTTTGATATTGAAATACACTGATATATATGTTAAAATATACCATATATTGAACCAAAGAGGGGTTATGCAAATGAACAATATTTTCAGAACAGCTCCGGCAGTGTTTGCAGTAGGAGAGAATTATCAGATAATGGTGCCGGTAACTGAGCCGTCAC
>CAZCOF010000069.1:0-8395 GCA_964500095.1 uncultured Oscillospiraceae bacterium
TATGGCATCAGTTGCCCACGAGTAGTTGCTTGTCACATCGGAAAACTTTGTTCCGCCGGGTGCAGCCGTACCTGAAAGACTCGTTAAATTCATAGTAAGAAATATGGTTATAACTAAGGTTAAATACAATATTTTTTTATACATAGACACTCTCCTTTTTTAAAAAACAGCTTGTATTAAAAATATATTCGCTATATGGATAAAGTATAACATAAGGACAAAAAAAGGTCAACCGCTTTAAAAACATCGTAAAGAAACTGTAAAAAAGTATTGACAAAACAAATAGATTGTGCTAAAATAAATCTTGCTGATTTTAAAAGTTAATATGCGCCTTTACCTCAGCTGGATAGAGGACTCGGCTACGAACCGAGGCGTCGGGGGTTCGAATCCCTCAAGGCGCGCCAAAAAGGAAAGATGTCCACAAGGTGGATGTCTTTTCTTTTTGCATTCGTTCGGAAGGGATTCGAAGTGAGCGGTGTTGAATGACAGTCCTGTGGACTGTCAGATCCGCGAACCGGCCCCGTCGCAACGGGGCGAATCCCTCAAGGCGCGCCAAAAAGGAAAGATGTCCACAAAGTGGATGTCTTTTCTTTTTGCATTCGTTCTGTAAGGATTCGAACCCTCTAAATAATAAAAATCCTATCTTCCGATAGGATTTTTCTCATTCTTGTTCTTATTCTTCTTTTTCTTCCTGCTCTTCCTTTGTTTCTATTTCTTCCGCTTCGTCTTCCTTTTGGGTATCTTTCATTCGCACTATCATATACACGCAAAAAATAATCAAAACCAAAGCGCCAAATCCGCCTAAAATATAATTAAAAACGTCTTTTCCGCCTTGTTCTTCATCGGCTGGAACAGCTGTTGTTTTATCCTTTATCACAGTAAATGACACGCTTTTTGCAATATCTCCTACGACATTGATTTCTTCTTCTGTCGGCTTTATATCGTTTGTAACCATTGTAAAAACGATGGCATTGCCGTTAACAATCGTTCCGCCCGCTATAACGCCGTGTGCATCAGCATACAAGTAAGCGCTTCCCGGTATAGTGATAAACTTCATATACGCATAGTCATCTATTTTAACGTC
This sequence comes from uncultured Oscillospiraceae bacterium, assembly GCA_964500095.1. Taxonomy (GTDB): domain Bacteria; phylum Bacillota; class Clostridia; order UBA1381; family UBA9506; genus Congzhengia. The sequence continues at coordinate 1,085 of CAZCOF010000069.1, forward strand.
TTCGTCCTGATAATTAAACGAGTCCATCAAAAACCCATCATAAACTATTCGTTTCAAATTCTCTTTAATATGTTCATTATCGCTTTCTGAGATATTCCACAACTCATACGATAAGTCATTTTTTGCTACTTTAACATAAACCTGAGCACCCGTATTTTTATTGATTATAACGGACTCGCTGCCGGTTGAAGTGAGTAATTCGTTTATCTCATCGACACTTTTGCCTACTGATGAAAGCAGCTCTTCGTCCTGCATATTTTTGGTGAAAATCCCCCACTCATCGGTTGCTGAGATTTCCATATACGTTTCAGGCTCGTTCTGAGCAAAAGCAGAAGTGCTTGTAAAAATCATTATAATTAATAAAAGTATGATTGCTGCTTTATTTTTCATAGGATTACCTTTCTTGTAGTATCTTTATCTTTTCATCTTCTGTTAAAACGCCAGTTTCTACCATTCGCTCTAATACCTTGTCCTGACGTTTTTGTGAAAGCTCAGGATTTTTAGTAGGAGCATAAACCGACGGGGCGTTAGGAATTCCGGCAAGTAGCGTCGCCTGATAATCGCTCATATCTTTAGGCTCAACACCAAAATATCCCTCCGACGCATCCTTTATACTGTAATAACCGTCACCATAGTAGATTATGTTCATATAAAGTTCTAGTATTTCATCTTTTTCGTAGTTTTTTTCTATATAATATGTAGCAAAAAACTCTGCTGCTTTTCTTGAAATGCTCTGCTCGTGTGAAAACAGAAGATTTTTTGCAAACTGCTGGGTAATAGTCGAGCCGCCCTGTGAGAGTTCGCTGTTTTTTACATTTACAGCAACAGCACGGATGAGCGACACAAAATCCACACCGCTGTGCTCATAAAAACGGCTGTCTTCTACCGCCACCACCGCATCTTTGTAAATATCAGGAATATCTGATAATGCAGTGTAGTTGTCAGCATTTTTTATTTTTTCAATTCTTGATTCAATGCTTTCCTCACGGATAACGGAAATATACATAGTATATCCTAATGCTGAAAAATACCCCGCCACGCATAAAGCAAGCAACAAAATCATCGCTATAAGCCTTTTTATGAGTTTTTTCATACGTTTTCCCCACAATTTTTTCTTCTCAATAATATAATACAATTTATTTTACATAATTGCAACTTTTATTTTGTTTTTTGACAAAAAAAGTGCCGACCTTACGGTCGGCACTAAAATTTTAATTAATTAATTTTCGGTAGACTCGCTGCTGCAACAGACTGACCTACTCTTCTTGATTTTTCATCGGGGATGTGAAGCTTGATTTTTTCTGCAAGCTCAGGGAATTCCTTATCTAAAACTTCCTGTGCTCTTTCTAATAAAATCACGCCGCCTTTACCTGATGTAACTCGTCCCATAATCAAAACGTGCTTGATGTCATAAAATTCAGCATAGTATGCAATAGCATAGCCGAAGTACGCACCAATTGTGTCATAGATATCTGCAGCACGCTGATCTCCTTTTTCCATCAAGCCCTGAACAACCTTAAGCTTTTCAGCAGGTGAAAGGTTTTCGTCTAAATCAATACCGGCGAAAGGTGCTAACTTTATTACGCCGTCTTGTGAAAAATACTTAACGCCGCAGCCGTAGTCGCCTGACCATTCATCAACCATTGCATCGCGGCAAGCATCAACGGGAACGAATGCAAGCTCGTTTAACCAGCCTGTGATGTTGCCTTCGGGGTCAACATAGCCGCCTGCTTCTGATGTGCCCATTGCGATACCTAAAACTGAGTTATCCTGTAAGTCCATAGCACCGGCTAAGGCTGTTACATCACCGTCGTTTGCAACTTCAACGGGGATATTTTCTCCGATTTCTTTTGCAACGTCTATGTACATATTCTTAACTTTTTTATCAAAATCTTCATCACTTACCTTTAAGAAAAGTGACGCTACCATAATACGGTTATCAACATAAACACCTGCAGATGATACACCGATTGCATCAACTCTCGGCATATGTGATGCTGCTGTTTTCATAGCTTCTAAGATGCCCTGATAGTGATAATCAGGGTCAGAATTTGTTTTGGGGAACCAGATAACTTCTTCTGAGTATACACTTTCACCATTTACAACAGCACTAACCTTTCTGTCAGAACCACCGGCATCAAAACCGATTCTGCAACCGTCTAAGTGGCGACCGATAGGAGCAGCGGCTGACACGTCTTTGGGAGCCTTTTCTAAAGGACATACGATAACTTCAAACTTTTCTTCGTAAACTCTTTCCATAAATTTTACGTCAAATTCACGAAGTCCGCCTACTGTGTAAGCTTCTTTGATTTTGTTACCTACAACTTCACTGCCTGCAATGATGATTTTATAACCGCCCGAAACCCATAAAAGTGACTTTGCAATTCTTTCAATGAAGTTGAAGTTTTCTTCGTCGTGGCCTGTTCCATCTTTGTAAATTCTTGTTTTATATGTTGTTGTGTAGCCTTTGTTTCTTTCAACAGCAACAACAATGTCCTGACCGTTTTCTTTTGTGTTTTCTCTCATTTCTCTGCAAACTAAGGAAAGAGGTGAAAACTGGGGATCTAATTTTGCATTAACCTTAAGCTTCATACTTACTTGTTCCTCCTATGATTGTCTTTTTAACATTAAATTCATTATCCGTAATAATAATATCAGCATCTTTACCTACTTCTAAAGAACCCTTACAATCTGCGATTCCCAAGGTAACAGCAGGGTTTAAAGATGCACAGTTTACACATTCCCAAAGCGGGATGGACGAATTTTTGAATACATTCCATACTCCCTTATTAAGCTTTAGAACACTTCCTGCTATTGTGCCGTCTTCCAGCTTACACACTATTCCGCGATAGATAATTTTCTGACCGCCTAATGTATATTCGCCCTCAGGCAATCCGCCTGCAGGCAAGCAGTCTGTGATAAAGCAAAGTTTCCTACCCTTTAACTTCCATATCATATCATAAAACGCCGTTGATACGTGGAATGTATCAACAATAAGTTCACAGCTTACATCAGAATTAAGTGCCGCTGTAACAACACCCGGAGCACGGTGTGATAAGGGTGTCATTGCATTAAACAGGTGTGTTGCGTGGCGAACACCGGTATTTATGCTCTTCATTGCTGTTTCGTAATCTGCTGATGTATGCCCCATAGAAACTACTGTGTCAGTATTTTTAACCATTTCTCTTATCTGACTAAAATCTTCAGTATCAGTTTCAGGCGCCAGTGTTATGATTTTTACCACGTCAGAATACTCTTTAACGAATTCAGCATCAGGCTTTAAGATATGCTTGGGGTCTTGCGCACCTTTTTTCGATTCGCTGATAAACGGGCCTTCTGCATGAGCACCTAAAAGAACACTTCCGTTCCAGTTTTTACTCTCTTCTTTTAAGCTTCTTACAACTTCTAAAGCTTTTTTAACCACCTTCATATCAACTGTCATAGTTGTTGGTAAATATCCTGTAACGCCGTTTTCTAAAAGACCTTTTGAAATTGTGCGGATGCTTTCTTCTGTTGCATCACACACGTCACAGCCTAAATAACCGTGAATGTGTAAATCTATAAGTCCCGGAGCAACATAACCGCCGTCAGCATCAATGATTTCGGCACCGTCAGGAATGTCATCTTTTGAAACAATTCCGTCGATAACGTCAGAATACAACAACACACAATCGTCAACAATGCGGTCTTTTAAAATGATTTTACCATTTATGATTGCTTTCATTTTCCTCTCTCCTTCTTTATATTGTAAAGTTATAAACTATACTTATTTTAATATATCATAGGATTTTTAATAAATCTTTATCAAATCGTTCAATATATTTGCTTTTTTATTCAATTTGTGCTATGATTAAAAAAAACCATTTTTTTAAAACCTTAGGGGGTTGTGTTATGCAGTATACGTCAACGCATTTAAAAAAAGTCTTTACAGTCAACGAAATCGTAACAATACACTATTTTGAGTACGAAAAGGACTATAAATATATCGGCGAAAAGCACGATTTCTGGGAGCTTGTGTATGTAGATAAGGGTGAAATCGTTATCGATATGGACTCCGAGCAGTTCCGCTTAGAGCAGGGAAATATTGCCTTTCATCAGCCTAACGAGTATCACAATCTGCGGGCAAACGGAATTGTCGCTCCCAACATCATAATCGTCACATTTAAGTGCAAATCCCCCGCAATGAGCTTTTTTAAAAAGCGAATCTTACCGCTTTCAGACATTGAAAAAAGTTTTTTGTCTGCGATTGTAAAGGAGTCTTTAAAAAACTTTTCTTCGTCGTTAAAGGACACGTTTTTAACTCACTTAGAACGCAGAGAAACCCCGTCATTCGGCTCAGAGCAGATAATATCAATTTCGCTTGAGCAGCTTTTGATTTCTTTGTACCGAAACTTCGGCGAGCTGCAAAAAAACACAACGACACTAAAGCGTGCCATCCATCAGGACGTTGTAAATAACATCCTGCAGTATATGCAGGAACACGTATGCGAAAAGCTTACAATTCAGCAAATAGCAGATGCTGTGGGCGTAAGCAGAACCGGACTTCACACAATCTTTAAAGAGCGGCTCGGTGACGGTGTTATGTCTTATTTTTCCAAAATGAAAATAGACATTTCAAAAAGTATGATAAGAGAAGGCAGGTACAACATCTCTCAAATTGCATCGTATCTTGGTTTTGACTCTATTCACCTTTTTTCCCGACGCTTTAAGCAGTTAACAGGTATGACACCTACCGAGTACGGAAAATCTGTAAAGGTGCATTTTGAAGATACATTTTCCCTTTGACGGAAAAGAAAGCAAATATAATTAAAAAATTATGACAAATTATGTTTTTTTACAAAAAATGCTGTACACAATCGAAAAAATGTGCTATAATATAAAAGATAAAATGGTGTTTTTATGGTGGTGCTTTTATGAGCAGTAAAATATATATTACCGTAGGTCACTACGGCAGCGGAAAAACAGAGTTTTCCGTAAACTACGCACTTGAGCTTAAAAAACTTAACGACAACGTAATTTTAGTTGATTTAGATATTGTAAACCCGTATTTTCGTTCTAACGACGCACGTGCTTTGTTGGAAGAAAACGGAATAACAGTTATTGCTCCGGACTATGCCGGAACTAACGTGGACATTCCCGTTCTTCCTGCAGAAATTATGCGAATTTTTAACGAAAAGGATGCAAAAATCGTAATCGACGTAGGCGGTGACGACGACGGTGCTATAGCACTCGGTCGATACCGACAGTTTTTTGACTCGGCAGATTATGAAATGAGCCTTGTTGTAAATACAAAACGACCCTTATCATCTACCGTTTCAGAAATCATCGAAATGAAACAAAATATCGAGGCAGCATCAAGACTTTTAATTACCAACATCATTTCAGACACTAACATCGCCGACGAAACGACAAAAGATATTATTAAAGACGGCTATGCGATTACAAAGACAGCCGCCCAAAAGCTTAATCTACCAATAAAATACGTGGTGTCAGCGTTTGATGCTGACTTCGGCGAAGAAATAAATAAAAAGCTCTTTAAAATAGAAAGAAGACTCTTTAAAATTTAGAGCAGAAAGGATTTTTACTATGGCAAAAGTTGTTATTTTAGAAGATGTTTGCAAAGGTTGTTACCTTTGTGTAGGCGCTTGTCCTAAAAAGGTTTTGGGCGAGTCAGAAAACCTAAACGCTAAAGGCTATAAGCCAGCAGCAGCTATTAACCCTGATGCTTGTATCGGATGTGCAATGTGTGCTACAATGTGCCCCGACTGTGCAATCGAGGTATATAAATAAGTAATAATTTCAAGAAAGGATTGAATAAATATGGCAGAAAAGGTTCTTGTAAAAGGTAACGAAGCCGTTGCTGAAGCTGCGATTTTGGCAGGTTGCCGTTACTTTTTCGGTTATCCTATAACACCCCAGACGGAAATCAGTGCCTATATGGCAAAGCGTATGCCAAAAATCGGCGGCGTTTTCCTTCAGGCAGAAAGTGAAGTATCGGCAGCAAATATGGTTTACGGTGCTGCAGGTGCAGGTGCAAGAGTTATGACTTCTTCATCATCTCCCGGCATCAGTTTAAAAGCAGAGGCGCTTTCATATATGGCAGGTGCTGACCTTCCCTGCGTTGTTGTAAACATTATGCGTGCAGGTCCGGGCCTTGGCGGTATTCAGGCATCTCAGTCTGACTATTTTCAGGCAACAAAAGGACATGGTCACGGCGACTACCGTGTAATCGTTTTAGCTCCCTCTTCCGTTCAGGAAATCGTTGATATGACAGCTGACGCTTTTGATATGGCGGACATCTACAGAATGCCCGTTATGATTTTGGGCGACGGCATGTTGGGACAGATGATGGAGCCCGTTGAATTCGGAAAAACAGAGTCAAAAAGAGAGATTCCTGAAAAAACTTGGGCTACAACAGGCACCCAAATGAAAAGAGAGCACAATGTTATAAACTCTTTATACATTGAGCCTGACGAATTAGAAAAACTCGTTTTAGAAAGATACAAAAAGTACGATTTAATTGAAAAAACAGAGAAAAAGTATGAAGCGTACAAAACAGACGATGCTGAATTTATCTTAACAGCCTACGGGTCTGTAGCCCGTATTTGTAAAAACGCAGTTGATGCACTGAGAGAAGAAGGCATTAAGGTTGGTTTAATCAGACCTATCACACTTTGGCCGTTCCCGAGTGATGCTTATTCTGAACACACCAAAAATGCAAAAGGCATCTTAACTGTTGAAATGAGTATGGGACAGATGGTAGAAGACGTTAAACTTGCAGTTGGCGGCAAAGTTCCCGTTCACTTCTTCGGAAGATGCGGCGGCAACATTCCTTACCCCAACGAAGTTATCGAAGAAGTAAAAAAGCTTATCGGGGGTGACAAATAATGGAACAAGTAGCAAAAAGACCTCACGCTTTATGCAACGTACCTTTACACTATTGTCCCGGCTGCGGTCACGGTATTGTGCACAGATTGGTTGCTGAAGTTATTGATGAATTAGGTATCGAAGGCTCTACAATCGGTGTTGCACCGGTTGGTTGTGCAGTTTTTGCATACAACTACTTTAACTGCGACGTACAAGAAGCCGCTCACGGCAGAGCACCTGCTGTTGCAACAGGTATAAAAAGAGTTCATCCTGACAAGGTTGTATTTACCTATCAGGGCGACGGCGATTTAGCCGCTATCGGTACGGCAGAAACTGTACACGCAGCATCTAGGGGTGAAAACATCACAATTATCTTTATAAATAACGCAATTTACGGTATGACAGGCGGTCAGATGGCACCCACAACCCTTCCCGGTCAGGTGA
>CAZCOF010000070.1:0-8243 GCA_964500095.1 uncultured Oscillospiraceae bacterium
AAATAAAGAATTGTTTTTATAAACAAAGCAAGGAGACAAGTTATATGGCATCTTATAACAGAAGAAAAAAGATACTTGAACTGCTGGACAAAAACGGAAGTGTCCGTGTTGCAGAATTAAGCCACCTTTTTGATATTTCGGAAGTGACTATAAGGACAGACCTTGCCGATATGGAAAATAAAGGACTTTTAACACGTGTACACGGCGGTGCGGTGAGTTCCTATAAGCCATATTACAATATGAGCCTTAATCAGCGTATGTCTACCAACCAGGAACAAAAGGAAATCATTGCAAAGAAGATTGCTGGTATGATTGAGGACAACGATACAATTATGCTTAATTCAGGAACTACAACGCTTCTTGTTTTTCGTGCTATCCCTCGCGACCTTAATTTAAATATTGTCACAAATTCAATCTCCATTGCCCTTGAAGGCACAACAAATCCTAATTTTAATATCATTCTTTTGGGCGGGTTGATCAACTCCAAATATCAGTTCACCTTTGGTAGTGATGCAATACAACAATTAAAATCTTATCACGCAGATAAACTTATTCTTTCGGTTGATGGAATAGATTGTGAGCATGGTTTTTCCACCTATTATGACAAAGAAGCGGAAATTGATAGAATTATGTTTGAACAATCAAGTGTAAGTATTGTTGCAGCTGACCATTCAAAATTCAACCGATGCGCTTTTACAAAAATATCTGACCTTTCGGTTGCCGACTATATCGTAACCGATATAAATATTGCCGAGACTCTTAAGAATAAGATTGCGAAACACTCAATAAAAATCCGTTAAATAAAATTCCACCCGCACATGAAGTAAATCACCAAGTCTACCTTCTATATGTTTTTGACTGACAGGTCTTTTTTGTTATAACATATCGGAGGTTTTCTGTTCTCGGTTAACCACTTTTGAACCACGCGACTATCGCGTGGTTTTCTTTATACAAAAAAAGTGCCGTAATTTCTAAATCACAGCACCTTTAGAAAGAGTTAATATGTAAAGCAGTGTATTGCTAAAGAAAAATATGCAAGACATCCAAACAACAAAGCACAGCAAAGTCCAAATGAAATATTTAACAAGTTATATACATACGGTTCTTCTGAGAAAGCCGTTGTAATACTTTGCGAAATTGACAGTACACTTCCAGCAGCAGAAAACAAAAACACATATCTTAGCTTTGACCATTGCGGCCTAAGATTTTTCGTCTGAAACACCCCCAAAAACACTATAGTCAAAAGACAAAATATTTTTGTTTCTGCTTCAATAAATAAACAATTCATATTTTCTTTCCTCGCTTTTTATCGATTTTACGTAATGCTTGAAATCATTGTACCATTTTGCGTGCCAAAAAAACAAGCTAATTCAACAAATTTAATTGTAATAGTATTTTAATGTGCATTTTCTGTCGTTTTATGATAAAATAGAATTATTAAAAGGAGGTTTTAAAAAAGATATGCTTAAAACCATTATTGCTGCGACAACAAATCAGGGTAAAGTTAAAGAAATAAAAAAAATTCTGTTTGATTTTGAGATAATTTCCTTAAAAGAGGCAGGAATTGATATAGACGTAGAAGAAAACGGAAAAACTTTTTTAGAAAACGCATATATCAAGGCATCAGAAATTGCACATCTTACCGATTTGCCGGTCTTAGCGGATGATTCAGGTCTTGAAGTTAAGGCTTTAGGCGGTCGACCCGGCGTATATTCTGCAAGATATGCAGGAGAAGATGCCCCTTACAGCGAAAAGGTAAAAAAGCTGACGGAAGAATTAAAAGATATAGCACCTGATGAAAGATTTGCTCAGTTTTCCTGTGCTGTATGCCTGATTTTCCCCGACGGCAGAAAAATCGAAGCCACAGGCGTTAGCTGTCCCGGAATTTTATTAGATTCCCCGCGCGGAAAAAATGGGTTTGGGTATGACCCATATTTTTATTCTATTAACCACAAAAAGACCTTTGCCGAGATGTCTTTAGAAGAAAAAAATGCAGTAAGTCACAGAAATGCAGCCCTTATTGCACTACTTAATAAAATAAAAGGAGAATTAAATATATGAAAAAGAAGATTTTATTACTTTTAATGTCAGCATTTATTTTACTCTCATTTACAGCCTGCAAAAACAGCGAACAGACCACAATCGATGAACCGTTTGCTATAGAAGAAGTTGAAGCAGACCCGTTTTATCTTGATATGAAATCAAAAGAAAACGTAAGACCTATTGCATTAATGATAGACAACGACACAGACGCCGCCCGCCCGCAAATCGGTTTGGAAGACGCGTATATGGTTTATGAAATCGTTGTTGAAGGCAGAGCAACAAGATTTATGGCGCTATTTAAAGATTTTGATTTAGAAAAGGTAGGACCTGTTCGTTCATCAAGACACTACTTTTTGGATTATGCACAAGAACATGATGCAATCTATGCTCACGCAGGCTGGAGTCCTAAGGCTGCAAAGGACATTTCTGCTTTAGGTATAAACAATATAAACGGCGTAGCAGCAGACGGAGCTTCATTTTGGCGTGATAACACTTATGACAAGACGTGGCACAATTTATACACATCAACGCAAAAGCTTTCTTCTCGGGCAGACGAAAAGAACTATAGGCGAACCACCGAAAGCAATATGCCGAATTACAAGGAGCTTGACGAAACACCTACAGGCGGCACCGCTGTTTCGTCTATCTCTATCCCGTATGCAAACTTCTATACTGTAGGCTATGAATACGACGAAGAGAATAAAGTGTTTGTCCGCTATGTCAACGGAAAAACACACGACTCACAAACGGGTGATGCAATCACTGCTAAAAACATCATTATGTATACTCTTGAAAATGTTAATCTGCCCGACACAGAAGACAAAGGCAGACAGGATTTAAAAAATATCGGTTCCGGTACAGGATATTATTTTTCCGACGGACAAGCTGTAGAAATCAACTGGAAAAAATCCTCACGTGAAGCAAAGACAGAATACACATTATCTGACGGAACACCACTTGAGCTTAATCCCGGTAACACATTTATTCAGATTGTTCCAAAATACGCTGAAGCAAAAATTACATATCCTGAAGCAACAGAATAAAAAGAGTACAAAAGCAAAATGCAGAAACGAAAAATCGTTTCTGCATTTTTTATATGAATATAATTATTTTATACGAGCTACCCCTGTTTTTTTAGCAGCATCAGCTACCGCTTGTGCTACTGTTTTTCCTACTCTTTCATCGAATGCTTTCGGAATTATATATTCTGCACTGAGTTCATCATCTGATACTAAGCTTGCAATAGCTATTGATGCTGCAATGCACATTTCTTCGTTAATATCTTTAGCTCTTACGTCTAAAGCACCACGGAAAATTCCGGGAAATGCAAGTACGTTGTTAATCTGGTTCGGAAAATCTGAGCGTCCTGTACCAACAACTGCAGCACCTGCAGAGAGTGCAACATCAGGCATAACTTCAGGTGTGGGATTCGCCATAGGCATAACTATTGCATCTTTTGCCATTGATTTTACCATAGCGCCTGTTACGATTCCCGGAGCTGAAACGCCGACAAACACATCAGCACCGCACATAGCGTCAGCAAGTGAGCCTGTTTTTCTTTCTTTGTTTGTTAAGAGCATAAGCTCGTTGTGTTCATCGGGCAAACCTTTCTTTGTACCGCAAACAATACCACGGCTGTCACAAACCGTAATGTTTTGAACACCGATTTTAAACAAAAGTCTCACAATTGCCATACCTGCAGCACCTGCACCACTAATTACAACCTTAATGTCTGATGTCTCTTTTTTAACAAGCTTTAAAGCGTTAATTAGTGCCGCAACAGTAACTACTGCTGTGCCGTGCTGGTCATCGTGGAATATCGGAATATCGCACTTTTCTTTAAGTCTTTTTTCGATTTCAAAGCATCTGGGAGCAGCAATGTCTTCTAAGTTAATTCCGCCGAAGCTTCCTGAAATATTGTAAACTGTTTCTACAATTTCGTCTACATCCTTTGTTTTTAAGCAAAGCGGAAAAGCATCAACATCGGCAAATGTTTTAAACAACGCACACTTTCCTTCCATAACGGGCATACCCGCTTCAGGACCAATGTCACCGAGTCCTAAAACCGCAGTACCGTCTGTAATAACAGCAACTAAGTTGTTACGTCTTGTAAGTTCATAAGACTTTTCCACATCATCTTTAATAACCAAGCAAGCCTCTGCAACACCGGGAGTGTATGCAAGTGCCATATCCTCATCGCACTTAAGCGGTGCTGTTGCTACAACCTCAATTTTTCCATTCCACTCGTAATGAGCTTTTAATGATTTTTCTTTAATCTCCATATCAATTCTCCTTATAAAATCATTTTATATTATTAATTATTTTTTAATCCATTTTTAAACGCTTGTGTTGTTTCAGGCGTTTCATCAAACCAGTATGGTCTTGCAACACTTCCTGCTTTTTCAGGTCGTTCATCGTAGTCTGCACTGTTAAACCAAAACGCCATTTTAATATGCGGATAATCCGCAAGGCTTTCAAACATATCGTTTATCCAAAAAACTTTATCTCCGCCTACAGAGCTTGATGCAAATTCTGTAATAATCCAAGGGAATTCTCCGTAATTTTGTTCGGAGTGTTCTGTTATACTTTCATATATCTCATCAAAGGTTCTCCAGCGTTCGCCGTGCTCCTTTGCATAATACGTTCCCGTATTGTATCCTGTTATGCCGAATATATGCACATATTCATTGCCCGGATAGTATGCTAAAGACGTGTTATACCCATTCGGCGGGAATGTTTCATCATTCGGATTAAATACCCATATTGCATTATCAACATTTTCTTTTTCAAAAATGTCGTATATTCTTCTCCACACTTGAACATAAATTTCAGGATCGTTTAAGCACGCAAGAGCACTATAGCCTACCCAGTCCGAGTTCATTTCGTTGTTTAAGCGAAATAATACAGGATTTTCTAAAGACTTAATATCACGTGCCATTTGAGCCAACTCTTCGTCATAAAGTCCATCGATTATCTCAAACATTGGGTTGCTGCCGTTTAAATTCTCGTGCATTACGTTTGCAGTCTGTAAGGTCAGCTCTACGACCTTACCGTCTGAAAAAGCTGATTTCATACCGTCTTTCGGGACAGTATCGCACAAAAACATATATTCTAAAACACCTGAAAATTTTGTATCAACCTTTTCTTCAAGTGTCAAAACATCCTGATAATTGTTTAAAAATACTGCTCTTGGTACAAATACTCCCCATTTGCATTCATCGGAATTTTTGATGTCATTATATAAAGTCTTTGTCTTTTCGTTCCAGTTTTCGTTTGAAACAGGCTTAAAATCCGTAAAAGTACCTGATTTCCCCTTTACAACTACGCCTTCACTAAAGGAATCTAAGGTCTTATAAACTTCATTCATCAGCTCATCATTGAAACTGTCCGCCTTAAACATTAAGCGGTAAAACAAAACATCTTCTTTATATATATAACAATACACATACGTGTTGTCCTTCACTTCGCTGTTTTCATACGGCGTTCTTGTTAAAGCTATAATCTGCACAGGATACTCCCCTACAGTTTCTATATCATTTTTGTGCAGAGTTATGTTGTTTTCCTTCAAATACTTCTCATCAAGCATATATTTATTAATACATTCAGCTACGTATTTTTTGCTTTCTTCTACGCTCGGGCCGTATGTTGAGTATTCCTTTGAAACAACACAGGAAAAATCACTGCATTTAACCTTTATAAATTCCTGAGCCGCCGAAAAATCATACTCAGCATCATTAGGAAATCCAACAGCAAAACCGCGTGAATGGTTCACTAAATAACTTCTTTCTGAGTTTATCTGAACTTCTCTGACGTCATTTAATAAAAAATCCATCTCGCTTACAGTATCACGTGCTTCGTTGTTTACATAGTACACATATCTGGGAAAACGGTCAGGAAAAATATAGCCCAAAGTGTTGCGAACTTTTCTTCTTATTGTGCTGATACCAAGAACGCATCCTGCTAAAATTACCAAAACTAAAGCTATGATTATACATATACGTAAAGTTTGCTTTTTCATTTTAAATCAAGCCTCCTATGATAGTATTTCTATACATTATGCGATATATATTATATAACCCAAAATTTATAGTTTGTACATTAATCATATTATTCGGTCTATATTATATACAAATTGTAAAGCGTTGTCAATACGTTAATTCGAAAAGAAGTGTATATTTTACATTTTTTGCATTATGGCAAACAAAAAAGACTTTAAGAAAAATCTTAAAGTCTTTTTTGTATATGTTTTATTAAACCAACTCGATAATTGCCATTTCGGCAGCGTCACCGCGTCTGGGGCCCATCTTTAATACTCTTGTGTAGCCACCGTTGCGTTCTGCATATTTAGGAGCGATTTCTTCAAACAATTTGTAAACAACCTCTTTATCCGTAATGTAAGACAATGCTTGTCTTCTTGAATGTAAGGTGTTCTTTTTGCCAAGTGTAATCATCTTATCAGCGATGCATCTTACTTCTTTAGCCTTTGCTTCTGTTGTAACGAGCTTGCCGTTAGCGAGTAACGCTGTTGTAAGACCACGAAGCATTGCGATACGCTGGTCTGTAGGACGACCTAATTTTCTTGTTCCCGGCATCTTAAAACCTCCCTAATTTTATATAATTAGTCTTCGCGTTTTGCAAAAGACTGTCCGAGTGAATGAAGCTTTCCGATAACTTCATCCAATGACTTACGACCCAAGTTACGAACCTTTACCATATCTTCTTCTGTTCTGTTTGTGAGGTCTTCAACTGTGTTGATACCTGCACGTTTTAAACAGTTGTAAGAACGAACAGATAAGTCTAACTCTTCGATTGTCATCTCAAGCACTTTTTCTTTCTGACCGATTTCTTTTTCGATTAAAATGTCCGCATTCTTTGCTTCTTCAGATAAATCAATAAACTGCATTAAGTGCTCGTTAATGATTTTTGCTGCTAAGCTTACAGCTTCATCAGGAGTAATTGAACCATCTGTCCAAACTTCCAATGTAAGCTTGTCATAGTCAGTAATCTGACCAACACGTGTATTTTCTACAAAGTAGTTTACTCTGTGAACAGGTGTATAGATTGAGTCAACCGGAATAACACCGATGATATTCTGGTTTAACTGCTTGTTTCTTTCAGCTGAAACGTAACCTCTGCCCTTTGCAAATGTAATCTCCATATAAAGCTTTGCATCTTTATTTAAAGTTGCAATTTTTTGGTCAGGATTAAAGATTTCAATATCCGGATCAAGCTTAATATCACCTGCTTTGATAACGCCTTCGCCTTCAGCTTCTATGCAAACAACCTTAGGCGTGTCGCAATGAAGCTTAACTGCAATCTGCTTGATGTTTAAAATAATTTCCGTAACGTCTTCTTTAACGCCGGGAATTGTTGAAAACTCGTGCAGTACTCCGTCGATTTTAACGGATACAGCTGCAGCACCGGGAAGCGATGAAAGCAACATTCTTCTTAAAGAGTTACCAAGTGTTGTACCGTAGCCACGTTCTAACGGTTCAGCTACGAATTTTCCGTATTTACCGTCATCACTGATTTCTAGGCACTCTACTTTTGGTTTTTCTATTTCTAACATAAAGTTAACCCTCCCTCATAATTATTCGGTTAATATGCGATTTCCGCATAAAGCCAAGGGTAAATGCGAATATATCCAAAATAATATGGATATTATTTTGAATACAATTCGACGATAAGATGTTCTGCTACCTCAAAGTCGATATCATCTCTTGCAGCTAAAGCGATAACTTTACCTGTCAAAGTATTTTTGTCCATATCAAGCCACTTCGGAACTGTTCTTGTTGAATTAGCTTCAACAATGTCTTTAATTCTTTCAGATGACTTTGTAGACTCTTTAAGTGTAATAACATCTCCTACCTTTACACGGTATGAAGGAATGTCTAATCTCTTGCCGTTTACGAGAATATGACCGTGACTTACCATCTGTCTTGATTCTCTTCTTGTGTTAGCAAGACCAAGTCTAAAGATTACGTTATCTAATCTTGACTCTAAAATCTGGAGTAAGTTTTCACCGGTGATACCGGGCATTTTTACTGCCAGTTCATAATATTTACGGAACTGCTTTTCGAGCATACCATATATGAATTTAACCTTCTGCTTTTCTGTAAGCTGGAGACCGTATTCGCTCTGCTTTCTTCTTGTAGGTTTGGGGTTTCTCTTTGACTTTTTGTCAATACCCATAACAGAAG
>CAZCOF010000071.1:0-8203 GCA_964500095.1 uncultured Oscillospiraceae bacterium
ACTACACAAAATCGTATTTGTAAAATGTTTTTTTAAAAAAGGGGCAGATATGTACATTTTTTATGTAAAAATGGCAAAGTTGTCTCCGTTCGTATCTTGAAATATAAAAAAAGAATGCTAAAATTAAGTCGTCAAAATGCAAAAAAGGAGCTGCAGCAAATCATTTTGCTGCAGCTCCTTTTTTGCATTTACAGCTATTTTTTATTCTCCGTAAACTTCTTCTTTAGCCGCTTTAAACAGACGGAATGTTTCATCAAACTTTTCTTTGTTTTCCATTTTTGTATCGCACCAAGGAGCAGCCAAGTATCCTACAATATTGTTTTCGGGTGCCTTTTCTTTAAAGTACCACATTAAATCGCGGTTATTTCTGTCGCAGTGGTTATACACAGAACTACAAGGAACGTATTCATAACCGTGTTCACAAAGATTTAGCGCGTGTGTTCTGAATCTTAAATGGAACGGATCGTCTTCTACAAATTTAATATCCATACCAACGAACGGACCATTTTTAAAGTAATAGTCCACGTATTCAGGACGTGAGTCTGTAGGTGTGAAGTGGTTTTCATCGAGTGCGTGATAGTACCAGGGAGAAATCAAAACCTCGCCGGGTTCAACGCATTTCTTGAATTCTTCTGGATGTTCAAAAGCTGAGTCTGACCAGATCCAGGGTTTTGCACCTGTTTCGATAACTGAATCTAATAAAAATCTCATATCGTGCCAGTACAAATCGCTCTGTCTTACAACAACGAAATCGTTGCCAACGCCCATTTCGTAGTTTTCTTCATCCATTCCTAAATGTATGTATTCGGGGTGGTCAAATGCTTCGTAAACCTCCTTGATTAAGTCATCACAAACTTTATAATAAATAGATGTTGAAATCATTCTGCGGTATTCGCCGAGCCAATAGCAATGACCTGTTGAAAAGTTAAGCTTCGGAATTAGGGCAATGCCTTTTTCGCGACAGCGTTTAACTTCTTCACGTACTCTCTTTTTAGACCAAGCGTTAGTTAAGGAGATTTCAGGATGTGATGCGTACTGAATACCGTCGCCAACATCTAATAAAATCGTGTTGATGCCGTGCTTTTCAGATTCTTCTAGGATATAATCCCACATTTCGTCTTCAAATCCTAAAGCATACGTTCCTTTAAGCTCGTGCTTGGGACACCACTGGTTACGGGTTAAATAAACCATCAATCCCCACATTTTTTTGTTGCTCATTTTTACTTACCATCCTTCTTTATAAAAATTTATTACTCATCTAAAGCTTCTATTTCGGGAGCTTCGCCCGCTTCGTTAAATAAAATATCTCTTACTTCTTCTTCAACTTTTTCTAAAATCTCGGGGTGTTCTTTTAAGAACTGCTTAGCGTTTTCTCTGCCCTGACCAATGCGTTCATCGTTGTAGCTGTACCACGCACCGCCCTTTTGGATAATGCCTGTTGCTGCTGCAATGTCTAAAATGCAGCCGATTTTAGAAATGCCTTCGCCGTACATAATGTCAAATTCAGCTTCTTTAAACGGAGGTGCAACCTTGTTTTTAACGATTTTTACCTTTGTTCTTGCGCCGATTACGTCTGTGCCTTGCTTTATTAATTCCTGTTTTCTTACGTCCATACGAACTGATGCGTAGAATTTAAGTGCACGTCCGCCCGTTGTAACTTCGGGGTTTCCGTAGATAACGCCAACCTTTTCACGGAGCTGGTTGATAAATATTGCGATTGTGTTTGTTCTTGAAATCACACCTGCTAATTTTCTTAACGCCTGACTCATAAGTCGAGCGTGAAGACCAACGTGCGAGTCACCCATTTCGCCTTCGATTTCTGACTTTGGAACTAACGCTGCAACAGAGTCTATAACTATTACATCGATTGCGTTTGAGCGAACGAGCATTTCGGCGATTTCTAAGGCTTGTTCACCTGTGTCAGGCTGAGAAACAATTAATTCTTCAACGTTTACGCCCAGCTTTTTAGCATAGCTGGGGTCTAATGCGTGTTCAGCGTCAACAAATGCAACTTCGCCGCCACGAGCCTGAGCTTCGGCTATTACGTGAAGTGCAACTGTTGTTTTACCTGAGCTTTCAGGTCCGTAAATTTCTATAATTCTTCCCTTGGGAAGACCGCCTATACCAAGTGCGTAGTCTAAGGACAAAGCACCTGTAGGAAGTGCTTCAACCTGTACGTTAGCTCGTTCTCCAAGCTTCATAACAGAGCCTTTTCCGAAATTTTTCTCAATCTGCAAAAGGGCTGCGTCTAACGCATCTTTTTTGTCTTTATCAAATTCTATGGTCTTTGTGCTTGTGCTTGCTTTAGCCAATATATATTCCTCCTTAGAACATTTGTTCGAATTGTTACTTAGATTATATATAACTTTTTATCCTTTGTCAAGGACAAAATTAAATTTGTAATCTTTTTTTAACTTCCAAAAAAACTTCTTTCACAGTTTGGTTTCTTACGTCTTGTCTTGTGCCGCTAAAAACCCTTTTTACAACAGTTGTCACCCCGTCAAGGCAAACACCCATATAGACTAAGCCTACGGGCTTATTAGGCGTTCCGCCCGTCGGACCTGCAATACCTGTTGAAGAAAGACCCAGCCTTGCCCCGCTCACTTTACACACGCCTTCTGCCATTGAACGTGCACATTCTTCTGACACTGCACCGTGTATAGATAAAATCTCGTGCGAAACTCCTAAGTTTTTTTCCTTAGCTTCGTTACTGTAGGTGATATAGCCTTCGGAGAAAATTTCTGAAACTCCCGAAAAATCGCCGATTTTTGCACCAATCAGCCCCGCTGTGCACGATTCTGCCGTAGCGACTGTGATTTTTTGTTCTATTAAATAAGAAATAACTTCATCTATCATAAATTTACATTCCTTGGGTTATAGCGTTTCATATTTTCCAATATTTTTTCAGGCGGCTGGATTAAAAGACGATATTTTGTTCCGCCCTGAGTGTAATCGATGTAGTATTTTCCGCGACGCGTGGGGTCGTAGATTGTGTCAATGATTTCGCGGTTTGTATCTATATCACCCGTAATTGGTGCCATATATTCGATGTTTTTGCACAAAAGCGAAACCAAGCTTTTTCTTTTCATTTTGCCGAGTATAATGTCGACGTCTAACTGTCCGTTTGTGAAGATATATTCATACTCGACGGAGTAATTGCGGCGTAAAATTACCGTAAAATAAATCACAACACCATAGATTATCGGCACAAGCCACAAAAACTTCGGAAACACAAATGTGCAAAGATATGTGCTTGCCAAAAGTGTCAAAACGCACGCAAAAATCAGCAAAACCTGCTTTATGACGTCTTCTTTTGATTTTTTCTTTACCAAATATTCTAAAAATATGTCGTTCATTTTATTTTCTCCTTTGATAAATTTTTTCTTCCGTTATTATATAGTCAAGCGGATAGTCGCGACTGTCTGCTAAAAAGTCACTCTTTTGTACTTCGTAAAAAAGCCCGACCGTAACAGCCTTGTTCTCGCTTAAAAATCTGTCGTAGTACCCCGCACCATAGCCTATTCTGTGTAAATTCTCATTAAACGCCACTCCGGGTACGATTATTAAATCAAAACTCTTTATAATTTCGCCCATCGGCTCTAAAATCCCGTAAGCTCCCACGCTAAGGTCTGAAAAATCGCAAAATTTACGTGCTTCCATTTCGGTTTTCGTTATGCACTTCGGGGCACAAAGTATTTTTTCATCTTCAAGCATTTTTTCAATCAGACGATGAGTGTCAACTTCATCGCCGAACGACACGTATGTCATTACGGTTTTTGCTTTTTTATAAAAATCTTGCGACGTAAGCTGTGATAGGATTTTTTTATTCTTTTCGTCACGTTCTGTGACATTTTTTCTTTTTTTGAGCGTTTCTTTTCTTATTTCAGCCTTTGTCATATTTTTTCTCCGGGCAGTATTGTGAAAATTTCTGCCGACTCACATTTTCCGCTTGCTTCATCAACTGTAAACACCGCACCTGAGATAGAAGCGGAAGAATCGGCAAACACAAATCTTTGCTGATTGCAGTTTACAAACCGCTCAATCACGATATTTTTGTCAACCCCTAAACAGGAATGGAATGGTCCTGTCATACCGATGTCGGTTATATACCCTGTGCCGCGTGGTAACACCTGAGCGTCTGCCGTCTGTACGTGTGTGTGCGTGCCGAAAACTACTGAAACCATCCCGTCTAAATAAAAGCCGAGTGCTCTTTTTTCGCTCGTAGCTTCTGCGTGAAAATCTACTATTTTAATGTCGGCGTCTGTTTTTTCTATTGCCGACTTTAGAGTTCTGAAAGGGCAGTCAACATTTTCTAAATGGACTCTGCCGAGAGCGTTAAATACTGCAACCTTTACGCCGTTTTTTGTAACAACCGTCACTCCGCGTCCAACTGTTTCGGGCGGGTAGTTAATCGGGCGGATAACACGCTCGTTGTGAGAAAGTAAGGTCTGTGCTTCTTTTTGCCTGAAGGTGTGGTTTCCAAGCGTTAAAACATCAGCACCGGCAGCCATAAGCACTTCTGCCTTTTTTCTTGTGATGCCGTTGGCAGAACACGCGTTTTCAGCGTTTATTATGCAAAAATCAATATCGTATTTTTTCTTTATCGCGTCGATGTTGTCTAAAACCGCATCTGTTCCGATGTCACCTACAACGTCGCCGATTGCTAAGATTTTCATAAAATACCCCTTTACGCCCTTGTAAATTTTGAAAGCGTTTTTGCTTCTTTAATCAATATATCGCAAAATTCATTTATTTCATCTGCTGTATTATACACGCCAAGACTCACCCTTATTGTTTCTTCAATGTGCTTTTTATCAAAGCCTTGTGCTAACAAAACATGCGACGGAGCGGGCTTATTTGCAGAACACGCAGAGCCTGCAGAAACACAGATGCCATAACTCTCCAAAGCGTGGAGCAAAACTTCAGCACGAACGTTTTTTACCCTGATGCTCACAATGTGAGATGAATACGTGCTGCCTTCGTTATTTATTAAAAAACCGCCGTCGTCTTTTAACCTTTTTATCATTGCTTCCTTTAAGGCATAAAGATGAACACATTTTTCACTAAAATTTTCGCAGGTTATCTCGGCTGCCTTAAAAAAACCTGCAATCCCCGGCAAATTTTCAGTACCCGAGCGAAGATTTTTCTGCTGATGGCCGCCTGAAATAATCGGTAAAACTCTCACCCCGTCACGAATGTAGAGAGCTCCAACGCCCTTTGGTCCGCAGATTTTGTGGGCGGAAAGAGATATGGCGTCAACCCCCCATTTGCAGACCGAAATTTTAATATTTCCCATCGCCTGAACGCAGTCAGAGTGTACGATTATGTCGGGATTTTTTTCTTTAACTTTTTTTGCAATGTCTGCAATCGGGTTTATTGCACCTGTTTCGTTATTGACCGCCATTACAGACACAAGTCGAGTATTGTCACGAATGGCTGAAACCACACTTTCTGCACGAACAACACCAAATTCATCAGGTTCAACATAAGTTAGCTCGCAACCTAAAGATTCTAAAATTTTTGCAGGCTCTAAGACCGACGGGTGTTCAACAGAAGATACGATTATGTGTGGCTTTCTCTTAAGTTGAGAAAAAATCGCACCAAAAAGTATATGATTGTTGCTTTCCGTTCCGCCTGATGTAAAGACTAAATCACCTGACCTTGCACCGATTAAAGATAAAAGCTTTTCTTTTGCTTCTGTCAGCTTTTTTTCTGCGGCAAAGCCTTCTTGGTGCATAGACGACGGGTTTGCATAAAATTCTTTATTCATTTCATTCATTACGTCTAAAACTTCGGGATAGGCACGTGTTGTTGCCGCATTGTCAAGATAAATCATACCTTTATTCTTTCTCCTATAAATTTGCACATATATTTTATTGCTATAATTTCAACGGGAATCATACATAATGCATCAAGTCCACGCATTGTAAGAGCACCCAAAAAAGGCGTTCCCATATAATGATAAAACCAAAAAGAACCGAGCAGTGCATCAACAAATACCTGCTGCAAGATAACACACACCGAAATGCGTGTCCACGTCTTTGGCTTTTTATACAAAAAAGCACCGTAGGATAAACCATACAAAACTGTGCTTATACAAAAGCCGAGCCACGGAAGTCCGCCTGTTAAGAGCTGACCTAAAACGTCGGCAACAAGGGCAAGGGTTGCTCCCCACAGGGGTCCAAACAGCACCGAGCCGAGAGCAAGCGGCACAAACGTAAAGCTTATTCTCACAGGCCCGACATTATACCCCAAAAGGCGCGTGATTACGATGTTTGCCGCAATTAGAATTGCACCGTAGGTTAAGATTTTTACCGAAAAATTCTTCTTCATAATACCAACCATCCTTTCATAATTTGCCGCAAAAGAATGTATTGGCATTCTTTTAATGCAGCGGAATGCAGACTTAACACCGCAAGCTCGTCAAAACAAAGTTCGTTTGGCTGCGACTTTTTTATGAAAAAAGTCATCCGCCCGCTTCCTTGTTTTGACTCTTTCACAAAAAGTCACGCTCGGCTCATCGGCTCGGTTACAGGTGTTCTCGCTGCGATGAGCTGTCGCTAACAACTTTTTGTGAGTTTTTACATAACAGGAACACTCCTGCTATGGTGCTTTTCGTGCAGACGACAACTTCCCGTTCGTCTGCCACTTAACGCGTCAAATCCTACTCTGCGAATTTTCGTTATCTTTTATTATATAATTTTTGGCATTGTTTGTCTATATTTTTTGTAAAATTTTAAATATCTTTTTAAAAATATCATTATTGACAAAGTAGTGTGAATATAGTATTATGGTAGATGGTAGATTATGTAGAAATATACTGTTTATTAGGAGTAGAAGGAATATGGCAAATTTAGATATTGTTCGTTTTTTAAACTATATCTTTGCACTTATATTTATAGGCTGTATCGGCTACCAGTTTGTATATATATTTATCCCGTTTTTAAAGGGAGCCAGAAAATATAAGGCAAAGAAAATGTGCAAATACGCAATATTAATACCGGGAAGAAACGAAGAAAAGGTTATCCCGCACTTAATTGCAAGCATAAAGGGGCAGTCTTACCCTGAAGAGCTAATGGATATTTTCGTAATTGCCGATAACTGTACGGATAAAACGGCAGAAGTTTCGCGCCAAGCCGGTGCGTACCACGTTATAGAGCGATTCAACGACAAGCAAATAGGAAAAGGCTATGCGCTTGACTACGCACTAAACCTAATTAAAAAAGAATTTCCCGACAATCACTACGACGGATACTTTGTGTTTGATGCAGATAATTTACTGGATGAAAACTATATCGCCGAGATGAACAAGATGTTTTCAAACGGACACAGAATCCTAACAAGCTACAGAAACACCAAAAACTACGGCACGAGCTGGGTTTCAGCAGGCGGCTCACTCTGGTATTTGAGAGAGTCGAGATTTTTAAACCACCCCAGAACGATTATGAACACAAGCTGTGCGATTTCGGGAACAGGCTTTTTGGTTCACCACGAGATTTTAGATAAAATCGGCGGCTGGAAGTTCTTTTTGCTCACAGAAGATATCGAGTTTTCGCTCCAGCAGGTTTTAGAAGGCGAAACTATTAGCTACTGTAACAATGCAGTTTTGTATGACGAACAGCCTGTGCTCTTTTCTCAGTCGTGGCGACAGAGAATGAGATGGACAAAAGGCTCAATGCAGGTAACAAAAAAATATTTTTTCAAAATGGTCAAGGGTATGTTTACAGGTCGCGGCTTTGCCTGCTTTGACCTGGCGGTTTCTACTATGATACCTTTAATGCTCACCATTATATCGGGCTTTGTTATTTTAGGATTTACAATTTTAGGTCTTATTTTAAGACTTGATTTGACGGTTATTGCAAGAACGCTTTTTGATACGCTTGTAAATTCATATTTTATGTTGCTCGGTATCGGCATTGTATCAACAATCAGCGAATGGGACAAAATTTTTGCCCCGATTTCTAAAAAGATATTGTATACGTTTACATTCCCGATATTTATGTTTTCGTATATTCCGATAACGTTTGTGGCACTTTTCTCACGTGACACTTCGTGGAAGCCGATTACACATAATCAGGTTAAAACATTAGACGATGTAAGATAACGGAATGTAAAAATAGTCCAGCCCAAAATGGGCTGTAGCAAAATGCACAGACCACACAAGGCAAAAAAGGCTTTATAAAGCTATGTAATTAAATAAACA
>CAZCOF010000072.1:0-8068 GCA_964500095.1 uncultured Oscillospiraceae bacterium
GCTCTACATTTTAGGAAAAAGATTAAAAAATCGCGGTATGCTTAATCACGATACGGTTGTTGCGACAATTATGTCAAACAGCGGTTTTTTTGCAAGTCTTAAAGAAGTCGGCATAAAATGTGAGCAGACGAATGTAGGTGACAGATTTGTTTATGAATGTATGCAGGAAAAGGGATATGATCTCGGCGGTGAACAGTCGGGTCACATTATAATCAAAAAATACGCAACAACAGGTGACGGCATTTTAACCGCAATTATGATTGCAGAAGAAATATGTGATTCAAAGCTCTCTTTGGCTGAACTTGCATCCCCCGTTAAGCTTTATCCGCAGTATACAAAAAATATTAAAGTTAAGGATAAGGCGGTTGTTTTTAAAGATAAAGCAGTTTTAAAAAGCAAAGAAGATGTCGAAAATCTCATTGCAGGCAAGGGAAGAGTACTACTCCGCCAGAGCGGTACAGAGCCTGTCATAAGAGTTATGGTTGAGTGCGAAAGTGAAGAAAAATGTACACAATACGCACAAATAATTAAAGACGCAATAATAAAAGGAGGACACAGCATTGAGTAGGCTTTTAAAAACAAAGGATTTGTTTGAGTGTAAAACACCCTATCTTGAAAAGCTGTTTAATAACCATAAATACCCTTGGGAAATACTGCCTGTTATTAAGGCATATATAAATGAGCTTATCAAAGACGGGCTTTGTGATTTTGAGAAAATAGCAGATGATGTTTATGTGGGCAAAGATGTAGAAATCTACCCCACAGCAGTAATCGAAGGTCCTGCAATTATCGGTGCGGGTACGAAAATCCGTCCGGGAGCATTTATAAGGGGTGCTGTGATAACAGGTGCAAATTGTGTTATAGGTAACTCATCTGAGCTTAAAAACTGCGTGTTGCTTGAACACGTACAGGTGCCGCACTATAATTATGTAGGGGACTCCGTTCTTGGAAATAATGCACACATGGGAGCAGGCTCAATTTGTTCAAACTTAAAATCGGACCAAAAAGAAGTTGTTATTCACGGAGATGAAGAAATAAAAACAAATCTTCGTAAAATCGGTGCAATGCTTGCTGACGGAGCGGATATAGGATGCGGATGCGTTTTAAATCCCGGAACTATAATAGGCAAAAACACTTCGGTGTATCCGCTTAATGCATTAAGAGGAGTATTTCCTGCAAACAGTATAGTGAAATCCCAGAACAATATAGCCAAAAGAAGAATGCAATAGGACAAATCAACCAAGGCGGTAATATATTTAATGGCAACACTATGTTGCCATTATTTTTTTGTAATCTTGCCGTAATTGACATTTTATAAAAAAAGGTATATAATTCTTATATTACAATGAAAATAGTTTTAACTGCACAATACAGGAGAAAAATATGACATATACAAATGGACTTATTGTAATTTTAGCATTTGTAATAGCACTGATACTTGCGTACGCGACGACGCCTTTGACTATTCGCTTGGCATTTAAGATAAATGCTTTAGACATTCCCAAAGATACGCGTCGTATGCACAAAAAACCCACACCGAGAATAGGCGGTATTGCCATTATTTACGGCTTTTTAATAAGCGTATTTTGCTTTGCAAACTTCGTTGTTGAAGGAACGCCGAACTGGTCGCTAATCGGCATAATTACAGGTGCTGTTTTAATTGCTGTATTAGGCTTTTTAGACGATTTAAAGCCAAAGCGTGCAATTTTAAAATTCGGCATTCAAATTATAGCTGCAATAATTCCCGTACTTTGCGGAGTGCGTGTTATTGCTGTTACCAACCCGTTTACGGATATGATGATAAGAGTTCCCGAGTGGATATCCTACGGCGG
Source organism: uncultured Oscillospiraceae bacterium (assembly GCA_964500095.1). Classification (GTDB taxonomy): domain Bacteria; phylum Bacillota; class Clostridia; order UBA1381; family UBA9506; genus Congzhengia. The sequence goes on from CAZCOF010000072.1 coordinate 1,833, forward strand.
TTCAGTTTTGTGGATTGTCGGCGTTACAAATGCAGTAAACTTAATCGACGGACTTGACGGACTTGCTGCGGGTGTATCGTCAATTGCATCGGTTGCACTTTTGTCAATACTTTTGATGCAGCACAATGCAAACTTAACAATGATGGTGTTAACAGCTGCATTAGCAGGTGCTTGTTTTGGATTTTTGCCGTTTAACTTCAACCCCGCAAAAACCTTTATGGGTGACGTTGGTGCGACGTTTTTGGGATTTATATTGGGCTGTAGTTCAATTCAGGGTCCGTTTAAAACGTATGTTTCGTTTATTATTCCGTTTTTAATTATCGGTCTTCCGATTTTTGATACGGCTTTTGCAATATTAAGACGTATTATAAAAGGACAGGGCATTATGACGCCTGACAGAGGACACATGCACCACAGGCTTATTGATAACGGTTTTTCGCACAAGACGACCGTAATTATACTCTATGCACTCAGTGCTGTTTTGTCTGTAAGTGCAATTGTATTGTTTATCTCAGACTTTTTGCGGGCTTTGCTTATAATGCTTGCGATGGTTGTTTTAGCGGTATTTATGGTTGTCGGCAAGCATACTATGAGCAAAAATTCGGAACATCACGAAGAAGAAAATCAAAACAAGAAAGAATAGTAAGATTTTTATAATAAAAAGAAGGTATGAATACATATTTTCTTTTTGAATTGGGGGGACAAAAGAATGAAGAAAATAAAGGTTTTAACAGTTTTCGGAACACGCCCTGAGGCGATAAAAATGGCGCCTTTAGTGAAAGAATTGGAAAAAAGAGAAGAAATAGAATCTATAGTTTGCATAACAGCACAGCACAGAGAAATGCTCGACCAGGTTATGGATATTTTTGATATTCGTGCGGACTTTGACTTAAACATTATGCAATCGGGACAAACTCTTTCAGACATCACATCACGTGCGATGAAGGGGATAGAAGAAACGATTAAAAAAGCTCATCCCGACATCGTTTTGGTTCACGGCGACACGACAACGACCTTTGCAGGAGCATTGGCTTCATTTTATTGCCAGACTAAGGTCGGTCACGTTGAAGCGGGACTTCGTACTTATGATAAGTATTCGCCGTTTCCTGAAGAAATGAACAGATGCTTGACTACGTACCTGGCTGACCTTTATTTTGCTCCTACAAAAAACAATGTAAACAATTTACTCCGCGAAAACATAGACAGCGAAAAAATTTACGTTACGGGTAACACCGTAATTGATGCAATAAAGACAACGGTAAGAGATGATTATGAATTTCGGGACGAATGCTTAAAGACGCTTGATTATGACAACAAGCGTATAATTTTAGTCACAGCACACAGACGTGAAAATTTAGGTGAGCCGCTTGTAAATATTTGCAATGCGATTTTAGAAACGGTTGAGGCTTTTGATGATGTCGAGGTGGTTTACCCCGTACACTTAAATCCGCTGGTTAAAAACACTGCCGAAGAATGTTTGGGAAATCACCCGCGAATTCATTTGATAGACCCGCTTGATGTAGAAGAACTTCACAACCTTATGAACAAATGCTATATGGTTATGACAGACTCGGGGGGACTGCAGGAAGAAGCTCCGTCTTTAGGAAAACCTGTTTTGGTTTTAAGAAATGAAACAGAACGTCCCGAAGCGGTTGAAGCAGGCACGGTAAAGGTTGCAGGCATAGATAAAGAAAATATAAAAAAATTAGCGTATACCCTTTTATCAGACAAGGCTGAATACGAAAAAATGTCACACGCAGTAAACCCGTACGGGGACGGTTTGGCATCAAAAAGAACAGTTGATGCAATACTTTACTATTTTGGTATAAAAGACAAAAAGCCGGAAAATTTTACGGCAGAATAAAAAGAGAGGAACGAAATGAGCAGCTTAAAGTTTGTCTTGGGAAGAGCCGGCAGCGGAAAAAGTGAATACATCACAGCTGAAGCGTTAAAGACCTTCAAGCTTTCAAAAAACGCTATCATTATCGTTCCTGAACAGTCAAGCCACGAGCGTGAAATGCAGATGATTAAAAAGGCAGGTTTCATCTGCGAAAGCTTAAACGTCACGTCGTTTAACCGTCTGGCTTATCGAATTATTGCAGATTCGGGAATTACAAGAAAGAGAGCGGACACATCAGGAAAAGCAATGCTTTTATCACGTGCTTTGTCAAAATGCCGCACAAAGCTTTCGTACTTTAAAAGTGCAGAAGAAAAAACAGGTTATATCAATCTTTTTCAAGATGCGATTTCTGAATTTAAAAAAGGGCAGATTATGCCCGAAACTCTCTTTATTGCAGCAGATGAATCGAAGGACGCGTTGACGAGTGCCAGACTTTTTGACCTTGCGACGATATACGAAGAATATAACAGACTCATAACCGACAAAATGTGCGATAATGATGATGACATCACACTTTTGGCGTCTTTATGCTTTGGTAATGAGTATATTAAAAATTCTGTAATTTATATAGATGAGTTTTTCAGATTTACAAAAAACGAAATTTTTTGTATAGAAAGCTTTTTGTCATCAGGTGCTGACGTTGTGATTTCACTTTGTATGCCGGATGATGCCGATTCAAACAGCGTTTTTTCGTCTGTTTTAGAAACTAAAAAGCTTTTGGAAAAATGTGCAAAAACAACAGGAGCGACCCTTTGTTTGCCGCACGTTTTAGAAGATGCAAAAAGATTTGAGTCTGAAGAACTTGCGATTTTAGAAAAGGCAATGTCAGGGCAATTGTGTGAAAATTCTTCTTTGACCAATGACATAACGCTCACCGTATTAAAAAACAGATATGACGAAGTGACATCTGTCGCTACAAAGATTAAATCGTTAGTAAAAGACGGTATGTCATATCGGGATATAGCGGTGATCGCAGGAGATTATGAAGGATACAAAGACATTGTAAAAAGTACATTCGAACTGTCTGACATTCCTGTTTTTTGTGATACGAGAAAGAATTTTTTAGACCACCCGATTGTAATTTATCTTTTTTCGATATTTGATTTATTGACGGGAATTACGACAGATAAGATAAGCGTGTATATGAAATCGGGTTTTGCCAATATCTCGCGTGATGAAGCATCAAAGCTCGAAAATTATGCACTTGCATCTGCTATAAACTACAACGACTGGTTAGATGACGAAAGATTCTTAAAAAAGAGTAAAAGCATATTTGCCGAAGAAGAAGACTCGGGCGATGAAGGTATACGCCAGTTAGAAATTAAAAACAAACTGCTTGCACCCATTGTATCGCTTAAAGAAAAAATTTCTGCTTCAAAAAATGTAGCCGACAGAGTTACTGCGTTAGAAGAGTTTTTTGAAGAAACTCAATTTTCAGGAAAAATCAGCGAAAAAGCCGATAAATTTTACGAACAGGGAAAATTCAACCTATCTGATGAGTACACAGAGGTTTATAACATAGTAAAAGAAACGTTAGAAACGCTAAAGGAGACCCTGGGTGATGAAAATACAGGACTTTCGGTACTTCGTGAAATTCTGACAGCGGGATTTTCACAAAAAAGTATTGGAATTATCCCAAAAGTCTATGACAGCGTAGCTTTTGGCGACATAAACCGTTCTGTTATAAAAAACGTAAAGGCTCTGTTTTTAATAGGCGTCAACGAAGGGCAATTTCCTACAATACCGCAATCGTCGGGAATATTGTCGGATGATGAGCGGGAATATCTGATTAAACGCGGAATTTCTGTGGCACCCGATACAAAAAAGCTTATCGAAGCATCGGAATTTTCACTTTATGAAAGCGTAAATACGGCAAAAGAAAAGCTTTTCGTCAGCTATCCGATAGATAATGACGGAAAAGGTCTGCGTCCTGCAAGTTTTATTTCAAAACTCAAGCGTATATTTAAAAACTTAAAAATTGAAAGCTACTTAAAAGACGATATCCTAACACCTGAATTGTCTGTTTCATCATTGGGCAGTGCATATTCTTATGTTTTGACGTACATTGGCAATTTAGAGAATAACAAGTTAGCACGTACGCTTTGTGATGAGTTGCTAAAGGACGAAGAATATAAAGAAAAAGTCGAGCGTGCAATTAAGTTTTCGCAGTATGAAAACAACGCAGGAAAGCTCACACCGTCTACAGTATCTTCGCTCTACGGCAAAAATATGACAGGGAGCGTATCGCGATTTGAAAGATTTTCTTCGTGTCCTTTCTCGTTTTTTGTTGAGTACGGTCTTCGTGCCCGTGAAAGAAAGGTTCTAAAGGTAGAAGCACCCGATGTAGGAAGCTTACTTCACGAAGTTGTTGAGCGTTTTTCAAAGGTTATACACGAAAAAGGTTTGAGCTTCAGAACAATAACTAAAGCAGAACAAAAAGCGATTTGCGACGAAATAATCGAAGAAATGTTTGGCGCTATGATGGTTAAAAAAGTCTTTTCTGACGGTAGAATAAACGCATTAAAGACAAGACTTAAAAGCTTGGTTGCAAAGTCGGTCTGGGCAATTTGCGAGCACGTTAAACGTGGTGAGTTTGAGCCTGCGGCATTTGAGCTTTCGTTTGACAAAAACGGAGATATAAAGCCTGTTGTCGTTACACTTCCAACTGGTGAAGAAATCACAATGATTGGAAGAATTGACAGAATTGATACCTTCTCTGACGAAGGTAAGCTCTATGTAAAAATCATTGATTACAAGTCAGGAAATAAAGCATATTCGCTTTCGGATATTTTCAATAAAACGACGCTTCAGTTATCAGTGTATATGATAGCCGCAACAGAAAATGCAAAGGGAAAATTAGGTGCAGGCGACACGTCGTTTGGCGGAATGTTTTATTTTAAATTAGACGACCCGATACAAGACGGTATGCCCGATACAGACTATGATGATGAAAAAGGATTAAAAGATTTTAAAATGAGCGGTCTTTTATCAGATGATGACAGAATAGTTTCTGCTATGGACAACACGCTTTCATCAGGCTGGTCGTCGATAATTCCCGTATACAGGCTAAAGAGCGGCGAAATATCAAAAAATCAATCAAAGGTTGCAAGTATTACACAATACGAAAAGCTGAAAAAATATGTAAAGAACACAGTAACAGAAATAGGAAAAGAAATAGTTTCGGGAAATGTTGATATTTTACCCGTTAAAGACGGGAATTTTTTGCCGTGCTCTTACTGCAAATACAGAGTGGTATGTGGCTTTGACCCCGAGATTCATCCCTGCAGATATACTAAAAGCTTTTCTTCTGATGAAGAAATCTGGAACGAAATGTAATTTTCAAAATACATTTTTTTGGTTTTTTTCATCAAAAAAAGTGTGAAAAATGAGCTTATCGCATAAAAAATATTGATTTTTGACACGATATATGCTATTATATCTTTGTGAATTTTATCTAACAAAAAGGAGTTATAGTTATGAAGAAGATTTATGAAGGTAAGACAAAAGATGTGTACTCATTAGACAACGGCAACGTAATGTTAAAGTTTAAAGACGATTGCACAGGTAAAGACGGGGTTTTTGATCCCGGTGAAAATAGCGTAGGTTTAACCATCGATGGTATCGGTAAGGAAAATCTTAAAACATCAGTTTACTATTTCGGCCTTTTAAAGGATGCAGGTATCAAAACACATTTTGTTGATGCAAATATAGATGAAGCTACAATGGAAGTTTTGCCCGCTACAGTATTCGGTCACGGCTTAGAAGTTATCTGCCGTTTGGTTGCTACAGGAAGCTTTATAAGAAGATACGGCGAATATATAGAAGACGGAACAAAAATCGCAGGCGGCTATGTTGAATGTACATTCAAAAACGACGCATTGGGCGATCCGCTCGTTACAATGGAAGGCTTGGACGTTTTAGGCGTAATGACACCCCAAATGTTTAACAGCATGAAAGAACAGACTTTAAAAATCACAAAGATTGTTGCTGATGACTTAAAGACAATCGGTCTTGATTTGTGGGACATTAAGTTTGAGTTCGGCTATAACAACGGAGAAGTTATCCTAATCGACGAAATTGCATCAGGCAATATGAGAGTTTATAAAGGCGACAAAATCGTTGACCCCGTTGAGCTTACAAAGTTGATTTTAAACAGATAGTTTAATATAAAAAAGCAAGGCGTTAAGAGGCGTACTCGTAAGGACAGTAATTTTAAAAGGCTGAACGATTTAATTTCGTTCAGCCTTTTATCATAGGGAACGACCTGTGTGTCATTCCGCTTTATAAGTCTTAAGATTATCCTGAATATTTCGGAAAATGCTATACATTTTCCCTG
>CAZCOF010000073.1:0-7929 GCA_964500095.1 uncultured Oscillospiraceae bacterium
CATCAAATTAAAACAATGGAGGAATTTAAATGGAATTTAATATCTACAAAGATATTGCCGAACGCACGGGCGGAGACGTATACTTAGGCGTTGTAGGACCTGTAAGAACGGGAAAATCAACTTTTATAAAGAAGTTTATGGATTTATTCGTTATTCCCAATATGAGCGACGAAAATGAAATTATGCGCGCTCAGGATGAGCTTCCGCAAAGTGCTGACGGCAAAACCATTATGACCACAGAACCGAAATTCATTCCAAACGAAGCAGTAGCTGTCAATATCGGCGGCAATGCAAAAATGCGTGTGCGGTTAATTGATTGCGTCGGCTATGTGGTTGAAGAGGCGATGGGACACACAGAAAACGGTACTCCCAGAATGGTTTCAACCCCTTGGAGCAGTGAACCGATGGAATTTGGCAAAGCCGCTGAAATTGGTACAAAAAAGGTAATCTGTGACCACTCAACAATCGGTATTTTAGTTACAACAGACGGAAGTATAACAGATATTGAACGAAACAGCTATGTTGACGCTGAGAGCAGAGTAGCCGAAGAATTATCTCGTCAGGGAAAACCCTACGTTATAATCTTAAACACCAAATACCCCACGATGCCTGAAACAGAAGAGCTAAGAACATATCTGTCACAAAAGTATAACGCACCCGTTGTGGCTGTAAACTGTGCAGAACTTGATACCGATGGCATCAGCAAAATTTTAGAACAGGTTTTAATGTCGTTCCCCGTAACAGAAATAGCTTTTAATATGCCCGATTGGGTGAACGCACTTTCCGATAATCACGAAATCAAAAACGTGCTGTTTTCCAATTGCTTTTCCGCTACTGAAAATGTCGCAGCATTAAGCCATTTAGACGATGCTCTGTCCGTTATCAAAGAGTGCAATTATGCGGAAAATGCAGAAGTGGAAAATATAGATTTAGGCACAGGCAAAGCCACTGTAAAAGTTTCCGTTCCAAAAGACTTTTACTATAAGGTTGCAAAAGAAATCTCAGGCTTTGATGTATCAAGCGAAGGTAAGCTTTTAAAACTTTTAGAAGAACTCTCAGCTATGAAATCAGAATACGATAAGGTGCAAATCGCACTAAAAGAAGTAGAAAACAAAGGCTACGGAATTGTAACGCCCACAATCGAGCAGATGAGCTTGGAAGAGCCTGAAATCGTGCGTCAGGGAAACAGATTTGGCGTAAAATTAAAAGCTTCTGCTCCGTCGATACATATGATTAAAGCAGACATAAAAACCGAAGTCTGCCCCATCGTTGGAACAGAAAAGCAGTCAGAAGAACTCGTTCATTACCTTTTGTCCGAATTCGAATCTAACCCTGCTGAAATCTGGCAGTCAAACATTTTCGGAAAATCTCTGCACGAGCTTGTGAACGAAGGCTTGCATAATAAGCTTTCCCGTATGCCTGATGAAGCACAGATAAAGTTACAGGAAACTCTGCAAAAGATTATCAACGAAGGCTCAGGCGGATTGATTTGCATAATTTTATAATAAAAAGCTGTGGCTTGCGTGCCACAGCTTTTTTAAATCTCAGGTTCAAACATCGGCATCATAGAAAGCTTAAAAAGATTATTTTTATGCTTGGTATCAATAATTTCTTTTATTCTCTCATCGTCAATTTTGCCTTCTCTTATATATCTGTCAAGTACAGCATAGGTAAATCCCAGATTTTCTTCATCTGTTTTACCGCAAAGTCCGTCAATCGGAGTTTTTTCCACCAAAACTTCAGGAAGTCCCAAAACCTTGCCGATTGCCTTTACTTCGGTTACGGTGAGCTTTGACATAGGCGAAAAATCCCCCGCAGCATCGCCGTAGCGTGTAGAATACCCTACCCAGTCTTCCGATAAATTGCAGGTATTTACCACTCTGCCGTTGTTGCTTTGAGAAACAGCATATAGAGTTGCCATGCGCACTCTCGGCGGTATGTTTGTTTTGGTCTGGTCTGAAATTTCCATACCCTCGGGCAAATTATTTATAATTCCGTCTACTGCGTCTTTTACGTTAATCACATAATGTTTTATACCAAGATGCGAAACCAAAAGCTCTGCCATATCAATATCGTGTTGAACGCCGCACGGCATCAAAACACCGATTACTCTGTCTTTCCCCAACGCTTCAACACAGAGTGCTGCTGCAACCGAGCTGTCCTTTCCGCCAGAGATTCCGACAATGGCATTACAGCCTTTGCCATTTTCTTCAAAAAACTTTTTAATCCAATTTACACAATCATTTTTTACTTTTATTGCATCAAACATAATTTTCTCCTAAATCAAATCATTGTAGCAATGCCGACCACTACCGACATCGTTATAATTGACAAAAGTGTAGTTAAAGATACCATTGTAGCTGAATGCTTGGTATCTCCACCGAATTTTTCTGAAAACATCGTTGTATTTGCTGCAGTCGGTGCAGATGCTGCTATAACACAGGCAACAGCCACTGCTCCCGATATTTTAAACAGCGAAAATCCCAAAAGCATAAGCGTAGGCGATACAACAAGTCTTAAAAATATTGAAAGATAAGAATTAATCCCCTTAATTTTAAGATTTGCGTTTGCTAAATGATACCCCACTATTACCATAGGAATAGGTGTATTCAGGGCAGCCAAATAACTTATCGGCTCACTTATGACAAAGGGAAGCTTTATAGAAAACAAAAACAACACTAATCCTATTGCCGTACCAATCACTCCGGGATTTATGAGTATCTTTTTAAAAGATATGTTTTTTACATCCCGACTCATTTCTAAAACGCCATACGTCCATACCATAATCTGAAAAACTGCAATATATGTAGCACCGTAAAAAATACCTTCCTGCCCCAAGAGTGCTCCCTGAAGCGGCAGTGACATATACCCGCAGTTTGGGAATACCGAACCAAAAATAAGCGTTTTTTCTCTTATTTTGTCCTTGTCGTGTATCAAAAGACGCGCAAGTAAAATATTAATTGCAAATGACGAAAACGCAGCAATAAGTGTTATTCCAAGTCCTGCGAGCATTGTTTTATCAAATTCGCGCTGATATGAATTTATCAAAACACAAGGTGTGACAAAGTACAAAACAAAATTCGTCATATCACGAACGCTTGTTTTTGATAAAATTTTAAACTTGTTGGTACAAAAACCAACACCTATTAATATGAACAGTATAAAAACATAACTGCTTACCATTAAAATATTGTCAAACATATTATTCCCTTTTCCTGATGATGATTTACCAACTACACTCTATGTACTTACCGCAGTTTTTCATTTTAACCCCATAGGGTTCTGACATTTTTGAAAGTCTTTTAAAAATGTCATCATCACGGGCAAGCAACGGCAAACCGACTTCTGACTTATTACCTTTCATCTTTGCCTCAATTGGGTACAGCTTTAGGCTTTTAAGCTTTCCGTCTTTTATTTCCCATTCAGGAATTATACTCTGAAACATCACTCTTTGCTCCATAAGACCGATTGTAAAGTCTTTTGAGCGTGTTTTTAAAAGCTCATGAACTGTACAGTCAGATGACAATCCTACCTTAGAATAAAAATCATGCGGTGCAAATTCCACGCTGTAAAGCTGCAGGATAAAATCACCCAACGAATAAAATATCGGTCTATCCTTATACACTTCAACAGGTCTTAAAAGATGCGGTCCGTGACCGATGATGGCATCTGCTCCTGCATCGATACAGCGGTGTGCAAATTCTTCCAAAAACTGCGATGGCGTTTCTTTATTGGTCCCGCTTATCTGGTGTGAATGAATAGAAATAATCACGTAATCTGCCAAAAATTTCGCTTCTTCAATTGACTTTTCGACCTGCGCCATATCTGCTTCATTGACAGTTGTCTTTATTCCTTCGTCGTCACCAAGCTCAAAAATAGCACCCTCTAACTCTATCATATCGTCAGGCAAGGGTTTTTTATAGCCCTCTTTTATTATAATTTCATTATAGGCGTTGAGTTTTGTCTTATCGACAACATCTTTAATCTGTGAGAATGTTTCTTTATTTACAACTATAGTCTTGTTGTGACGAAGTCCGAATATTCCGGGACGACCTTTTACTCGACCCGACGCTTTTCCTGCAAGCATCGGCGGTGCAAACGATGTATTTATGGCGATTAATGCAACCCTTCCGTCTTTTGTGTCTAAAAATTTAGGAGCAGCTGCTTCGTCTAAATTCATACCAACGCCTGCCTGAACCAGCCCGCTTTTATCAACATTTTCCATTGTCTTATAAAAACCCTCGTAAGAAAAATCAAACGCGTGGTTATTGTTAAAGCTGGTCATATTAAAGCCGAATTTTTTTAAATCGTCTAAAACTTCAGGGTTTGTTCTTATATATGTACCGCCCGAAAACTGAGAAGCAAAGCACTCACCCTCACGGTTAAGCGTAGTTTCTAAATTAAAAAATCTCACATCACCTTCGTTAATTATCGGACCAAGCTCAGAAAAACCATCAAAATCATCCGGTATTCTCCTTTGAATAATACAATCACCTGCTGCAGTAAATTTCATAACCTACACCCCTTTTTAAATGTATGCCTTAATAAGTTCAATTGTAATATCAAAACCCTTATCTAAGCTGTCAATTTCCATCCACTCTTCTCTTGTGTGCATACCACCGCCTAAGACGTTGCCTACACAAACTGACGGTACACCTAAAGACGCAGGAATATTACAGTCAGTAGAGCCGGAATTTAAACGAACTTCTTTTTCTGTAATTTTTTCAATTATACCCTTACAGTTTCCTAAAAGTGCTGCAAATTCACTTTCATCGACACCCTTAGCACACGGTCTGTCACCAACTTTTGTTACTTTTACTTCAACTTTGTCGGAACGCTCGGAATCAAAAATTTCTTCAAACTTTTTCTGCATAATTTCAAGGCAACGAACATCATCAGAACGATACTCACAGAGCATACTTGCACTTTGTGCGATAGTATTTACACTTGTACCTCCTGAGATCGTTCCCACGTTATAGGTTGTTTTGCTGTCACCTATCACAGGAACTTCAATTTCGTATATTTTATTTATGATATTTGATAAATGGCTAATTGCATTTTCATTACCAAAAGCGTTAAACGAGTGCCCGCCTTCGGTTTTCACTTCTACATTATATCTGTGTGAGCCGACACATTTTATAACAATTCTGTCCATTAGGCCGTCAAATGTGATAAAACGTGCAACTCGTCCTTTATATTCTTCCATTAAGGCTCTTGTTCCCTTTAAATTTCCAAGACCTTCTTCACAGGAATTGCAAACAAATAAAACACCCTTATTAGATGATGTGTTATTATCTTTAAAATACTTTGCCGCAACCAAAAGGGCAGCTAAACACGCCGTATCATCACAAATTCCGGGACAACGGGCGATATTGCCGTCTTCAGAAAACGGCATAGACTCAAGGTCAGGAAAAACTGTATCTGTGTGAGCTGCAAACACTGTGATTTCTGATGAATTTTCGCAACCTATTCCGCATATTACGTTTTTGGCATCGTCTATGTATACGTTATCGTATCCCGCATTTTCTAAATATTTTTTACAAAATTCCGCACGTTTGTCTTCTAACCCTGACGGTGCCGGAATTTTACACAACTCCTTTAAAAGTGGATAAACGCTTTCTTTATACTGCTCGATTGTCATAATTACCCTCCTGATTTTTATGCAAAACTAAAATATTATTTTCATATATCAAAGATGTCTTTATCGTTACAGAATGTTACTGTAGGGATGATTTTGCGGCACTTTTCAAGTTCGCCTTCATAATCATATAAAATTCTGCGACCGTGATGTAAAAAGTATAATTTTTTAACATCGTATCCATTTTCAACTATTTTTTTGCATATATCTTCCGGAGCGTGATGTCCTGTTTCCATAAAAAGGACGTCGCATCCGTCGTGAATCAACGGCACAAGGTCGTCAATTCCTCGGACATCGCCTGAATACACAATTTTTTTCTCTTCTGCCTTAATCAGGAATGAATAAGAAATCCATTCATCATCAACCTTTGGCATATGGTTGTTGTGGATTACTTCTACTGAAATGTTTTCATCCTCAAGTATCACGCCTTCTTTAATACGCTTTTCGACTGTCTGATACTCTTTGTTGTAAGCTTCTTTCGAAACGCCTAAAATATTCATAACACCTTCAAAGGTTTTATCGTTCGGCATATGTACTGTGATATCTCCCCACTTCGGGCACTCACCCTTCACCAACGAAAGCTTATAAATATTAAACAAAAGATTTGCAAGTCCCCCTACGTGGTCGATATGTGGATGAGATATAAATATATCCGACACAGAAAGTAAGTCAATGCCCATTAAGTGTGCTGTGTATGAACAGTTTTCCCCTGCGTCAAACCAGTATACCTGACCATTTATTTCTATTGCCAATGCCGTGTGGTGTCGGTTTTCCATAGGTTCTGTTCCCGAACAACTTCCAAAGATGTAAATCTTCATAACTCTATCCCCTTTTTTCTCATTTAAAACCTTTATCTTTAAAATATTTTCTCAGATTATTTCCATAGCCTTTCTGCCCGCAAATAGCAACCAAACAAACTAAACATATTATATCTTGGATATTCTATCATAACGTACATTAAAAATCAAGCTGTGCTTGTCGTTTTAGCTATAAAAAAGCTGTAGCAAAATCATTTTGCTACAGCCCATTTCTTATTTTATCTTACGTGCTTCTGTATAGAAACGCTTATCGCACGCATCACCCATAGAGAATGTCTTACGGGGAAGCGCTCCGTCTAAAATAACAGACTTATAAAGGTCTGTTTTTTCCATCGCATCAAAAATAATGCCGAAATTTTTACTGTCCTTGCAAAGGTTTAAAACAACATCTTCGCCGTGAATGTAGTCAATTTCGCCGCCATTTTTTTCTACAAACTCATCAAGAGCCTTTTGCACCGTTGCAACGGTTAAGTATTCTTTAGAGTCTGTAATTGTAACCTTTTTTTGTTTTCCGCAGTTTACAAGCACAAACGACTGACCTTTAGCGTTTTCGTCATAGCATACTTTGTATTTTTCTTCTAAAGCCTTTAAAAATTCATCACCGGCAGCATCAAATATAACTCTGTGAATTGCTTCAAAAACCAAAGATTTATCGTGCAGGTTTACAAGCTCGCAAAGAGCGTATCTTGCGGGGCTTTGTTTTGCCGCAGCTTCGCCGATTTCTTTCTTTAAGTTTTCATAATACGACTTTGCTGTGGCTAATGAATGGTTGCCGTCGCCCATTGCATATACTAACGGAGAACTTTCGCATACAGAGTATTTTTTGTTAAAATCATCAAGATTTGAAAGTTTTTTAAGCTTTTCATCAAGAATTGCCGCAGCTTCATCCGACATTACATAGCCTGTAATGTGACCTGAATTCTGCATAAGGTCAAAATCGTAAACCTTTTTAAAGGTATCGGTTATTTTTTCGTTTGATTCGACAATATCGCACTCTGTATCGTCAATTAAAAGCATAATGTGAGGAAGCTCAATTAAAGCGTCCTTTCTTACCTTTAATCTGGGCGGAATTCTTGAAACTACAGTTCCTTCGGTGGCACGTATTTTGGTTTTTGAGTCCTTTGAGTAATCGTATTCTTCTAAATCTGCCATACCTACGATTCCGAGCCTTTTGGCACCGTTTTTCAATGTTCTTTCAATAAATATGTAAGAGTTTTTGTACTCTTCAAAAACTTCCTTTTCCACATATTCGTCCATACGGGCATTGGTGTTTTTAATTCGCTCATCAATGTCTTTATCGTTTAAATAAATTTCGGGAACGGTTAAATAAAGGGTCGACTTTTCGCCTTTTGTTAAAGCACTTACCTGTTCCCAGTATTCGGGCTCTGAGGTGTACTGGTCACACGCCACAACGCTCCATTTTTTCATTTTATCCGGTTCATTTGAAAATTCAGGCAGAAGAATGTCTGCACG
>CAZCOF010000074.1:0-7921 GCA_964500095.1 uncultured Oscillospiraceae bacterium
GTCCCGAAGTTTTAGTATGCTCTATGAAGAAGCCTACTTTAGAATCTGCCGCAGTTATGCAGTCACACCCACTTATCCGTCTTCTTGTTTGCACAGGCGGCCCCGGTGTTGTAAAGGCTGTTCTCTCCTCGGGTAAAAAGGCTATCGGTGCAGGTGCAGGTAACCCCCCTGTTATCGTTGATGATACTGCTGATATTGCTAAAGCTGCAAAAGACATCGTTGCAGGTGCAAGCTTTGATAACAATCTTCCCTGTATCGCTGAAAAAGAATGCTTTGCTTTCGAAAACATTGCAGACCAGCTTATTTCTAATATGACACAAAACGGTGCTTACTTCTTAACACCGGCACAAGCTGAACAGCTAAAGAACTTTGCTTTAGTTGAAAAAGACGGCAAATACTCAATAAATAAAAAATGGGTTGGAAAAGATGCAAGTCTTTTCTTAAAAGAGCTCGGTATCAACTCAGACGCAAGACTTATCATTTGCGAAACGGACGAAAAGCATCCCTTTGTACAGGTTGAAATGATGATGCCTGTTCTTCCTATTGTTCGTGTTAAAAACATCGAAGAAGCAATTATTATGGCTTGCAAAGCAGAACACGGAAATCGTCATTCTGCACATATTCACTCAAAGAACATCGACCACTTAACAGCATTTGCTAAAGCTGTTGAAACAACAATATTCGTTAAAAATGCTCCTTCTTATGCAGGTATCGGTGCAGGCGGCGAAGGTTACACAACATTTACAATCGCAGGTCCGACAGGCGAAGGTTTAACCGCTGCACATTCATTCACAAGAGCAAGAAGATGTGTTATGGTTGACGGTCTGAGAATTGTATAATACTTGATAAAGGATGATATTATGAAGGCATTAGGATTAGTTGAAGTATATAGTTTTACAACAGCTGTTTGTGCTGCTGATATTGCAGCAAAGACATCTGACGTTAAAATTATTGCTTTTGATAGAAACAGACCGATAAGCCCCGATGTTCCTGCTCCTTTGGTAATGGTTGTTAAATTCGAAGGTGATGTTGCAGCAGTGAGAGCTGCAGTTGATGCGAGCGTGGAATATGCAAAGGCCGAGGGTAAATACATCGTTTCTCACGTAATACCAAACCCCGGTATCGGTGTTGAAAAAATGGCTTACCTTATGGATCTGAATAAAGATAAGTACAATAAAAAACTGCCAAAAAGCTTTTTAGGCGTTGACTACCCTGCTCCTGCAAACAATAACGAAGCAATAGGTCTTTTAGAAGTTCAGGGACTCGTTGCTGCTATAGAAGGTGCAGACTCAATGTTAAAGGCTGCAAATGTACGCCTTATCCACAGCGAGAAGCGTCTTGGCGGTAGATTGGTAACTTTTATCATTAAAGGTAAAGTTGATGCAGTTACAGCTGCAATTCAAGCAGGTGAAGAAAGTGCAAAAGTTTTAGGCGGAATTTTTGGAAAAGCAGTTATTGCTCGTCCGCACGATGAAATAATTAAGTTTTTTGACATTGAAGAATAATTTATTATAAAGCGAGTGTATTTATTATGTACGATATTAACGAAATAACCGAAGCTGTTAAAAAAGCTGTTATTGATTTTGAAGCTAATAAAGATACTGTTACAATCGGCGTTTCTCAGCGTCACGTTCACCTATCAAGAAAGGATTTAGATACTCTTTTCGGAGAAGGCTTTGAACTCACAAAGAAAAAGACGCTTATGGGACGAGAATTCGCTTCTGACCAGTTTGTAACATTAGTTGGTCCTTCTTTAAAATCAATTGAAAAGGTACGAGTTTTAGGACCTGTAAGAAAAGACACACAGGTTGAAATTTCTAAGACTGATACATTTATTTTAAAAGTTAGTCCTCCGGTACGTCCTTCTGGACAGATAAAGGGTTCTGAAAGACTTGTACTCGTTGGACCTTGTGGTACTGTTTATCTCAACGAAGGTGTTATTATTGCCAACAGACACATTCATTTAGACCCCGATTATGCAGAAGCAAACGGTATTTCGGACAACGACTACGTTGATGTTTTAGTTGAAGGCATTAAGCCTACAAGATTTAATGATGTTCAGGTGCGCGTTCGTGACGATTTTCGTTGCGAAATGCACATTGACACAGACGACGCAAACTCTACTCTATTGAAAAACGGCGACAAGGTCAAAATCTTAAAAAGAAAGTAATTCGAGGTGAAGATATGTTCGCATTGGAGCGCCAGAAAATAATTTTAGAAAAATTGAATTTAGATGGTGCTGTGTGGGTAAGCAAACTCAGCGATGAGTTGGGAGTAACGGAAGAAACTATAAGACGCGACTTAGAAAAGCTTGAAAATCAGGAAGTTTTGGTAAGAACTCACGGCGGTGCTGTTCCTATTGATGAAAGCACTTACGAATTGTCGCTGGAAAAACGTAAAAATACAAACCTTCCTGCAAAAGAAAAGCTGGCAAAAATAGCATCTGAATATATTATGCCGGGTGATACAATTTTTTTAGATTCTTCTACTACAACTTTTTATATTGCAAAAGAAATCAAAAAGATGAAGAACATTACTGTTATCAGTAATTCGTTGCGTGTTATTAATGAACTTTCCGGTGCAGAAAGCATTAAAACTATAGCAGTTGGCGGTGTTGTCAGCAACAACCAGTCATTTGTTGGATATTTAGCAGAAAACTCTATAAAAAACAACTTTTTTGCTATGAAGTTTTTCTTTTCAAGCAAAGGTATTTCGCCCGAAGCAGGAATTATGGAAAGCAACGACTTAGAATGTGCAATAAAAAAACAAATGCTTGATAATTCAACAGAAAAGTATTATCTATGTGACTCTTCTAAAATAGGCAGAATTGGTTTTTATAAATTAACACCGATAGAAAATATCGATTACTTTATCACCGAAACAAATCTTGATAGTGACTACATAGATATATTCAATGAATACGGAGTTAAATTTATTACTGCAGAATAATAAAAAAACACGGAAAAAGTTTCTTTTTCCGTGTTTTTTTATTCAAAAATCTAAATATTTTTTTCCTATATCTTATATAAGTGAGTAATATTTATATTTTCCTGCATATCAAGCCCGTGAGACCACCTTATAAGGATAAAATTTCTGCTACACCTATCAATTCGGGGTCAAGTGTTTTACGAAGCTTTAAACCTTCTAATATATCATAGTCAACGATGTTATCGCCCTGAATTGCAACAATTCTGTTTCCTACGCCTTGATTTAAAAGGTCAACTGCCGCAACACCCATTCTGCTCGCGATTACTCTATCTTTAACAGTCGGATTACCACCACGCTGAATGTGTCCTAAAATCGTAGCTCTGGTTTCGATACCTGTTTCTTCTTCGATACGGCTGGCAATTTTTAAAGTGCTCATATTATCTTTAGTCACACCTTCGGCAACGATAATAAGATGCTGTTCTTTACCTCTTTTCATACCGGCTTGGATTTCAGACAAAATATCACGTTTAAAATCAAAACCTTTTTCAGGAATTAAAACAACTTCCGCACCACATGCAATGCCAACATTTGTTGCAATGTATCCGGCATCTCTGCCCATAACCTCAACAACTGAACAACGGTCGTGGCTTCTGCACGTATCGCGAATTTTGTCAATTGCATCTTGTACTGTGTTGAGTGCAGTATCAAAACCTATGGTATACTCTGTACAGCTGATATCGTTATCAATTGTACCGGGAATACCAATTGTCGGTAAACCTGCAATGCTTAAATCACGTGCCCCGCGAAAAGAACCATCACCGCCAATGACAACCAAACCTTCGATTCCCATAGCCTTAGCATTTTCAACAGCTTTTTTTACAGATTCAGGCTCTTTAAACTCAGGACAACGGGCAGATTGCAAAATAGTACCGCCCCTGTGTAAAATATCGGAAACAGAACGTGGTCCCATCTCGTGATATAAATTATTCAAAAGTCCAAAATAACCTTTTTCAATACCAATTACTTCCATGCCCATAGCGTAAGCAGAACGCACAACAGCACGAATTGCTGCATTCATACCGGGTGCGTCACCTCCACTTGTTAAAACACCGATTTTTTTCATAATACTCAATACCTTCCTACCTACAAATTTTTTCTCGCCTTATCGCAGGCTTATAAGGATGTAATATACATTTTAAAGTAAACTTGAAATTAAAACTTTATGTCCTTCTTCAACTTCCGACTCAGGAAGTAAAATTTCAAAACAGCCGTAAACACTGTCAGTTTTAGTTCCTAAAGTTCTCACCTTAACAACCAGTCCCGCCTCGCGCAAAAGTGCTGTTGCGACATCTGCAGTTTCTCTGTTTTGCGTTACAAAAATAACCATCCACATACAAAACACCCCTTAAGCTGTTTTATTTTAAATTTTATCTTACCTTGTCTTTAATCTCTTTAGTGATGTTTGCTAAAAAGACATCTTTTGAAACCTGTCCTAAATCGCCATTTTTTCTTGAGCGTACCGAGACAGCTCCTGCTTCAACTTCTTTTTCTCCAATTATTAACATATACGGAACTTTTTCAAGCTGTGCTTCTCTTATTTTGTAACCGATTTTTTCATTTCTGTCATCAACTTCTGCCAATACACCATTTTGACGCAAAATTTCAGCGTATTCTTTAGCATATTCTTTTTGATTATCAGTAATCGGTAATATTTTTGCTTGAACAGGAGCAAGCCACGTCGGGAAAGCACCTGCATATTTTTCTATCAATAGAGCTAAAGTTCTTTCGTAACAACCGATAGAAGTTCTGTGAATGATATAAGGATTTTTCTTTGAACCATCGCTGTCGATATATTCCATACCAAACTTTTCAGCAAGCATCTGATCAACCTGAATTGTAACAAGTGTATCTTCTTTGCCGAATACATTCTTAATCTGAATATCAAGCTTAGGACCATAGAAGGCTGCTTCACCAATACCAATCTTATAGTCAATGCCTAAATCATCTAAGATTGTTTTCATAACACCTTGAGCTTCTTCCCACTGCTCGTCTGTTCCAATATATTTTTCACGGTTATCAGGATCCCACTGTGAGAATCTGTATGAAATATCTTCATACAAACCTAGTGTTTTCATCATATAGTTAGTCATTTCAAGACAATTCTTAAATTCTTCTTCTAATTGGTCAGGTCTGCACATTAAGTGACCTTCGGAAATTGTAAACTGGCGAACACGGATAAGTCCGTGCATTTCGCCTGATGCTTCATTTCTGAAAAGCGTTGATGTTTCAGCATATCTTAATGGTAAATCCCTGTAGCTTCTCATTTTTGAAAGATAAGCTTGATACTGGAAGGGGCAAGTCATAGGACGAAGAGCAAAAACTTCCTTGTCAATCTCGGGATTGCCCATAACAAACATACCATCTAAGTAATGGTCCCAGTGACCCGAAATCTTATAAAGGTCACTTTTTGCCATTAAAGGCGTCTTTGTTCTTAACCAGCCATGTGCTTCTTCGTAGTCTTCTACCCACCTTTGGAGAGTCTGTAAAATTTTAGTTCCCTTTGGAAGCATAACAGGAAGACCTTGTCCTATTACATCAACAGTTGTAAAGATATCAAGCTCGCGACCGAGTTTGTTGTGGTCACGCTTTCTTGCTTCTTCTTGAGAAGCCAAAAAATCTTCCATATCGCTCTTTTTAAGAAAAGCTGTACCGTAAATTCTTTGAAGCATCTTATTCTTTTCATCGCCGCGCCAGTAAGCACCTGCTGTACCTGTTAAGCAAAAAGCCTTTACTTTGCCCGTTGAAGTAAGGTGCGGACCTGCACAAAGGTCTGTAAATTCACCCTGCTCATAGAAAGATATTTCTGAATCTTCAGGCAAATCGCAAATCAACTCTACTTTATATGTTTCGCCTTTTTCTTCAAAATATTTAATAGCATCGATTCTTGATTTTACCAATTTTTTAACAGGTAAGTTTTCTTTTACTATTTTTTTCATTTCAGCTTCGATTTTTTCTAAAACCTCAGTTGAAAATGATGTTTCACAATCAATATCATAATAAAAACCATTCTCAATAGCGGGTCCGATAGCAAGTTTGGCATCAGGATAAAGTCTTTTTACAGCTTGTGCTAAGATATGCGATGCTGTATGTCTTAATGTATCCTTACCTTCCTGATCATCGAAAGTAAGGAAAGTGATGTTTGCGTCACTTTCTATTACTTCTCCCATTCCCATAATCTTGCCATCAACGTTTGCGGCAAGTGCTGCACGCATCAAACCCTCGCTAATGTCGCCTGCAATGGCGTACAGAGGCTTAGGCTCGCTATATTCTAATACATTATTGTCTTTTAAAACGATTTTCATAATTTGCCTCCGAGTATAAAATTATTCGTTATCTTCTTTTTCGCCTTCTAATTCATTTAAAGCATCTTTTCTTGAAAGGCTGATTTTACCTGTTTTTTCGTCAACTTCCATAACCTTTACCATTATTTCGTCGCCAACGTTTACAACATCTTCAACCTTAGCCACTCTTCTGTTTTCAAGCTTTGAAATATGAACCAAACCTTCAACACCGGGAATAAATTCAACAAACGCACCAAATGTAGTTGTTGTTGTAACTGTACCCTTAAAGATTGCACCGATTTCAATATTTCCACAGATTGCATTTATGATTTCCATAGCCTTATTCGCCATAGCTTCGTCACTAGTTGCAATATAGATTGTACCATCTTCTTCAATATCAATCTTTGTCTGTGTTTCAGCGATAATCTTCTGGATTACCTTACCACCGGAACCGATAACGTCACGGATTTTATCCTTGTCAATATGCATTGTATAAATTTTGGGAGCATATTTTGAAAGCTCTGCTCTGGGTTCAGGAATTGCCTTTAAGATAACTTCGTCTAAGATATAATTTCTTGCTTCTTTTGTCTGTGCAAAAGCCTGCTTGATAATTTCAGGTGTTAAGCCGTCAATTTTAATATCCATCTGAATAGCTGTGATACCTTCTTTAGTACCTGCTACTTTAAAGTCCATATCACCATAGAAATCTTCCAAGCCCTGAATGTCGACCATTGTGATAAATCTTTCGCCTTCTGTAACAAGACCAACAGAAATACCTGCAACGGGAGCTTTAATTGGAACACCTGCATCCATAAGTGCCAATGTGCTGCCGCAAACAGACGCCTGCGATGTACTACCATTTGATGAAAGTACTTCAGAAACCAATCTTAAAGCATAAGGGAATTCTTCTTCACTCGGAATTACAGGCTCTAAAGCACGTTCAGCCAACGCACCGTGACCGATTTCACGTCTTCCGGGACCACGAGAAGGTCTTGTTTCGCCTACGCTGTATGACGGGAAGTTATAATGATGAATATATCTTTTTTCTGTTTCAGCATCGATACCGTCTAAAATCTGAGCTTCACCGATAGGACCTAATGTCGCAACAGTTAAAACCTGTGTCTGTCCCCTTGCAAAAAGACCTGAACCGTGAGTTCTGGGCAAAATTGAAACTTCAGCACTTAATGGTCTTATGTCTGTAATTCCACGACCGTCTACACGCTTGCCTTCGTCTAAAATCCAACGACGAACAATAAACTTCATTAACTTCTCCACTGCCTCTGTGATTTCAGCACCATTTTCTTCGTCTGTATACTTGCCGTCAAAGTGTGCATACAACTCTTCATAGAAAACTTTCATATTAGCTTCACGAACGTTTTTGTCGTCTGTATCTAAAGCAACTTTTAATTTTTCCATACCAAATTCTTTGATATCGTTATAAAGTTCTTCGGAAACTACGTGTGGCTCGTATGTGATTTTTTCTTTACCAACTTCTGCCTGAACTTCTTTTATAAAATCGCAGAGTTTTTTGATTTCTTCGTGTGCCATCATAATAGCATCAAATACAATTTCTTCTTTAACTTCGTTAGCACCGGCTTCAATCATAACAACCTTTTCTTTTGTGCCGGCAACAGTTAGATACATATCACTCT
>CAZCOF010000075.1:0-7847 GCA_964500095.1 uncultured Oscillospiraceae bacterium
TAACTGAAGCAGTAAACGAAGGTGTACGTCGGGGCTATACTGACGGATATTTAAGAAAAAGTGTTGTCAAAGACCCGCTTGACAGAATAAATACAGGCGATAACACTCCTGCTATGCTCTATATTGAGTTGGTTCCCGGTGATGAAATTGAAATTACTGTTGCACCTAAGGGCTTCGGCAGTGAAAATATGAGCCAGATTGCAATGTTAAGACCGTCTGACGGCTTAGAAGGTGTTAAAAACTTCGTAAAAAAAGTTGTAGAAGACGCAGGTCCTAACCCCTGTCCTCCTATTGTGGTAGGTGTCGGCATAGGCGGAACATTTGACAAGGCGGCGTATTTAGCAAAAAAAGCATTACTTCGCCCTGTTGACGTGCGAAACCAAAATCCGTTTTATGCTGACTTAGAAAAAGAACTCTTAGAAATCATAAATTCGCTGGGAATTGGACCGCAGGGCTTTGGCGGAAGAACAACGGCACTCGCTGTAAACATAGAAGAATACCCGACGCATATAGCAGGATTACCTGTTGCTGTTAACATTAACTGTCACGTAACAAGACATAAGACGGAGGTAATATAACATTATGAGTATATCAATAAAAACACCACTTACACGTGAAATGGTAAAAAATTTAAAGGCGGGCGATAGCTGTTTAATTTCAGGTGTTATATATACCGCGAGAGATGCAGCACACAAGCGTTTGTGCGAGCTTGTGAAAGAAGGAAAAGAGCTTCCTTTAGATATTAAAGACAGTATAATTTATTTCGTAGGTCCGACACCTGCAAAGCCTGGTGAAGTTATAGGCTCGGCTGGACCGACAACTTCATACAGAATGGATGCTTACAGTCCTACATTGATAGAATTGGGACAAACAGGTATGATAGGCAAAGGAAAACGTGGCGACGAAGTAATTTCTGCTATGAAACAGCACGGCGCAGTATACTTTGGTGCTATAGGCGGCTGCGGTGCACTTTTGGCAAAATGCATTAAAGAAGCAGAAGTGATAGCCTACGACGATTTAGGTGCTGAAGCAATAAGAAGACTTGTAGTAGAAGATTTTCCTGCGATTGTTATAATTGACAGCGAGGGAAATAACCTATACGAAACAGGCAGAAAAAATTATTTGAAAGAAAATAATAAATAATACTTGACACAATTTAAAAAATCCTTCATAATTGTTATATAACAATTGTGGAGGATTTTTTATATGAAAGATATTTATATCATCAATCCAAATCTTGATATACCGATATATCAGCAGCTTGCTGACAGTATATGTACAGCGATAAAAAACAACAGCTTATCAGCAGGAGAGCAGTTGCCTACAGTTCAGCGAATGACAAATGAATTAGGCATAGCAAGGGGTACTGTAAAAAGGGCTTATGACGAGCTTGAAAGTCGCGGTTTTGTTGAAAAAGTTCAGGGTAGGGGTACATTTGTGTGCTATCGCTCGGCAAATTCAGGCAATCGTAAGGAAAACGCAATGGCAGCAATCAATACGATGCTAAAAAGCCTTGAAGAAATGGGATTTTCTGCTGAAGAGATAGGCATTTTTTTAAACCTAAAGCTTCGTGAATATATGGAAAAAGAGTCCCATATAAAGGTAGCACTTGTTGAGTGTAATCCTGAGAACTTATCACAGATGTCGGAGCAGATGCGTCATATTGACGGTGTTGATTTGTATTCATACACCTTTGACAGCATAAAAGAATATCCTTATAAGCTGACAGATGACTTTGATTATATTGTAACAACACAGAGCCACGCAGAATTTCTTGAAAGTGTAGTGCCGAACAGCAAAAGAGTGATACACATAGCACTAAGATTGCCCGCTCAGTGCCTGTCGCATATCATAAAGCTAAGACACGGAAAAAAAGTAGGAATATTGGGCTACAGTCAACGATTTACACAACTTTTGCACAGTACTTGCAAGACTTATGCTGAAAACATCGAGCTTTTCGCTCCGCTTGCGACAACAACGACAGAAGATGTAAAAAAATATCTTAAAGGAAAAGACGCAATATTAGTGCCGAAAGGTTATGAAAAATACTTCGGTGAAGAAGTGTCTAAATTAATACGTTCTTTTAAAGGAGAAGTTATTGATTGCCACTATGAAATGGACGAAGGCTCACTTTTGTATATCGAAGCAAAGGTGAAGAGATTGCTCGAAGAAAAAGCAGTATAATAATAAAATAAATGAAATAAATGCAAAAAAACTATTGACAAAAGGACTATACCATTGTATCATATAGTTATAGAACAATATAATTATAATGCAATGGAGTATTGTTATGGAAAAAACAAAAAAAGTCTTAGTCATAGGTGTTATCGGTGCCGATGTTCACGCTGTTGGTAATAAGATATTATACCACGCGTTTTCTGAGGCAGGATTTGAAGTAGTTAATCTTGGCGTTATGGTTTCTCAGGAAGAGTACATTGCAGCGGCTATCGAGTCAGACGCTGATGCAATTGTTATTTCTTCACTGTATGGTCAGGGTGAGCTTGACTGCCGCGGTATGCGCGAAAAGTGCGACGAGGCAGGTCTTTTAGGTATTCCGCTTTTGGTTGGCGGCAATATTGTTATAGGTAAGCAGAAGTTTGAAGACGTTGAAAAACGCTTTAAAGAAATGGGGTTTGACAGAGCTTTTCCGCCCGGAACAACACCTGAAACAACAATAAAAGCTCTAAGAGAACTTTTAAATATGGACGGTGACAATTAATGAATTATGTCTTGCTGATTGATTTTGGCAGTACATATACCAAACTTACGGCAGTAGACATCAAAACCGAACAGATTATAGGAACTGCATCATCTTTCACAACAGTAGATACTGATATTAATGACGGATTATCTGCAGCTCTTAAGCTTTTAGAAACAAAAACAGGGAAAATTAAATTTGACTTATGCTACGCTTGCTCGTCGGCTGCCGGTGGACTCAGAATGGTAACAAGCGGTCTTGTTCCTGAATTAACAGGAGAGGCTGCAAAGCTTGCAAGTCTTGGTGCAGGAGCAAAAATTGCAGGAATTTACTCGTTTGAGCTTACAGAAGAAGATGTTGCACAGATAAAGGAGTTAAATCCTGATATATTTTTGCTTGTTGGCGGTACAGATGGCGGAAATACAGCGTGCATCATACATAATGCTAAGATGCTTGCAAAACTTTCGCCCGAATTTCCGATTGTCGTAGCAGGAAACCGCAGTGCAGCTTCTAAAATAAAAGAAATTCTTTCGGGGTGCGATGTTCATATATGTCCCAATGTAATGCCGAAGTTTGGCGTTTTAAAGGTTGAAGAAACGCAAAGCAAGATAAGGGAGATTTTCTTAAATCGTATTATAAAAGCTAAGGGTTTAAGTAAAGTCAGCGATTTGCTATCGGATATTTTAATGCCGACACCGTCAGCGGTGATGCAGGCAATGGAGCTTTTGGCAAACGGATATGAAGACGAGCCGGGAATAGGCGAGCTTGTTGCTGTTGATGTAGGCGGAGCAACAACGGATGTCTACTCTGTTGCAGATGGTATGCCTGAACATACGAATACTGTATATAAGGGCATCCCTGAGCCGTATGTAAAAAGAACGGTAGAAGGCGACATCGGTATGCGCTACAGTATGCAGGGCATTATTGATGCTGCAGGGTTAAATCGTATATGCTCTCTTTCAGGTTTAACGGAAGAAAAGGCAATAAAAATAATAGACGATTTAAAGAAAAACAAAGACAAGGTTGCAAACGGAGATAAAGACATTGAGTCGTTAGATTTTGCACTTGCATCAGCGGCTTTAGAAGAAGCAGTAAAACGTCATTCGGGTACAATTTGTGAAACGTACACAATGATGGGAAAGACGTTCGTTCAGGAAGGCAAAAACCTGACAAAGGTAAAACAAATAGTTGTCACAGGCGGAAGCTTAATACACACAAAAAGAACGGAAGAGATAGCGGTAAATGCTCTTTATTCAGAGTCTGACCCGACATCGCTAAGACCGAAAAAAGCAGACGTTTGGGTAGACAGAACATATATTTTGGCGGCGATGGGATTACTTTCTTCCTATCACCCAAAAACAGCTTTACGAATTATGAAAAAGGAGTTAGAATATCATGGACATACAGAATAAACGTATCAGTGATGGTGAGTTTGAAAAATTGCGTCAGGAGGTCTTACAGCAGTGGCCTACAGGTAAGGATGTAAACCTTGAAGAAGCAGTCAAATATCACAAGGCTATGGCAGAAAGCAGAAACTTTTCTAAAAAACTTTTAGCTGCAAAGCGTGACGGACGCACATTAGTTCAGCCGCGTGCGGGCGTGCCTGTAGTAGAAGAACATATAAAGCTTATGCAGTACTTGGAAAAAGAGGGCGAAGCAGATTTACTGCCTTCAACCATAGACAGTTACACAAGACAGAACCGTTATGAAGAAGCAGAAAACGGAATTGCAGAATCTATCCGCTTGCAAAGAGCGATGCTTAACGGTTTTCCTGCTGTTAATCACGGCGTAGAAAAATGCCGTAAGGTCATAGAAAGTGTAAATGTTCCTATGCAGGTCAGACACGGCACACCTGATGCAAGACTACTTACAGAAATTACTTATGCCGGCGGCTTTACAAGCTACGAGGGCGGCGGCATTTCATACAATCTTCCTTATTGTAAAAACATTCCTATGGAACGTACAATAAAAGACTGGCAGTATGTTGACCGCTTGACAGGTCTTTATGAAGAAATGGGTGTTTCTATAAATAGAGAACCCTACGGTCCTTTGACGGGAACATTAGTTCCGCCTTGCGTTTCGCACGCAGCGGCAATTATAGAAGCGCTCCTTGCAGCAGAGCAGGGTGTAAAAAACATCACAGTAGGCTACGGCCAGTGCGGAAACCTTGTTCAGGATATTGCAGCAATTCATACACTTCAGGAATTAACAGACGAATATCTTAAAAAATACGGCTATAAAGATGTAGAAGTTACAACAGTACTGCATCAGTGGATGGGTGGCTTCCCGGCTGATGAAGCAAAGGCATTCGGTGTGATTTCATCAGGCAGCTTAATTGCAGCACTTTCTAAAGCTACAAAGGTAATCGTAAAAACACCGCACGAAGCAGTAGGTATTCCCACGATGGAAGCAAATGCTCAAGGACTTCGTTGCACAAAGCAGGTTGTCAATATGCTTAGTGACCAGACATTCCGTGCTGATAGCTTAGATGATGAAAAAGAAATCATTCGCAAGGAAACAAGAGCAATTGTTGATAAGTGCTTTGAGCTTGGTAACGGAGACATTGCAGTCGGTGTTTGTCGCGGTGTTGAAGCGGGCGTTTTAGACGTTCCGTTTGCACCTTGCAGATTTAATGCAGGTAAAATGCTCCCTTGCCGTGATAATGACGGTGCGGTTAGAATTTTAGATATTGGAAATCTTCCTTTCTCTAAAGAGCTAGTTGATTTCCATAAGGAAAAAATTCAAAAAAGAGCCGAAGCAGAAAAAAGAAAAGCATCTTTCCAGATGGTTATCGATGACGTATATGCTATCGGTAAAGGTCGTTTGGTTGGACGTCCAAGATATTAATTCAAAATATTGATAAGGAGATAATGCGTTATGAAAATTATAGATGTTGTTTGTTCACAGGGTCGCACAGGATTTTATTTTGATGACCAGCGTGCAATAAAAAGCGGTGCAGGTCACGACGGAGTATTTTACACAGGTTCGACAGTTACAGAAGGATTTACATCAGTTCGTCAGGCGGGAGAATCAATCTCAGTTATGATTATATTAGAAGACGGACAAATCGCTTACGGCGATTGTGCCGCTGTTCAGTACTCGGGTGCAGGTGGTCGCGATCCGTTATTCTTAGCTGAAGAATTTATTCCTGTTATTGAAAAGTTTATTAAACCCGAACTCGTTGGAAAAGAAGCTGACAATTTCCGTAAGCTTGCAGCACAGATGGAAGCTATCACAGTTGACGGCAAGCGTTTACATACAGCGATACGCTACGGTGTATCTCAGGCAATTTTAGACGCCGTAGCAAAAGCAAAAGGTAAAATGATGTGTGAAGTCGTAGCTGATGAATATGGATGCAGTGTTTCTGAAAAACCCCTTGCAATCTTTACACAGTCAGGCGATGACCGTTATGACAATTCCGACAAAATGATTATAAAAGGAGCTCAAGTCCTACCTCACGCGTTAATCAACAACGTTGAAACAAAGCTCGGTTTAAAGGGCGAAAAGCTTTTAGAATACGTAGCGTGGTTACGTGAAAGAATATTAAAATTCCGTAAGGATGAAAGCTACTCTCCTGTTATGCACATAGATGTGTACGGAACAATCGGTGCTGCGTTTGGAAATAACAACTATAAAGCAATGGCAGACTACATTGAAGAATTAGGCAACGTTGCAAAGCCGTTTAAACTCCGTATCGAAGGTCCTATGGACTGCGATTCTGACCGCGAAACACAGATGACAGCTTTAGCAGGTTTAACAAAAGAGTTAGACTCACGCGGCTGTGATGTAGAGTTGGTTGCTGATGAATGGTGTAACACATTAGAAGATATCAAGCTTTTTGCAGATAACAAAGCAGGCCACATGGTACAGATTAAAACTCCTGACTTGGGTGGAATTAACAACACAATTGAAGCTGTGCTTTATTGTAAGGAAAAGGGAATCGGTGCATACCAGGGCGGTACCTGTAATGAAACAGACCGCAGTGCTC
This sequence comes from uncultured Oscillospiraceae bacterium, assembly GCA_964500095.1. Classification (GTDB taxonomy): domain Bacteria; phylum Bacillota; class Clostridia; order UBA1381; family UBA9506; genus Congzhengia. Next base: position 6,687 of record CAZCOF010000075.1, read on the forward strand.
AGGTTTGCGTTCACTGTGCTATGGCAACTCAGCCTGACCAGATACTCGCTAAACCCGGTATGGGCGTTGACGAAGGCTTTATGATTGTTTATAACGAAATGAACAGAATAATGGCGATTCGAAAAGCAAAAAAGAATATTAAGTAATTTGAAAAATATTGCAGTGTATCCACTGCAATATTTTTTTGACAAAATTTTCTATTTCAGTTGAAAAAATCAAATTTAAGTGATAGAATATATATAAGTATAATGAGGAGAACAAATTATGAAAATCACAGTAGTTCAGCCACCTTATTTTGCAGGGGATGCACCCGATGAAGTAATCGCTGAATTTTTAATAAATGAAATGAAAAAGGCAGAAAAAGACTCATTGATAGTACTGCCTGAATATTCAAACGCAGGCGGATTGTCAGATCCTGATAAAGAGATAGCGGCACTAAGCCGAGCACCCAAAATATTAAAAGAGGCTGCCGCCGTTTCTAAAAACAACGGTGCCTACGTTGCAATAAACGTTTTGGAAAAAAGAAGTGACAAAATAAAAAACAGTACGTATCTGTTTGATAAATCAGGCGAAGTAGCGTTTGTTTATGATAAACAGCACTTGCCGCCGTCAGAGATTTCGTTGGGGGTAGAAGAAGGAACAAAAACGGGAAAATGCAGATGTGTATGCGAAGTTGACGGAATCCGCTTTGCATTTATGACTTGCTATGACGTTTACTTTAACGAGCAGATTGAATATATTGCTCATTTTAAGCCTGACATCATTTTAGTTCCGGGTTATCAAAGGGGAGAGCGTGTTGACATCATCCGTGCTCAGGCAAAGCTCACAGCATTCAGGTGCAACGCATACCTTGCGCGTTCGTCGTATTCTATGAATGATGATGAACACGGCGGTTGCTCTATGATTGTAGCCCCTGACGGACAAATCCTTTCTGATATGGGAAAAGAAGTCGGTAGCATCTCAGAAGATGTTGACTGCAAATGGAAATATATGCGTACAGCAGGCTTTGGCGGGGGAATGGTAAGAAATGATGATTTTATTTCTTCAGGACTTTGCCCCGATGTATTTAAAATAGATTAAACATAAAATATAACATATTAAGGAGGCGGTATTATGGCAAACAAATACGCAGGTACAAAAACAGAAAAAAACCTTTGGGAG
>CAZCOF010000076.1:0-7796 GCA_964500095.1 uncultured Oscillospiraceae bacterium
TATTGATGTTACAAACAACGTAATAAGAAGAATCGCAGGCGAAATGTTTAATAACAGCGGTATAGTTGTATACTACGAAAAATTCATAAACATCTTGCATAACGATATCGCAATTACCCCATACACGGGCATATCAGCCGGTTGGGGCTGGAGCGGCGGTGCAGCCTACGACCACTCTGATATCAATATTTCATACAATAAAATTGAAAGCATTATGAATTCATTAGACGACGGCGGTGCTATTTATACATTAGGACCGATTAAAAACGGCGTAATTTCAAACAACTACTTAAATGACCATAACTCACGTAACAGTGGTGCTATGATTTATCAGGATCAGGGTAGTGCACTTATAGATATATTCAGTAACGTTGTTTTAGATGCAGTGTTAGCAATTAGCTTTAACGTTTCAAACTCTGCTACAAGTTATTTAAGATACTATGACAACTATTCAGATACAGGTACTCATAGAAAACTGCCTGATGACTATGAAGACAGAAACTTACACTATGAGGAACAGACAATAGTAACAGGCGAGGGCGAAAGCCTTTCTGATCCTAATGCTTTAGAAATTTACAGAAATGCAGGAGTAGAAGCTGAATATAAGTCACTTTTATTAAAAGCAGGTGTGGAATTACCCACAGCGGGCAGAGATTTAAGAATTACCCTTCCTGAGCCTCCGGTTTCTGATGAAGTAATGCTTTATTCGACAGATTATGACAGAGAAACTTCAACAGCTGATTTGGAAATGCTAAATTATGCAGATGGTATGGGTATCGTAATAGGTGGAACAGATCATATAAACTACAAGCTCGATATTCCCGAAAGTGGCTACTATGGAATATTGATGTATGCGATCGGTGCGGGTGAAACTTCTCGTAACGGAATTGAAATTGGCGGCGATGCACAAGATGTAAAAATGTTTACCGATGGCAGCCAGGTTTCAAACAGTCAGCTGACTATTTGGACTAACAAGTGGCGTAAATTCAGACTATGTACTGCATACTTTGAAGAAGGCGAGCAGGATTTGACATTTACTGTAACGGATCCTGAAGATAAGATAATCATAAAAGAAGTCTTCTATCGCAAACTCTTACAGGATATTAAGCCTAACGGTGCAAACCTTGTTGAAATTCGTGCTTTCTACGATGCAGTCGGACTAAGAAGTAATACTTACTCAAATGACGTATCAGGTTATCCGTCAGATGGAGCAGATTACTTTGTTAAGGGCTGTGTATGTGTACCTACAAAAGGAGAATCAACCTTTACATATAAGCTTAATGTAGAAGAAGCGGGAACATATAAAGTAACCGCAGGTGCATGGGTTGGTGCAAACGGTCCGTTGACATATGAAATTTCATATAAAAACTCGAACGGAGAAGAAATTAAGTCCACAGGTGAAACACAAGTATACAGTAGATTACACAAGTCTGAAGATACGGTATTGAGTGATTTGGAATTGCCCGCAGGCGAAGTTGAACTACAACTTAAAGCATACAGCGGTGGAAGCACTTCTTATCTGTATTATTTCACGTTAGAAAAGAAAAACTAAATCAAACAATTTCAAGCGCATAAAATTTATGCGCTTGATTTTTTACATATAATTCTACCAACAGTAGAATTATTTTAACAAAAAAGGATTTATAGTTTACATAAAAAGTGGTAAGATAAACACATACTGGAGGGATTTATATGAAAAATGCAGATATAGGCAGAAGAATTAACTCCTTGCGAAAAAAACAAAATATATCTCAAAAGGAATTTGCAAAAAATCTTGGCGTTACAGATAAGGCTGTTTCAAAGTGGGAAAACGGCGTATCTGCACCCAGTCTTGAAAAAATGTATAAAATATGCCGCTTTTTCAACATATCTTTTGAAAGTCTTATGGCAGAGGATGATACAGGCAGCAACGAAAAAATGCCTTCAAAAATGCAGTCAATAAGTGAACTCTACAAGATTGGCAGAGGTCCGTCAAGCTCTCATACTATGGGGCCTGAGAAGGTATGCAAAATTTTAAAAGAAAAAAATCCCGATGCGGACAGCTTTAAGGTTATACTATACGGCTCTTTGGCACAGACGGGAAAAGGGCACGGAACAGATGCGGTTATCAGAAAAACCTTGTCACCGTGTCCTGTTGAAATAGAGTTTGACTATTTAAAGAAGAGCTTAAAGCATCCAAACACATTAGAATTTTTTGCTCTAAAGGGTGAAGAAATTATTGACAGCCGTATAGCTTACAGCATCGGCGGAGGTGCTGTTTTAATAGATGGTATCGACTTACCCGAAGAAGATTGTGTATATAGATTTTCGACTTTTCAGGAAATTTCAGCTTATTGCAGAAAGAATAAAATACGCCTTTGTGACTATGTATATGAAGAAGAAGGAGAAGACGTACGAAGTTTTTTAAAAAACATCTGGCAATATATGAAAGAATGTATTCACGACGGTTTAGAAGCTGAAGGAACCCTGCCCGGTGGACTTGATGTTCAAAAAAAGGCAAAAATTTTATACACTCAGCGTCATATAGATGAAACACCCGAAACCAAGCAAAACAGGATTGTTTGTGCGTATGCGTTCGCCGCAAGTGAACAAAACGCTTCAGGTGAAATTATCGTTACAGCACCAACCTGTGGTGCTTGTGGTGTGTTGCCTGCTGTTTTATATTATTATCAAACGACAAAAGAGTACACAGATGATGAAATAATAGATGCACTTGCTACAGCTTCTTTAGTCGGAAATCTTGTAAAAACCAACGCATCGATAAGCGGTGCTGAGTGCGGATGTCAAGCAGAAGTGGGGACAGCCTGCTCAATGGCAGCTGCAGCCTTAGGTGAGCTGTTCGGAATGAGCATAGAGCAGATTGAATATGCAGCAGAAGTTGCAATTGAGCACCATTTAGGTCTTACGTGCGATCCCGTTCGCGGGCTCGTTCAGATTCCCTGTATAGAAAGAAATGCAGTAGCCGCTATGCGTGCAATAAATGCAGTAAACCTTGCAAATTTCCTGACGTATACAAGAAAAATATCGCTTGATGTAATAATCAAGACGATGTATGAAACAGGCAAGGATTTATCGCATAAATACAGAGAAACTGCAATAGGCGGACTTGCAAAGCTTTATAATTAATAGTAATAAAACATTGACTTTTTTTGATTTTAAGTATACAATTAGCTAAACAAAGTCGTTTTTGTTCTATTAAAATTTTTTATTATGAGGTGCGAACAATGACAAAAAACGAAACTTCTTTGGATACTTTGTGTGCTGCTCTTTGTGCGGTTGCGGGTGTTGATGCTCCCAAAACGGCTGCCGAGCCTTGCAAAGATTTGACAGAGTATGCAAAAAAAGCCTTTAACGGCGAAAAGGCAGACAGAATTTTTATGTACAACCCTGATGCAATTGCAGAATGGATTTACAGAAAATATCCGCATTTTTTAACCGAAGTAACCCAAAGAACTGATATAGAAGTGCCGTATTGCACTGTAATGCCGTCAGTTACTCCGGTATGCTTCGGAACAATGTATACAGGTGCTCAGCCGAGTGTTCATGGAATACAGGCGTACAAAAAACCTGTAATAAAGATAGAAACGATTTTTGATGCAATGATAAAAGCCGGCAAAAAATGTGCTATAGTTTCTACTGCGGGCGACAGTATGTCAGCAATATTTTTAGAAAGAGAAATGGACTATTTTATATACGATACTGTGGAAGAAATCAACGCAAAAGCAGTTGAGCTTATCATTGAAGACAAATATGACTTTATAGCTGTATATAATAAAAACTATGATTATAAAATGCACAAATTCGGTCCAGAAAGTCGAGAGGCTTTAGCAGAACTTCGCTCAAACGCTGAAGATTATGCGATGTTTGACGTTTTGATTCAAAGATTGTGGAAAAAGCATAATACTTTAATGGGGTTTGCTATGGATCATGGTTGTCACGAAATTGACGGTGGCTCCGGTGCACACGGTCTTGATATGATAGAAGACATAAATATAGTACATTTTTATAAAGCTTATCCTAAAAATAAAGAGAAGTAAAAATATTAAAAAAGGCAATCAAATTCAGCTGAATTTGATTGCCTTTTTTGTTAAATGATGGTATAATGAATTCAACAAAGTTGAATTCAGCTAAATTTGCTTTCAGCGAGCTAAATGTGCTGACGCACGCTAAATTACTTCGTAGCTAAATTGACCTTCGGTCAGCTATAAAGCGAATTTAATTTAGTTACTCCAAAGGAGTTATTTAGCTATGGAACGGAGTGGAATAATTTAGCTTTGCAACTTGTTGCAAAATTTAGCTAAAAAGCCTTCCGCTCAAAGGGAAGCCTTTGAGAAAACCCCAGATTTTTTGTCCCTGAATTGACACGAATCTATGGGTGATTGTGTAATTTGAATAAAAATGTATATTTAAACTATAAATGTGTAGTACAAGGAGAAATGAAATGAATTTAATAAGTAGTGAACCTGATTCTGTCGGCAAAAAGAATGTTCTGGAAAGGGTAAAACAATTAACTGAATTTAAGTGGACGCCGATTCGTAATATGCCGACACACATTCCAAATGGAACTAAAGAAAAATATACTTTTTTTTCTGCAGACAAAGAAGTAACAGGAATGCCGTACTCAAATAATGTAGCCAACGATAAATATATATGCGAGAATGTTTCTTTTGAAACATTACTTTCTGCAGTGGTTAATCCCGATAGTGTACTTTATAATAAAAATTTATACGGCTACAGAAATTCTTCTACATATTACGGTATTGTTTGTAGTGGTCTTGTTCGGCATTCTTTAGGCATTAAGGAGCGTTATTCTGTTAAGGAGTTCGGCACTATTCCTGGTATGAGGAAAATTGCTGATTGTAACAGCTATAAGGCTGATGAAATTGAATTGTGTGATATTTTGTATGTTTTTTGTAAGACTCGTGTTCATGTTGCTTTGATTACGGATATTCTCAAAAACGATGCAGGTGAAATTGTCGAAATAGAAGTTTCAGAGGCTGTCAGACCGAGTTGTAAGCGAGAAAGCTTTAAGGTAGAAGAATTTTTCAAGGAGTTTTCTGTTTTTGAATTGTGGAGATATGACTACATAGATTCTGTTCCTGAGTGTGAGCCCGGAACAAATGATATCTTATTCGAAAACAAAGCAATACGCGAGCATCCTGATATTGCTGTTGATTTCGGAAATAAATCAAACTATTTTCTTGGTCAGGAAACTATAATTTCTGTATTCCGTGAAGAAGAAAACAATATTAAGATTTATAAAGACGGAAGCCTTCTTAATGAAATGAGTATTTTTGGAAAAGGTAATTTCTCTCGAATATTCGATGTTGGTTATTATGAGATAAAATTAGAAGGCAGTGATGAAGTCGTTAAATTTTGTGTTAATTATCCGTTGATTACTCATACTGTCACAGACGGAGTTATTACAGTAAAGGTAGATTCGGGAAACGATTCTTTGATTTCACATATGGATTTTATGGTGAAAGAATCTTATGATGATTCAAAAGAAAGAATAAGACTTCACTCTTTGAAATCAGAAGTTTCTGAAGCGGTACCGTATTATTACCATTTTTCTTCGCTTTGCAAAATCAGAAAGTTGACCGATGAAGAAATAAAAAGTGGTGTTATAGTTGCACAAATTCCAGAAAATGCAGGTTTTTTCAAAATAACATTCAAAAATAAATATGGACTCTGGACGCACCAGATGATAAAAATATGATACTATATTTGCAGTGCGACACAAGAGAATGGCTCAGTTGTGTTTGTGTCAAGTCCATAAATTTTAAAGATTAGTTTGCCGATAATATATTGAATATCCAAATCAGTAAATACGAAAGCGGTGAAGATATGAATGACGAGGGATTTAAAAAATTTATAAAAAATCGAACAATTGAAGATATTATGAATGACTATGCAGACCAACGTGATGAATGGGAAACTTTAGTCGAAATAAAAGACGGATATATTGTCCGATTTAAGCATAACAACGGAAAGTATTTCTTCTGTATGCAATACGAAGGCGAAGACGACGCAGTTATTTTAATGCCGGAAAAGACAGCTGAAAATAAAACGATTAGTGAACAGATGGAATCATTATTTATAAAAACAGAAAAAGGCGTTGTTAAACTCTCTGAATATGAAAAAATCAGCAAACTGATTTTAAAAGGCGATGTTTTGATAGGTGTTCTTTTAAAGAACGGTTTTAGAGATGAAGTGCTGCTGTTTGGGCAAACTATTTTGGATGAAAATAAAAACAATATATATTTAGTTGTTGATGAATAAAAATATAAAAAGAAATTAAAGGAGAAGATTGAGAATGAACATTTTATCGATTGGAAACAGTTTTTCGCGGGATGCGCAAAGATATCTGCACCGTATTGCACGTGCTGACGGATTTGGACTTGATACGTTCAATCTTTATATAGGTGGATGTCCGCTTTCTGTTCATTACAGAAATATGTTAAACGAACAAAGAGCATATCTTCTCGGTGTGAATGGTGAAAGCACTAATTTTCCGGTTTCGTTAAAAGAGGCTCTTTTAAACCGTGAATGGGATGTTATAACCGTTCAACAAGCCAGCAGAAAGTCACCTTATTATGAAACATATCAACCGTATCTTAATAAGCTTGTTGAGTATGTAAGATATTGTGTGCCTAAAGTAAAGATTGCAATCCATCAGACTTGGGCATATGAGCAGGACTCTGCTCTTTTGGATGGATTAGGATATAAAAACCACGTTGATATGTTTAACGATATTAAATCATCTTATGATAAGGCTGCTAAAGACGTTAATGCGGATTTCATCATTCCGGCAGGAGAAACTTTTCAAAAGCTTATTGCATCGGGTGTTGAAAAGGTACATAGAGATACATTCCATGCAAGTCTTGGTCTTGGCAGATATGCACTCGGATTGCTTTGGTATGCAATGCTGACAGGAAACGATATTAAAAACAACACATTTTCTGACTTTGATGAAGAAATTTCAGATGCTGAAATCAAAACAGCAAAACAATGTGTTAAAGAAGCTGTATCTATTTACAGTATATAGATTTAACTAAAACAATATACTCTTAATTACGAAAGGAGAAAGTTATGAGAAAAAAACTTCAGGATAAAATGTTTGAGTTGAGTTACCTTTTGGAACTGTTTATATCTTTGCTGGTAGGTGCTGCTGTAATTATTTTGGCAGTATATACGGTTTATGAAATGACAAAACCTTAATTTTACGGTCAAGGGATTTCTTCTTTGGAAGGTATTTACGACAAGACAATCGCACTTGCTATTGGTGCTGAACTTATAAAGATGCTTTGTAAGCACACCCCTGAAACAGTTATCGAAGTGTTGGCTTTTGCACTTGCTCGTCATTTGATAATCGGTCACGTTGAAGCGTGGGAAAATTTAATTACAATAGTTGCCATAGCAATACTTTTTGCAATAAGAAAATTTTTGCTGAAACGTTACGATATGGTAGAAACTCCCGACGGACTTGTAGAAATTGACAAAAAATAATAAATTAAACATTTAAATAAATAAAGAAAGGCAGAGCGCTATGTTTGAATTTGGTTTTTATGAAAAAGAAATTACACCGCCTTTAGGCTGCGGTATTCCGGGATATTTTAATATCCGAAGAGGAGCCGATGTTTTAGACAGACTCTATGCAAGAGCAGTTGTAGTTAAAGACGGAGATGAAAAGGTTGCAATTCTTTCGGTTGACGGTCTTCATCCTAAGACCGATATTTGTAAAAATATTGCAGATAGAATTGAAAAATACACAGGTATTAAACGAAACAATGTTA
>CAZCOF010000077.1:0-7771 GCA_964500095.1 uncultured Oscillospiraceae bacterium
AATTTAGCTGAGCTTGCTCAATTTAGCTCGCGTAAGCGAATTTAGCTGAAAAAAGACAGATTTCACTTGAAATCTGTCTTTTTTCTGGTACACCATCAGGGACTCGAACCCTGGACACCCTGATTAAGAGTCAGGTGCTCTACCAGCTGAGCTAATGGTGCTTACGATATTCAGTCGACTTTTACTATTATACACATATAAGTTTAAAATGTCAATATCTTTTTTAAAAAAAATCGGGGCTTTGGTATAACCAAGCCCCGATTCTTAAATATTAAAGATTCTTCTGTATAAAGTCACCGATGTCTAATACTGCCTTACGGAGAATTTCTGCCTCAGGAAGCATTACGATACGGAAGTGGTCGGGCTGTGCCCATTTAAATCCGCTGCCGGGAACGATTAACACGTGCTTATCCATTAAAAGATTATAAGCAAACTCCTTATCGTTTTCGATTAACTCTGCACCCTTGTCAATTTTGGGGAACACATAAAGTGCGCCGTCGTTTTTAATGTATGACACGCCGGGAATAGAATCCAATGCTTCGCAGGTTGCTTTACGCTGTTCGTAGAGTCTGCCGCCGGGACGAATCATACTGTTGGGGTATTCTGTATCTGCAATAGCTGCAGGAATAATTGTCTGCATAATAGAGTTAGCACCAAGTCTGATTGATGCTACCTTTAAGATTGCAGCATTGATTTCTTCTCTTTCCTTTTCAGGTCCGCTGATTACCATCCAACCGCAACGGAAACCGCAAAGAACGTGTGATTTTGAAAGACCGTTCATTGTAAGGATGGTAAGATCAGGAGCAAGCTTCGCCATTGCTGTATGTTCTTTACCATCGAAAACTAATCTGTCGTAGATTTCGTCTGATAAAATCATCATTTTGTTCTGTCTTGCAATTTCAGCGATTTCTAAAAGTATTTCATTTGAATATAAAACACCTGTGGGGTTGTTGGGGTTGATTAACAAAATCGCCTTTGTTTTAGGTGTTATTAAGCTCTTGATGTGGTCAAGGTCGGGGTTCCAGCCATTTGACTCATCACAAAGATAATAAACAGGTTTAGCGTCACTCAATAAAATTTCGTTTGACCAGAGTGAGTAGCAGGGTGAAGGCACTAAAACCTCATCGCCCTTATCAAATAACGCTGTAGCTATCATCGATGCAATTTCACTTACGCCGTTACCGATGAAGATGTCGTCCATACCGAAGTTTGTAACGCCCTTTGATACGTGGTAATCATAGATTGCCTGACGTGCATCAATCATACCTCTTACGTCACTGTAGCCTACAGCACGGTCCATATTTTCTACCAATGCTTTTCTTACTGATTCGGGCATTTTAAAGCCGAATGCAGCGGGGTTACCTGTGTTTAATTTTAATACTTTTTCGCCTTTTTTTTCAAGGTCTAAAGCTGCCCAGAAGTTTCTGCCGCGAATATCTGAGCCTATGTTTTCCATTCTCTTTGCAACTAAATCCATTGTTTTTCCTCCCAATGTAAATTAAATCGCTATTATAATATCAAAAAAAACACAATATGTCAACGCAAAAACCATATTTTTTCAAATTTAAGTACTTGACGGCGTTTATTTTTGGTGGTAAAATTACTCCGTATTAAAGGAGGTAATGTTTATGCCCGAAATAATCACATTATCAAACGGAACATTAGGTGTTAAAATTTCTACCTACGGTGCTGAAATTTTGAGTGTAAAAAAAGGTAATGTTGAAAATGTCTGGGACGCAAATCCTGAATATTGGCACGGTCACGCACCTATTCTTTTTCCCATTTGCGGAAGATTAAAGGATAATAAATATACATTCGACGGAAAAGAATACGAAATGAGTGCGCACGGTTTTGGTGTTTCGAATGAAATCAAATTAAACTATCGTCAGTTTGACATTGACACTTTAATCTTCGAAAAGTTAAAAAGTAAAAAAGTAACTTTAAAAAACAGAAATACAAACAGAGAAATCACCGTTTTATTTGACGATGCGGATATACTTTGTATATGGACGGTAGACAAGGCAGGTTTTCTGTGCATTGAACCCTGGAACGGTGCTCCTGACTTTGTAGATACAGACGGAGATATTACGAAAAAAGCTTATATCATTAGTCTTGAACCAAATGTTACAGATACAAAAAAACACACAATTATCTTTTAATTAATAAAGGGCGTTTTGTAAAACAAAATTTTACAAAACGCCCTTTTTACATAAAGAGTGATTATTTTGCTTTAATTATCTCATCAGATAAATATAAGCCCATCACTAAAGCACAAAAGCTGTGCATTTAAATCGAAATCTTATTTCATATTATTTTCGTAAGATTCAATCATCTTTTTAACCATCATACCGCCGACTGAACCAGCTTCTTTAGATGTTAAATCGCCATTGTAACCCTGCTTTAAGTTTACGCCTACTTCCTGTGCAACTTCCATCTTGAATTTATCAAGAGCGGCTCTTGCTTCGGGAACAACATTCTTTTTGCTGCTTGTCATAACACATTCACTCCTTTTTTTAAAATTGTAGCTTGTGGCTACAAGAGTATTTTGTGTTTTTATCACTTTAAAATACAAGGAAATGAATTGTTTTTTTGACATTTTTAGGTTTATCGTCTTTGCCGCAAAACTTCGTACATTATAACTGACGCTGCAACCGATGCGTTTAATGAATTTATCTGCCCAACCATTGGAACTTTAACTAAAAAATCACAATTTTCTTTAATTTTTTTAGAAATACCTTTTCCCTCAGAACCCACAACTACAGCTATTGAGCCTTTTAGGTCTTCGTCGTACATATCGTTGCCCGTCATATCAGCACCCGTTATCCACACTCCGCGACTTTTTAGCTCGTTTATGGCTTGTGATAAGTTACCTACTTTTGCAATATGCGTGTGTGCTGCAGCCCCCGCTGACGTTTTAAAAACTACCGCATTTACGCCAACTGCACGGTTTTTGGGAATTATAACGCCGTGTGCACCTGCCGCGTTTGCCGTTCTTATAATCGCACCTAAGTTGTGCGGGTCTGTGATTTCATCACAGATTATGATAAACGGTTTTTCGCATTTTTTATCAGCAAGTGCAAAAATATCATCAATGCTGCAATATGAAACTGATGACTGTATTGCCACAACGCCCTGATTGTTTTCGGTTTCGGCGATTTCGTCAATTTTATCTGCCGAAACAGATTTAAACTGAATTTTGCGTTTCTTTGCTTCGTTTATTATTTTTGAAATCTGCGAGCCGTGTGCTGTTTCACTTATATATATTTTTTCAATGGGAGAACCTGCAACCAATGCTTCAAAAACCGGATTTCTTCCCTCGATTATATTACTTTCCATAAAAACTCTCCTGATGATTACTGTTTTACATTTTTCATAATCGTTTCTATTGCCGCCTGCAACTGTACGTCTTTGTCATCTGTTAAAGTGCTTAACGACACTTTTAACTCTTCAGGCAAATCAATTTCTACATCGGGCGTAATTCCCTTTTTGTCAATGCACTCACCCTTAGGCGTGTAATACCTTGCAGATGTAAGGTAAATTGCAGTTTCTTCCGTCAACATAAACGGTGTCTGCCCTACTGCTTTTCCGTAGGTTTTCATTCCTACGATTTCGGCTTTATCGTAGGCTTGTAAGCTTCCTGCCATCAATTCTGCAGCACTCGCTGTTCCCTCATTTACCAATACAACCATAGGAATATCAAGGCTCTTATCATCAGACTCAAAATACTCTTTATTGCCCTTATTATCTTCTAAATATGCAATTGTACCTTTTGGCAATAACATATCTGTCATTTTTATTACGCTGTCGGCATATCCGCCGGGATTATTTCTTAAATCGATAATTAAGCCTTTAACACCTTTTGATTTTATATCATCTAAAGCAGCAGAAAAATCTGCAACCGAGTTGTGCTGGAATTCAGAAATCTTGATATATGCGATATTTCCGCTCATCATTTTTCCGCTGATTGTGTCAAGCGAAATTTTTCTTCGTTCAACACCGAATTCTGATTCCTTGCCGTCACGCTTTATGTAAAGTGTGACAACTTCACCTTCTTTGCCGCTCTTTATATGAGAAATTATCGCATCATACCCGTCTTTTTCCAGTGTCAAATCATCTACACCTAAAATTATATCCTGCGGTAAGATTCCTGCCTTTTCTGCAGGACCGCCGGCTGTAGGTGCTGTTACCGTTAAAGTTTTGTCGTTTGCATCATACACTACACTGATACCGATGCCTACGTATTCTTCTTTATTGTTTTCTTCAAATTCATCAAACCTGTCCATATCAAAATAATATGAATAAGGGTCTTCGAGTGATGCTACCATTGCAGTTAACGCCGCATCATTCATCGCATTAATTTGCTCATCTGTAAGCTTATCAACATAGTTTTGTGTTATTATTCTTTTTGCTCTTTGTAAAACATCTTCATTTAAAAAATCATTTATCTTCCGGTAAACTGATGTTCCCAAAACGCTCACTAAAAGCGTAATTAAACACGATATTGCCACCGCCTTGATGACTTGCTTTTTTGAATACAATTTTTGACACTCCTAACAAATTACTGTATGTAGCTCATCGGATTTGTAGTTTTTCCGTTAATTAAAACTTCAAAGTGTAAGTGATTGCCTGTAGAGTTACCGGTTGTGCCGACTTTGGCTATAACCTGACCTTTCGTGACGTAATCTCCCTTAGACACGCAAAGCTTTGATGCGTGTGCATATAAAGTCGAAATACCGCCGCCGTGATCAACAACCAAACAGTTTCCGTAACCGCCGTTCCAGCCTGCTGAAATTACCTTGCCATTTTCAGCGGCCAAAATATTTGAACCGCCCGGAGCCGCAAGGTCAACACCTGAGTGGAATTTCTGTGTTTGGTAAATCGGGTGTAGTCTGTATCCGTAGGGAGAAGAAATTCTGGTATAGCTCGGTGCAGGCCAGCAGAACTGTCCGCTGCCTAAATATTCTGATGTTGAAGATGAGTAGTTAAGCGAGCTTTTCAGTGATTCTTCCTGTCGCCTTGCTTCTTCATACACCTGCTTATATTTTTCTATATCCTTTTCTAATGCTTTTGCAAGATTTTCTTTTTCTTTAACCTTTAGCGCAAGCTGACTTTGTTTGTCAGCAGCTATCGAGCGTGCTTCTTCCTGCTCTTTCTTTTTAGCTTCAATTTCAGCTTTAGCATTTTCTACTTCTGTTTTTAGTCTTGTCATTTCATCAATGATTGACATATCGTGCTCTGTAATTTCATTGATTGTTTCAATATTGATTAAAAGCTCAGAAAAACTCTTTGAAGAAAAAATCAAATCAATATAAGAAATTGTTGATGTTTCGTCCATTGCACGCAGGGTTTCTTTGAACTTTTCGTCCTGTATATCAATCTCGCCCTGAATTCTTGCGATTTCTTCTTCTTTTTCTAAAATCTCGGCATCAGCCGTAGCAATGATGTCATCAATTGCATAGATTTCTGTCTGTATAATATCTATTTCACGCTCTAGGGCATCGCTTTGAGCAATAACGTCATCTTTTTGCTTTTCTGCTTCTTTAATTTTATCCAGAGCTTCTTGCTTTTCCTTGCTCGCCTGATTTATTTTATCCTGAACAGACGCTGCTGACACCTTAATTAAGGCATCATTATTAAAATCAACGGCGAAAGGTAAAACAAAAATTACCGCCATAAGTACTGCCAAAATTCTCTTTTTCATTAGTATCACCTGCTTACTTTAAAATTTCAAACGCTTTTTCAATTTGTGTATCTATTTCAATTTCCAAATCTTCAATTGCATCATTTAATCCGGCCTGCGTCGTGTAATCCATTACTCCGTAAGGGAAAAGTCCGATTGAGGCTTGAAAATTCATTGTCGCCTGATATGTTAATTTGTCGTATACTCCGTCAACTTCACCTACATTATAGCCTAAAGCTGAAAGTCTTTCTTCTATTGCCAAAACGTCTGAAGCTTCATCTCCTATAGTGTATCTTGCATTTATTGTCATAGGCGTTAGTAAAGACTCATCAAAATCTACCGATTTGTTTTTGATGCTTACGTCAGGTGTTATTCCAACGTGGTTTATTTTAGTCCCGTCAGGCTTTACAAATTCGGCTACAGTAAGCTTTACGTCGCCTAAATTTTTTCCCGGCGGGTCGATAATGCCTAACATTTCCTGCATACTGCCTTTTCCGAATGTACGCTGTCCGACTACCGTTGCAAGCTTATAATACTGCATCGTGCCGGAAAAAAGCTCTGCTGCACTTGCACTGTTTTTGTTCGCCAAAATAACAATTTCACGTTTTGGTGCTCGGGTAAACTGTGCTTCTGATTTAATCTCGTAATTATTTTCTTCGTTTAAATATTCAAATTTTACCAATACCTTATCCTTTGGCACAAACTGGTCTAAAATCTCTATTACGCTTCTTAGCTCTCCGCCCGGATTATCGCGAACATCTATTATGATTTTATTTAATCTGTGAACTTCTTCAATATCGTTTAGTGCTTCTTTTACTTCTTCTGCCGTAGCTAAAGCAAAAGAGTCGATTTTTATATACCCGATGTCGTCTTTAATTTCGTGTGATACCGTTTGTATGTTTATCTTTTTTCTTGTGATGTCAAGCTTTAAGCTCGCCTCACCCCTTAAAATGTCAACAGAAACAATCGTCTTTTCTTCGCCCTGAATCATTAAAACTGCTTCATCTAAGGTTTTATCGGCTATATTTATGCCATTTATTGCAGCTATCTCGTCACCGACTAAAATGCCGGCTTCATACGCTCCGCCGTTTTTATTGACTTCTGTGACAATACAGCCATTATCACTTTTTTGAACAGTTACGCCTATTCCGACATAACTCTGATGCACATTTGTTACAAAATTTCCTAACTCCGTTGAATCATAATATACAGAATAATCGTCTAAAGCTTCGGTTGCAGCTTTAAATGCCCCTTCTAAAAGCTCGGGATTCTCGTGCAAAAGATAATCTATAACAACTTCGTAAAGCTCTTCTTTTTCTATGCCGTATTTATAATTAGCGGAAATAACTTCCATTATACCTTTTAAGTATCTTGATGCGTCTTCGCCTGAGATTTCAGCACTTACAGCAATACTCGAAAAGCACAACACTGCACAAAGTATTACACTTAAAATTTTCTTTTTCATAGTTTTACCCTTTCAAAATTACATATGCTCAGGAGCATCAATTCCCAAAACAGAAAGTGAATTTTTAATGGTCTGTCTGCAAGCAGAAACAAGTGCAAGGCGGGCATCTTTTAACGCTTCGTCTTCGCAATTAACCTTACAAGCACCGTAAAACGCGTGAAAAGCCGCCGCTAAATCCATAGAATATTTTGTAATTCTGCTCGGCTCACGTGTTGATGCTGAAATTCTGATTTCTTCGGGGAATTTTGCTATCATCTTCATAAGTTCAATTTCTTTTTCATCGCACAAAAGCTCGGGATTAATTTCACTAAAGCTTTTAACAATAGCACCCTGCTCTTGTAGTGCCTTTATGATTCCGCAAATTCTTGCGTGAGCGTACTGTACATAAAATACAGGATTTTCACTCGACTGGCGAACTGCAAGCTCTAAGTCAAACTCAAAGTGGCTGTTTGCCTGACGAAGATTAAAATAAAATCTTGCCGCGTCAACACCCGTTTCTTCTATTAAATCATTTAATGTGATGGCTTTACCCGTACGCTTTGACATTCTTACAGCTTCGCCGTCACGCACTAATCTTACTAACTGCATCAAGATAATTTCGAGTCTGTCGGGATTGATGCCTAAAG
>CAZCOF010000078.1:0-7617 GCA_964500095.1 uncultured Oscillospiraceae bacterium
GTCGCCGATAAGTCTTGATTTTGCCATAACATTTTCCTCCTCTTGAAAAAATATTTAATTTAAAAAAACAACATAATAATTATACTTTTATTAGAGTAAAAAGTCAATCTCTAATAAAAAACAGGTCACAGAAATTCTGCGACCTGTTTTTTTATCATTCTACATATCCATTATACTTGGGCGGATTACATTTTGCGCAGTGTCTGAACTGCAGCATTTCAATCATTTCCCAGCTTGTTTTTTGTACTTCTCTGTCTTTTAAAAGCGGACAAGCACCTGTGTGGTATAAGATACTTTCTTCGTTTGTTCCGCTTAAAATAAGGTAAAAGTCAGAAGAGTTTCCGGACGGAACGTTGTCGGTTTTTTCTTCAGAAACTGTTACTTTGTCATCGCTTTTTTTTGAAACTGCATCTTTTTTTGTATTTTCTGTTGCAGGAGTGATGTCAGGAGATGGTGCTTCTTCTTTTGATTCTTCTTTATTTTCGTTCTTTTCGTCGGATGTTGTAACCATATCGTTTTCCGTCTCTTGAGTTTTAGTGTCATTGTTACCACAAGCAGTAATGACGCTAACTGAAAGGATTAGTACTAAAATCAAACACAATATTTTTTTCATAATAACTCTCCTTATAAGTTTTCTTTTATATAGGAAACAGCGTTTTTAATTGCTTCGTCTACGTTTACATCGACGCTTTGTTCATCTGTTCTTAATTTGTACTCACAAATTCCGTCAGCTGCTTTTTTGCCGATTGTAATTCTTACAGGAATACCGATTAAGTCAGCGTCTTTAAACTTAACGCCTGCACGCTCTTCTCTGTCATCGATTAGAGTTTCTATACCCTGTGCTTTTAACTCTTCATAGACTTTTTCGGCCAAAGCTGATTGCGTTTCGTCTTTTGTATTAACAGGAACAACAATAGCGTGGAAAGGTGCAATCGGAACCGGCCAGATAAGACCGTTTTCGTCGCTAAACTGCTCGATTGCAGCGGCAATTGTACGGCTTACGCCGATACCATAACAACCCATAATCATAGGCTGTGCTTTGCCGTTTTCGTCTAAATATGTACAGTCTAGGCTTTCCGTATATTTTGTACCAAGCTTGAAGATATGACCAACTTCAATTCCCTGCGTTGTTTCGATGGGTTTTCCGCATTTAGGACACAAATCTCCTTCGACTATTGTGCGAACATCGATAATCTCAGCTTCAAAATCTTGAGTATTTACATTAATATAGTGATAGTCTGTTTCGTTTGCACCAACGATGAAGTTTGACATCTGTGAAACTTCTCTGTCCATAATAACGGGAACTTTGATTCCGACGGGTCCTGCAAATCCAACGGCTGCACCTGTCGATGCTGTAACAACTTCAGGAGTTGCCATCATCAAATCGTCAGCCGGAACGCCTAGGTGGTTAGCAAGCTTAACTTCGTTAACCTCGCGGTCGCCGCGAACCATAACTGCAACAGTTTTATCGTTTGCTGTATAGATTAAGGTTTTAGCAAACTTTGTGCTGTCGGCATTTAAAAATGCAACTAATTCGTCAATTGTTTTTACATTTGGTGTGTGAATTTTTTCTAGGTTTTTTGGTGTTTCTTTTTCCTGCGGGATTAAGATGCACTCAGCCTTTTCTACGTTAGCTGAGTAGCCGCAAGTCGGACAGTGTGCGATTGTGTCTTCGCCGACTTCTGATTTTACCATAAATTCCTGTGAGCCTGAACCACCCATTGCACCGGTGTCAGCATCAACTACTATGTAGTCAAGACCGAGACGAGAAAAAATCTTACAGTATGCGTCATACATTAAAGAGTATGATTTGTCAAGACCTTCCCATGTTCTGTCAAAGCTGTATGCGTCTTTCATTGTGAATTCGCGTGAACGGATAATACCGAAACGTGGACGGCTCTCGTCACGATACTTGGTTTGTATCTGATAAAGTGTAACAGGTAACTGACGGTAAGATTTCAAACACGATTTAACTGTGTCTGTAAAAATTTCTTCGTGTGTTGGTCCTAAGCAGAAATCTCTTCCGTTTCTGTCCTTTAATTTAAACATATTAGGTCCGAAAATATCCCATCTGCCTGATGCCTGATAAGATTCGGCGGGCAGTAGTGCTGACATCAAAAGTTCCTGAGCACCAGCATTATCCATTTCGGTACGTACAATATTTTCAACCTTTTTAAGCACTCTTAGCCCTAACGGCAGATATGAATAGACTCCTGCTGCGAGCTTTCTTATAATACCGCCGCGAAGCATAAGCTGATGGGAAATAGTTTCAGCTTCAGCCGGGACTTCTCTTAATGTGCTTAAAAATAATTTTGACATTCTCATAAAGTTTTAACGCCTTTCTTCCCACTTATAGTTTAAAATCCGACGAGCGTGGGTGACTCATCGTAAGAAATAAAATTATTCATTATATTATAATAATATGAATGTAAAAAAAAGTCAACCTTTTAACATAAATTTGATGATTTTGTCAAAAAATAAAACAGAATATGCAAAAAACGAAAAAATGAAATAAAAAAACAAATAAAATTCAAAAACACAAGATAAAAGTTGATTAAATCGTTCCAAAAAGTTAAAATTTGAAAAAATATTTTAAATTTATTGCATTTTTTGAATTAAATCTATTGACATAGTGTAAAAAAAGCAATATAATGTAGGACATAATAATTTAAATGAAGAAAAGGTATGAAATTATGAAAAGAACAGAACACGATATGTATGCAGAAGCTTTTAGAAAATGGACCGAAGTAATAGAGGAAAATACCAGCATTTCTCCTGAAGCATATAACGACTATAAAGTAAAAAGAGGACTTCGTAACAGCGACGGAACGGGTGTATTAGCCGGCTTAACACGAATCGGTCAGGTACACGGATATATTATGTATGAAGATGAAAAGCTCCCCGATGACGGAAAACTCACATATCGCGGTGTTGACGTTAAAGATATAGTTTCGGCCTGCGAAAGGGAAAACAGATTTGGTTATGAAGAAACGTGTTATCTTTTATTGTTCGGAAAACTGCCGACACAGACTGAACTTAGTGATTTTAAAAAACTCGTAGGCAAAATGCGTGCACTTCCTAACGGCTTTCGTGAAGAAGTTATTATGTATTCACCGAGCAACAACATAATGAACAAGCTTGCACGCTCAGTTCTGGCTATGTATTCTTACGATAATGACCCCGATTCGATTGACTTATACAATTTACTAAGACAGTCAATTCTTTTGTTCTCTCAGGTACCGACTATGGTGGCTTATGCTTACGAGGCAAAAAGACACTATTTTGACAAAAAGAGCTTAATAATTCATAATCCCCAAGCGGAGCTTTCTACTGCACAGAATTTTCTGCATATGATAAGACCTGACAATAAATATACCGATTTGGAAGCTAAGGTTTTGGATTTGGCATTGGTGCTTCACGCAGAGCACGGCGGCGGTAATAACTCGGCGTTTACTACAAGAGTTGTTTCGTCTTCTAATACAGACACATATTCTGCGATAGCTGCTGCCATCGGCTCGCTAAAGGGTCCCAGACACGGCGGTGCTAACTGCAAGGTTGTAGAAATGGTTGAAAACTTTAAACAATCCCTAACCGATATTAATGATAAGGATCAGGTTGCAGCTCATATTAAAAAGCTTTTAAATAAAGAAGCTTTTGACAAAAGCGGACTTATTTACGGTATGGGTCACGCAGTTTATACAAAGTCCGACCCACGTGCTGTTATGTTAAAATCAAAAGCAGAAGAGCTTGCTTATGTGACAAACAATTCAAAAGAGTTTAAACTTTACAGTATGATAGAAGAATTAACTCCTGAGATTTTTGCACAGTATAAAGGAAAGACGCAAATGTGTGCAAATGTTGATTTATATTCAGGCTTCGTTTATAAGTGCTTAAATATTCCGACAGAGCTCTACACTCCGATATTTGCAATAGCAAGAATGGCGGGCTGGTGCGCTCACAGAATAGAAGAAATAATTTATGACGGTAAGATAGTGAGACCTGCATACAAAAGCGTATGTAAAAACAGTGGATACATTCCGATGAGTGAAAGATAATTAAAAAGTGCAGTTTTTAAAAACTGCACTTTTTTGTTACTAAATTGTTTACTAAAATATTTTTTTGTGGTACAATAACATAAAGATGATTTTAGGAGAACGGTTATGGATTTTAAAATTCATTCTGAATATTCACCCTGCGGCGACCAACCCGAAGCAATAGATACGCTTGTTCGCGGTGTTTTGCGTGGTGATAAAGAGCAGACGCTGCTCGGTGCTACCGGCTCCGGTAAGACCTTTACAATTGCAAATGTTATAGAAAAGGTGCAAAAGCCGACGCTCGTTTTAGCACATAACAAAACCTTAGCGGCACAGCTTTGCAGTGAATTTAAGGCGTTTTTTCCTGAAAATGCTGTTGAGTTTTTTGTGTCCTATTATGATTACTATCAGCCTGAGGCATATATTCCCAACACCGACACCTATATAGAAAAAGACTCATCGGTCAATGAAGAGATAGATAAGCTTCGCCACAGTGCAACAGCGGCACTTTTTGAAAGACGCGATGTAATAATAGTTGCAAGTGTGTCGTGTATTTACGGACTTGGCGACCCTATAGATTATAATGAATTAGTAATTTCACTAAGACCCGGTATGGAACGGGACCGTGATGAAATATTAAAAAAACTGGTTGAAATTCAGTACGAAAGAAACGATATAAATTTTGTCAGGGGAAAGTTCCGTGTCAGGGGAGATGTTTTAGAGGTTTTTCCTGCAGACAGCAGTGACACAGCAATAAGAATAGAATTTTTCGGTGATGAAATTGACAGAATTTCTGAAATTGATGTTGTAACGGGAGAAATAAAGGGAACACGTAACCACATAGCAATTTATCCTGCATCGCACTACGTTACGACAAAGGAGAAAATGGAGCGTGCAATCTCGACCATTGAAGCAGAGTTAGAGGACAGAGTGAAGTTTTTTAAATCACGTGACCAGCTCTTAGAAGCACAAAGAATAGAGCAAAGAACAAGCTATGATATAGAAATGATGCGTGAAATCGGCTTTTGTCAGGGGATAGAAAACTATTCACGTCATATAAGCGGAAGAGAAGCAGGTTCAGCACCATTTACGTTAATAGACTATCTGCCGAAGGACTTTTTGTTGGTGGTTGATGAATCACACGTAACAATTCCGCAGGTTCGGGCTATGTACAACGGTGACAGAGCAAGAAAAACATCTTTGGTTGATTATGGTTTTCGTCTTCCGTCTGCTTTTGATAACAGACCCCTAAATTTTAAAGAATTTGAAGAAAGACTAAATCAGGTAATCTATGTCAGTGCAACTCCTGCAGACTACGAAAAAGAACGCTCAACGCAAATTGCAGAGCAAATCATAAGACCGACAGGACTCTTAGACCCTGAGATTGATATAAGACCCATTAAAGGTCAGGTTGATGACTTGGTAGGAGAAATAAATGCAGAGATTGAAAAAGGAAACAGAGTATTAGTTACAACATTAACCAAAAAGATGGCAGAAGATTTAACAGAATATCTTCGTGAGCTTGATATAAAGGTTAAATATCTTCATTCAGAAGTCAAAACAATTGAGCGAATGGAAATAGTAAAGGAACTAAGAGAAGGTCTTTTTGATGTTTTAGTCGGTATCAACCTTTTAAGAGAAGGTCTGGATATTCCCGAAGTTTCGCTCGTTGCGATATTAGATGCTGACAAAGAAGGTTTTTTGCGTTCAGAAACGTCTTTAATCCAGACTGTAGGAAGAGCGGCACGAAATGCTATGGGCAGAGTTATAATGTATGCAGATAACATAACAGGCTCAATGGAGCGTGCAATAAATGAGACAAACCGCAGAAGAAAAAAACAAGACGAATATAATAAGAAAAACGGCATAACGCCACAGTCAATAAAGAAAAATATAAGAGATGTAATCTCTCCTATGGGAGATGCTCCTGATGAAAGTGTTCGTGATGTTAAGCTTTCGCGTGATATGGATATAAACTTAAAAATTGCTATTTTATCAGAGCAGATGAAATTAGCAGCAGAAGAGTTAAGGTTTGAAGATGCAGCAGCTCTGCGTGACAAAATCAAATCGCTTGAAGGAAAAGTAAAATAAATTATAATAAAGGGAGAAGTTAAAATGAAAATTATCAAGGCAGAAAAAATCACAAATGAAAATTTTGCACCGTTCGGACAGTTTTATGAAATGACAAAGCCCGACGGCTATGCGTTGTGCGGTGAAATTCACAAATTTTATCCTGACCGCATTAATGCAGACAGCACACACAGAATAGGATATTCACCTATTGTTGTAAAAAAACCTGAAAAAATGATTATCACACAGCAGGAATATCACACAACAACGTGGGAAATGATACTTCCGTTAGATGACGATATGATTTTGCATTGTGCTCCGGCTTCTGCCGGAACTCCTGTTACAGATTTGGTTAAGGCGTTTATCGTTCCTAAAAACACACTCGTAAAAATGAATGCTGCAATCTGGCATTTAGCACCTTTACCTGCAAATAATGATAGCTTAACGGCGATGATTATTCTGCCTGAGTGTACATACGCAAATGATTGTACAGTTGTGGATTTAAAAGATGAAGAAAAATTTGAAATTATAAAATAAGACAATCTGGAGGAAGAAAAAATGAGTTTTTTAAAAGGTAAAACAGCAATTATCACAGGTGCAGGCTACAATGTTTTATCAGACGGCAGATGCGGTTCTATCGGTTACGGCATTGCTACAGCTTATGCAAAAGAAGGGGCAAACATAGTAATCACAGGCCGTAACGTAGAAAAGCTTGAAAAGGCTAAAGAAGCACTTGAAAAGGAATACGGCATTAAGGTTTTGGTTATTCAGGCAGACATTTCAGCAGGTGCTGACAATGAAGCTATAACAAAAATGGTTGTAGAAAAGACAGTAAAAGAGTTTGGCGGAATTGACGTTTTAATAAATAATGCTCAGGCCTCAGCATCAGGTGTTACATTGAGCGAACATACTACGGAGCAGTTTGACCTTTCGATTTATTCAGGCCTTTATGCAACATTTTATTATATGAAGGCTTGTTATCCTTATTTGGTAAAATCAAAGGGCAGTGTAATTAATTTCGCTTCAGGTGCAGGTCTTTTCGGTAATTACGGACAGTGTGCTTACGCTGCTGCAAAAGAAGGTATAAGAGGTTTATCAAGAGTAGCTGCAACTGAGTGGGGTAAAGACGGAATAAATGTAAACGTTGTATGTCCGCTTGCCTGGACATCACAGCTTGAAAACTTTGAAAAAGCGTACCCTGATGCGTTTAAAGCAAACGTAAAAATGCCGCCTGCAGGTCATTACGGCGACGCTGAAAAAGAAATCGGCAGAGTTTGTGTTCAGATTGCATCTCCTGACTTTAAGTATATGAACGGCGAGACAATTACATTAGAGGGCGGTATGGGATTAAGACCGTAATGATTTAAATAAAAAAATACGACAAGGCGTTGTGCCTTGTCGTATTTTTTATGTTAGGTTTCAATATTCTGCTAAAATTTTAGTTTATCACTATGTGTTAAGGGGCGAAAAGGGGGATTGCGATTTCCCCCTTTTCCCCCTTAACAATCCCCAA
>CAZCOF010000079.1:0-7372 GCA_964500095.1 uncultured Oscillospiraceae bacterium
TTTGTTCAAAACACAAGGCAATAAAAAATAAGAAATCAGACAATTGTCTGATTTCTTCATTAAGCTATATTATTTAAACTTTAATAGATTTAATCACAAGACGCAAAAATTTCTTTATTTTGGCTTGTGTGGTCTGTGCATTTTGCTACAGCCTCTTTTGTATGTATTTTTTGTTTTATCTTTCTTTACCCATATAGAATACTGCTAAAACACCGGGACCTGCGTGAGCTGCAATAACGGGGTCGCAGTAGTTTATAATAATATCTTTTGGGTTAAATTCACTTCTAATCTTATTTGCAAGATACTGAGCATCTTCTATGCAGTCGCCGTGACAGATTGCCATAACCTGATTATCGGGGTCTACAACGTTTTTCTTTAATGTTTCAAACAAGGCATTTATAGATTTTTTTCTGCCGTTGACTTTCGATAAAGAGATAAGCTTTCCTTCGTTGTTAACGTGCAGAACAGGCTTAATCTGCAATATTGTACCGATAATGGCAACACCGCCGGAGAGTCTGCCGCCACGTTTTAAGAAGAACAAATCATCAACGGTGAAGTTGTGAACCATATTTAAACGGTTTTTATAAACAAAGTCTGCTGTTTCGTCAATTGACTTACCTTCGTTTTTCATTGTTGCGGCATAATAAACCATAAGCCCGTGACCGATTGATGCACATAAAGAGTCGATAACTATAATCTTTTTATCGGGATATTGTTCGCGCAAATCATCAGCCGCAATTTTTGCAGCCTGATATGTTCCGCTTATACCGCTTGAAATTGTAATAGCTAAAACATCTAAGCCTTCATCTAAAATTTCTTTATAAGCAGCTGTAAATTCTTCTACGTTCAATAAAGAAGTCTTCATATGTTCTTTGTTTCGTAAGCGGTCATAGAAGCCCTTGAAACTGAAGTTTTCGTCCTTTAAGTAATTTTTTGTCTCAGTTCCGTCTTCTGAAATGAGATTTAAT
Organism: uncultured Oscillospiraceae bacterium; assembly: GCA_964500095.1. Lineage (GTDB taxonomy): Bacteria > Bacillota > Clostridia > UBA1381 > UBA9506 > Congzhengia. Next base: position 969 of record CAZCOF010000079.1, read on the forward strand.
GATTTATAAATTATTCCTAATTCATCCATCATTTGGGCACTTAGGTTGCATGATGCGTCTGTTAATATTTTAAATGACATAGTAAGCCTCCTGCATTTAGTATTTGATACTATGTTAGCACATATTGGTTATTTTGTCAAGACGTATCACAGCTATTTAATAAGTTGTTTAAAATTAAATTGCTTGATTTTTGATATTTATTATGCTAAAATTTAATAAGGAGTTGATTTTTATGAATTATACAAAAGAACAGCTTGTTGAGATATTTCAAGAGAGTGATAAATATTTAAAGGAGTTTTCGCTTCCTGAGTGGAACGATTTTCCGTCTATAGACCTTTATATGGATCAGGTAGTAGCTCTTTTAAATGAATATCTAAGCATCTTTATAGCCCCTAAAGGCGATATGCAGATTACATCTACAATGATAAACAACTATGTAAAATTAAAAACCATACCGGCACCCGTTAAGAAAAAATATTCTAAAACACACCTTGCATACCTTGTTATGGTTTGTATATTAAAGCAGACACACTCAATGTCTACAATATCAAGCATCATACCGCCCGATATGGATGAGGAAACATTAAAGGCGACCTATGCATCTTTTGTAAAAAATCATAGCAAGGCGTATTCGTTTGTTTCGGAAAAAATCTATGATGTTGCATCTAAAATTTTTGCTGAAGAAAATGCAACGAGTGACAGAATGACAGACTTGGTTTTACAGGTTGCGGTTTCGGCAAATATATTTAAACTGATAACAGATTGGGTTTCAGCCGTAACGAATAAAGATGAAGAGTAAAGGAGCTGTAGCAAAATGATTTTGCTACAGCTCCTTTTATAAGTTTTCTTTAAAGAAATCTTCATCGTATAAAAGCTTTAACGCCTCGTGAGTTTCAAAATCCACGATGCCTGTAGGATTAATGCCTTGTTCTGTTTGAAAGACCTTTACACGCTCGGTTGTCTGCGGTCCGAAAATACCGTCAGGTATGCCGGGCAATTCTTTTCCTGCATTTGCGTTGACAATTCTTAACATATACTGAACGGAATACACAGGTCTTCCTGTTAGCTCGTCGGTAGAAATTGCAATTCCGCGAATTTCATCTGCCATTCCCACGGTCAAATCATATCCTGGATATTGTCCGAATTGAGCCTGTGAGCTTTCGGTTACGTTTTGACGCATTCTTTCTATGCCGTTCCAGGTATTTTCGTCTACGATGCCGTTTTGTGGCAAATTCATCCGATTTTGAAGCTCTGCTACTGCATTTTTAGTGTTATTTCCGTAATTTCCCGTGACGTTTATTGGTGTACCCTGAGCAAAAACAGGCAAAACATCATTTATATGGTTCTGTAGCGTCATAATGGCATTGCCGCGAGCACCTAAAGACATAGGGACACCGGGGAAAGTTACAGATGCCGGCACCGTTGAAAATTCTGAACTTCTCCCTTCTGCTATATAAATACCTTTTATTGCGTTATACATACTTTCCCAAGTGAGCGGGCCTACAACACCATCAACAGGTAAGCCGTAGGCTCTTTGAAACGCCGCGACGGCACTCGTGGTAGATGGACCGTATACACCATCCTGAGCGACCTGTGGAACAGTATCATAGTATTCAGATAAAAGATTAATCATCTGTTGCAGTATTGAAACTCCCTGACCGGCATCGCCCTCTCGTAAGCTTTCCGGATACTCTAAGGAAAGTCCAAATATCACATCGCCCCTTGCATACAGCTCGTTTAGTCGGTTTATACCTGTGAAAAGACTCACCAATTTATACCAGGTCGCACGACCGACAACTCCGTCGGGTGTAAGGTTAAAAATGCGTTGAAATGCTTTTACTGCGTTTTCGGTAGATTCTCCGAAAACCGCACCTGTCGGCACTTTTGGTATAGCGGGGTAGTTTGTAGAAATCGCATTTAAAAGTATCTGAACACGCAAAACCTCAGGACCGACATCGCCTAATCTTATTGGTCGACCGGGATAAGATTCGCCCGTTGATTCTATAGGAACATCCGTTATGATATTTACGTCATCACCATAGTAATAGCGTATTATCTGAAACGGCAAAAATCCGTCGTTTGCGAGTGTAACCGTACCCCATTGCGAAAGTCCTGCACAAGTTACGGTTGTTCCGTTGCAAAATTGTGAAGCGAGCGGCTCTATAGCACCGTTACGGCGCAGGTATGAATCAAAAATCTCATCTACAATATCAGAAATATCGCCGAAAATATTTCTTCCCTGAACATAAGCCTGGTCAAACTGCGTTGTATTTGTGATGTCAAAATCATATCCGCGACTTCTGTAAAATTCCGTATATATTTTATTTAGTGCAAATGAAATTTGAGCATAAATGTTTGAACGCAGTGCATTTTCAGGCCACGTGGGGTAAATTTCGCTTGACGCTACATTTTTTATGTAATCAATAAATGGTACTGTGACGTTTGGAGCATTAGATGCAGGTGCACCTAAATGTACTGTTATAAATTCAGGTATTACAGGTAGTGTATCTGGCATAATTCAACCTCCTTTATAAATTTTGATTGGGAATGATTACGATTTTTGTTGTTTCGCCGTTTGGAAGCTCGGGAAGTGGAATTAAGTTTACCGGAAGTTGAGTGACAATTCCGCCAAAGACCTGAACATTTTCAGCAATAAAATCATAAAAGTTCGGATGACTCACAGATACCTGATATACTGCAAATGGTGAGGCAGTAGTAGGTTCCTGAGAAAATGATGCACTGGGGGCGGGGAGTGTAAACGTTATACTGCTGCCGCTTTGGTCGGTCGTAGAAGTGTCTACAACTGTGCTGTTTTTTCCGTTTTCTGAAGAAACAGTAACAGTCGCACCAAAAACCGGCGAAAGCTGGTTTTTAGTAGATACATTTACTCTTAATCTGCCTGTACTGTTATCGGGAAATGAGTTTTGAGAAGCTTCGTTTTGCGTGTTTTCTAAGGGTGTGTTTTCCTGCATATCCTGAGTTGGTTGAGTAATAATAGGTTCTTCAGGAGCAGGGGGTATTGGTGTCATCGGCGGTTGATTTTGAGAAGATGCTGTTTGCTGTTGAGTATTAGTCAGGTTTTCGTAATAATTACTTGGCATAGATATTTCCTTTCTGTTAGTTATTTTCAATAATGTATATGTATTTTCTTTACCAAAAATTACATTGCACTTTTCGGGAACAAAATCGAAGTTAAAACGTATAAAGCTATGTAAGCATCAGCTTGCGACATACAGGGTTTCGACCCATAAAATATTATGCACCACTAAAACAGCTAAGGTAATGACTTAAAATTAAATTTTTAAGGAGGAAATCTTAAATGTTTTTTAAGAAAAAATTGACAGCAATCATTCTTTCATTAGTTATGATTTTAGGTCTTAGTGCAACATCATTTGCATACGTTTCAAGCGATGCAAAGGATTCAAAGTACAAAGAAGCAATCGAGCTTTTGGGTGCTTTGGAAATTATGGTTGGAGATAAAGACACCGGAGCATTCAGACCTGATGACACAATCAAGCGTTCAGAATTTGCAAAAGTTGCAGTAACATCAATGGGTATGGAAAATTTAGCAGACAGCTTTAATTATCCTACACAGTTCCCTGACGTTGTTTCTGACCATTGGGCAAACGGCTATATTAACGTAGCTGCAAATCAGGGGCTTGTAATCGGTGACGATTTAGGTAACTTCCGTCCCGATGATACAATCACCTACGCTGAAGCCGTAACGGTTTTAGTTCGTTTAATCGGTCATTCACCTGTAGCTGAGAAAAAAGGCGGTTTTCCCACAGGTTATGTAACAGTTGCAACACAGACAGGTATTACAAAAAATGCAGTTGCAAGCAATGACTCCGCTGTAATTCGCGGTATGGTAGCACAATTAACAGCAAACGCATTGGTAACAGATAAAATGGAGCAGACAAACTTCGGTAGTGATGAATCATACCAGATTGTTGACAAGACACTTTTAGACGATGAACTTTCAACCGAAATAATTTATGACCAGATGACAGCAATTGGTGCAAGCTCACTTTCCGGTTCATCAACATTAAAAAATGACGAAGTAAAAATCGGCGATGAAGTTTATGATGTAAAGGCAGGGGCTTTAGCTCAGGCAAGAAAGCTCTTAGGATTTAACGTTGAAGCTTACGTTAAAGAAGATGATAATGGTGATAAAACCTTAATTTTAGCAAGAGAACAAAAAGGTAAAAACGCTTCTGTAAAAATTAAAGCAGAAGATATAGAAACAGTAACAAGCGACTCAGATGTAGTGGTTTCTTACTGGATAGATAAAGAAAACGATAAAGACCCGGAAGAAGCAAAAATTGCCGGTGATGCAAAATATATCTACAATGGCAAGGCAATCAGCTTTGATGCAGGCGAATTAAAGCCGGATAGCGGTTCGCTTACACTCTTGGATCGTAACCGTGACGATGTTTACGATGTAGTATTTATTGAAGAATACGAAAACTACGTTGTAGAAGAAGTAGTCGTATCGAGCAACAGAATTACAGACAAGTACGGCAAAACTTCATTGGTGTTAGACCCTAAAAACGACAGTGTTGATTTTGTAATCACACACGGCGGCACAGAAATTGACATTTCTGAATTAAAAGAATGGGATGTACTCTCAGTTGCAAAAAGTAAGGACTCTTCTATCGTAATTATAGAAGTATCTAGAGAAACAGTTACAGGTAAAATCGAAGAAATACACGATGATAAGTTTGTAATTGACGGCAAAGAATATGGCGTATCATCTAACTATCCTGATGAATTAGCACTTAACGATGAAGGTATCTTCTACCTTGATAAGGACGGCTATATCGCAGCAGTAGATGCAGAAAAATCACTTTCGTCCAACTACGCATATTTAACAGGTGCTGAAGTTACAACAGGCTTTGATGAGAAATTAAATATAAAGATATTTGACAAAAACGGCGAGATTAAAGTAATTAAATCAGGTGAAAAAATAAGATTTAACAACACACCTAACAAAACTCCTGATGAAGTGTTAGAAGCCCTAAAGAAAGACGGCTCGGTAGTTCCGACACTTATCACTTATGATGTAAATTCAGACGGAGAATTAACAAAGATAAACACAGCAACAGACAAAACATCAGGTGGTATTGATAAAAACATCTTCGCACTGAATGCTTTCGGCACATTAAAATATAAAGCATCAGCTAAAAAGCTTGGAAACTATAAAGTAGATAGCGATACAATCGTATTTGACATTCCTGCAGGCGAAACAGATGCCAAGAAGTATTCTGTTACAGATTATACACTCTTTGAAGATAACACAGATTATGATGTTTTAGTTTACGATGTAGCTGACGATTTAACAGCAGGTGTTGTAATCGTCACAAACTCAACAGGTGTAGCAAACTTAGAAGCATCAGCTGCAATCGTAGAAAAGATTTCTACTTCATTGAACGAAGATGGCGAAAGAGTAGAAAAGCTCTACGCATTCGTTGATGGCGAGAAGAAAGTGTTTACAACAGCTGAAGAAGGTATTTTGGTAAATGAGTCTTCCGAGTCGCTGAAAGCAGGTGACATCATTCAGTTAAAGACCAACGCAAAAGGCGAAATCGAAAGCATCAGAATTCTGTTTGAGGCAGCTGATAAAGAAACAGAAGCAAAGGTTTCAGTATCAGACGATTTAGTAACAGTTTACGGTAAGGTAGTAAAGAAATTTACAAATTCAATCAACGTATCTGTAAATGGTGGAGCAGTTGAAAACTACTCAACAGACGGGGCTAAGGTTTATGAATTTAATTCATCTAAGACAACAAACCCCATTAAGGTAGCAGAAGCAGGCGATATCACACAGTACGATGAATTAGATGTAAGCCGCGTATTTATCAGAATTTACAAAGACGAAGTAAAAGAAATCGTTATTGTAAGATAATAGCCGACCACAAAATTAATATAAACACCCACCCTCTCACTTCGGACAGAAAAAAACAGCGGGCAAAAATTGCCCGCTGTTTTTACTTATCTTTATTGGGGGGCGAAGAGAAAATAGTGCAGAACGGACAAACTGAACTCGAAGGGGTTACCCGAAGCCACGCCACATCAAGTTTCACTCGCTATATTTCTATAAAATAGAAATAGTTGGCTCGTTCCACTGCTGTGTCTCTCTCAAAAAATGGTTATAGACCATTTTTTGAAAAAGGAAAAGCAACGGAGCGATACAGATTCGCGTTCTAGCGAATCTGATTAGCGGAGTAAGGTTTTCCGCGGTACAGCGAGAGATGAAGTTTGTTCGTAGCATAAAGCATTTTATTCAAAAATTCGTTTTTAACGAATTTTTACATTGAATATATTCTTGCACATTTTTTTGAGATTTTGCGAAGTTCTTTACATAAATATTTTTATGCTTTATGCGGTCTGTGCATTTTGTCAAG
>CAZCOF010000080.1:0-7079 GCA_964500095.1 uncultured Oscillospiraceae bacterium
AAATAGGCGGAAGCAGTCTGTTTTCGTCATACATTTTGCCGCCTATGATAACGCAGTTTAACAAGATGTATCCGCATACGAACTTTAAAATTTACGAAGACAAAACAAAGGATTTAATGCTGATGCTCTTAGATGGCGATTTAGATATTGTCATTGATAACACTATAATAATTGACGACAAAATTGACTCATACTTTTACACGTCTGAGATAATATTGCTCGCTGTACCGAAAGACTTAAAAATAAATGACAAATTAAAAGAATATCAGCTGACCTTTGAAGATATAAAGAACGACTTACATAAAAAAGACGATTTTTTGTGTGCTTCGCTCGATTCATTTAAAAACGAAACCTTTGTGCTGTTAAAAAATGAAAACGACACAGGAAAAAAAGCAAGGCAGCTTTTTAAACAGCACGGATTTTCTCCCAATGTAATATTTGAGCTTGACCAACAGGCAACAGCTTATAACATAGCCTGCTCGGGACTGGGAATCTGCTTTGCAAGTGACACACTTATCAAAAGAACACGTTCAAAAGACAACGTTGTGTTTTACAAGTTGGACGATAAGGAAATAAACAGAAATATATATTTCTATGTAAAGAATAACCGCTATTTATCAAACGCCTGCAGAAGATTTATTGAAAGTAATATATAAAAGTAAAAGACATCCTTTAAAGGATGTCTTTTACTTTTATTATAGGAGAATTATTAATACTTTTTATATTTTTATCTAATTTAAATACACCACACAACCGCTGCAACTCTTTTTGCTGATTCTGTCAGTGATTTTATTGTTATAAATTCATTGATTGAATGTCCGCCTCCGCCCGAAACTGCTATGCTATCTATTGACGGAATTCCGGCTACTGTTGTGTATGCAGCATCTGACCCGCCGGCAGCCTTATTAAATACAAGGGGCGGCAAACCAACTTGTGAATAGATTCTGTTCATAGTTTCAAACAATTCCACATTTTTGTCACAAAGCTCCATAGCAGGGCGTGTGCTTACTTCCTCAAGCTCGCAAGAACAACCTTTTACATAAACCGTTTCGGCGATTTTTTTGCAGATGTTTTTAGCTTTTTCCATTTCTTCCATTGTCGCAAAGCGAATATCTGCTGTAAATGTACAGAAGTCTGCTACGCTGTTTGCCTTTGTACCACCGGAAATTACACCGCAGTTACAGGTTAATCCTTCGCCGTCTTTCATTTTTTCAAGCTCGATGATTTTGTAAGCGGCTTCTGTTACAGCGTTCGCACCACTTGGACAAGCAGCCGAATGAACGGCTTTTCCGTGTATGTTAAAGTTATATCTTAAAATACCTTTACGTACCAAAGTTCCTATATTCTTTTCCCCTCTGCCTTCCATATTTAAAAAGGCAATTGAGTCTTTTGCTTTTTCGCAGATATAATTGATTGTAGCTTTATTACTGGTTTTAGAGCTTGTTTCTTCATCGCTCTGAAGTAAGAGCTGTACAGGACGTGAAGTAAAACCGCATCTTTGTAGTGCATCCATTGCCATAAATCCTGCCACAATACCGCCCTTACAGTCAAGCGTTCCGGGACCGTAGATATTTTCTTCATCAATTCTTACAGCAGGTTTTTTAAAGAATCCAAGCGGATGAACTGTATCCATGTGACCTGAGACAGAAATCGGTTCTTTGCTTGCATCCGGATTCATTGTGATGCAAACTGCATTTCCTGCAATATCCTGCTCTAAAACTTCTATCTTCCAGCCTTTTTCTTTGGCTTTTTTAATTATATACTCACCCACTTCGTCTACACCTTTTTTGTAGTCGGTAGGACTTTCTATATTACATATATCTTCTGTAAACTTACAATATTCTTTTTCTAATTCATCGATTGTAGCAAAAAGCTTTTCACAGTTCATTTTTTATCTCCTTTTTTTAAAGTACAACTTTACCGTCAATTAATACATTTAAAACCTTTGTTGTGTTTAATAAAATGTTACCATCTGTAATAACAATGTCAGCATCTTTTCCGACTTCTAATGAACCTACCCTGTCATCAACTCCTAAATGACGAGCAGGGTTTATTGTGATTGTCTTTAATGCTTCAAATTCGCTCATACCATACTTCATAGCGATACCAGCAGAAATTGCTAAATGCTCCTGCTGACTTACAGGTGCGTCTGTTATCATGCTTACAGTTACGCCTGCTTTTGTAAGAACCGCTGCAGTTTCTTCGGATTTGTTCATAAGTTCACGCTTTGTCGCACCAAGCATCAGGGGACCTACTGCAACAGGATAACCCGCCTCTGCTATTTTTTCTGCGATAAGATGACCTTCTGTACAATGTTCGATTGTAATTTTTATATCAAATTCTTTTGCTATTCTTATCGCTGTTAAGATATCGTCAGCTCTGTGAGCGTGGATTTTAAGCGGCATCTCACCCGCAAGTACAGGAATCATCGCTTCTTGCTTCATATCAAATTTAGTTTTGCGTGCTGCATCATCCATACTCTCTTTTGAGTACATATATGTGCGGGTGTTAAACAAAATTTCACGTAGCTTTGCAGCCGTTGTCTGTCTTGCGCTGTCGCATTTTGATCCGAAAACATTTTTCGGATTTTCGCCCAATGCACATTTCATTGCAACACCATCTTTTATGCACATATCATCAACACAAGTTCCGTATGTCTTAACCGCCATAAATGTACCGCTTATAATAGCAGCACTTCCAGGACCTGCACCAATTGTCGTTACACCGCCTGCAACAGCTCTTTTTAACCCTTCATCAAACGGGTCAAAGCCGTCTATTCCTCTTACGTGGGGATTTAGGATATCGTTTCTTTCGTTTAAATCAGTATCCTTGCCCGCTGCACCGTATCCCCATAAACCAATATGAGAGTGAGCATCAATTAATCCCGGATAGATATTTTTTCCTTCTGCGTCAATGATTTCTTCGTTTTTGCTGCTTAAATCTTTTCCAATTTGTTTAATTTTTCCGTCTTCAACCAGTATATCTGCGATATACGGCTCTTTGTTTACTGCATCAAAAATTTTTCCGTTCTTAATTATCATAATAAGCTCCTTTGACTTTGTTTTTTCCAATCCTTCGGCAAACCTATTTGATTTTATCACACATTTTTATATAATTCAATATTTTATTTTAAAAATAAGTGCTTATCTGTTAAAATATTTCGATAAAAAAATATTGATTTATAGATTTTGTTGTAGTATAATGAAGGTATGTCGATTTTATATAAAAGGAATGGATACACTAAAATGAAACAATTTGACATTAAAACACAAATATATTTTGGAGAAAACTCTTTGGACAGACTTTCGGAATTAGCATACAAAAAAGCTCTTGTAATCGCAGACCCCTACGTTGTAAAAAGCGGTATGATAGAGCTTATTACCACGCGACTTAACAAAGCAAATGTCAAGTGGCAGATTTTTGACGACGTAATTCCCGACCCGCCTATCGAAAAAATATCTTCAGGTGTTATTGCTGTGTTGGATTTACGTGCAGATGTGCTTATCGCCATCGGCGGCGGTTCTGCAATAGATTCAGCAAAAGCCATTCGCGAAGTGGCAGTACAAACAGATGAAAGCTTCACACGTCCCACTTTGATTGCTATCCCGACAACAAGCGGTACAGGCAGCGAAGTTACATCATTCTCTGTTATCAGCGACCCCGAAAATCATACAAAAACACCGCTTGCAAGCGACTCCTTGCTTCCTGACGAAGCAATTTTAGATGCAGTGTTGGTAAAGTCCGTACCACCTAAAATAACTGCAGATACAGGTATGGACGTGTTCACGCACGCGCTTGAATCTTATGTAAGTACTGACAACAACGAGTTTTCAGCAGCCCTAGCTGAAAAGGCTATAGAAATAACAGGGTCGTTTTTACTTCGTTCGTATCTGGATAACAACGACACGCACGCACGCCAGAAAATGCACGTTGCGTCTTGCCTTGCAGGGCTTGCTTTTAACACAGCATCTTTAGGCATAAACCACAGTATGGCTCACCAACTTGGGGCGGCATTTCACATTCCGCACGGCCGTGCAAACGCAATGTTATTACCACATATCATTGAATACAACAGCGAAATTGATAAATATTCACACTTAAAAACTGACTATCCCAAGCACGTAAGAAAATACGCTACAATAGCAAGAATATTAGGACTTCAAAATTTTAACATTGTAACTACAGTGCTCGCTTTGTCAAACTGGTGCCAGTTTATGATGAGAGAAATGGATATGCCCTTATCAATATCAGAAACTAAAGTCTGCACAAAGGAAGAATATTTTGCACAAATCCCTCAAATGGCAGAAGCCGCACTAAAAGATGCCTGTACAAGGACTAATCCAAAAACTCCTACATTGGAAGAAATAAAAGCAATTTATGAAAAGCTTTGGTAATAAATCATAAAAAGCCCTGTCTTGCGACAGGGTTTTTAATATTATGAAATAAGTTCAAATGTTACATTTGGCGTCTCTTTATGCACATCACCAAAAATTTTAAACATTGTTTTGCAATAATCTCTCAAGTCATCGGAAAGTGTTGAAAATCCATATATATTCACTTTAAAATTTCCTCTTTGGCAAAACAACCCCTGCATGCAGTCCCATAAAGCATCCCAATTCTCACCATAATATTCAGGAAATCCAAATTTTTCTTTTAATTCAAGGTGTATTTCCCCTAAGTATCTACATCCCGTAAAATCCAATATAATGGGATTTTCTTTTATTGGTTTAAATGCATTTTGTTTTAAATTTTCTTTGTAAGTCATTTGGTTTCTCCTTATTCAATCTCAACAAACGTGTGGTATATGTAGCAATTTGGCAATTTCCCATAGTTAATTAAATACCAATCCGCACCCTTTACTCCATCATTTGTTGCTGTGCCGGCATAAATAGCTTTTAATCTTTCAATTATGCATCTGCAATTTGGATGAAGCGGCGGCTCTGGGTCTACTTTTTCATTTATATCATATATTTTACCATTATTCTTTCGACAATTCAAGCAGGTTTTTAAATCAAGCATTGTCTTCCACATTTTCCATTTCGTACTATATCTCACTTTTACACCTCCATTCTTTATCTGCTTATCTCTTTTTGCATATTATAGCACGATGGAATGTGCAAATGTGTGCAATGTTTTAAGTAGCAACACCAGAAGAAATAAAGAAGCTTTATGAACAGCTTTGGTAATAAAATATTAAAAGCCCTGTCTTGCGACAGGGTTTTTAATATTATGAAATAAGTTCAAATGTTACATTTGGCGTCTCTTTATGCACATCACCAAAAATTTTAAACATTGTTTTGCAATAATCTCTCAAGTCATCGGAAAGTGTTGAAAATCCATATATATTCACTTTAAAATTTCCTCTTTGGCAAAACAACCCCTGCATGCAGTCCCATAAAGCATCCCAATTCTCACCATAATATTCAGGAAATCCAAATTTTTCTTTTAATTCAAGGTGTATTTCCCCTAAGTATCTACATCCCGTAAAATCCAATATAATGGGATTTTCTTTTATTGGTTTAAATGCATTTTGTTTTAAATTTTCTTTGTAAGTCATTTGGTTTCTCCTTATTCAATCTCAACAAACGTGTGGTATATGTAGCAATTTGGCAATTTCCCATAGTTAATTAAATACCAATCCGCACCCTTTACTCCATCATTTGTTGCTGTGCCGGCATAAATAGCTTTTAATCTTTCAATTATGCATCTGCAATTTGTATAAAGCGGACACAGAGCATTTAGACAACATACCCGCTTCTTGTCTGCAATAATGTCCCCTTTGTCCTGAATATTTATCATACAATAGGTTTTCTGTTTTCGTAAGGTAAATAAAACTTTTTATTGTACGTTTTTATAAAAGCTCCAGCCATTCCGGGATAGGCAGCAGCACGAATTCGCCTTTCTACTTCACTACTATCGTGTTTTGTATAATCTATTTCAAACAATTCGTACATTTGTTTTCTTGTAAATGGATTCCGTTTCCATATTTCATCAGACTGTGGTAGCGGAAGATCGGACATAATATATGATAGTATTTTTTCAAAAGAAAGCAGCAAATGGTTCATTGATTTTAGCTTTAAAGTTTCTACCGTCTCAAAAGGAGAAACATTAAAATATGACGTCATTATAATATTTCCCGTGTCAACTTTTTCTTTCATATGGTGTACAGTGACGCCATATCGCTTAGCATTTTCGTAGAGTGCAAAATTATAACAACCTGTCCCTGGATATTCAGGAGAACCCGGATGAAAATTGATGGACGCTATTTTGGCAGAGTTTAAAATCGAACTTGGAATAATCCAGGGTGACACAAACGAAATCACGTATTCAGGATAGTAATAACAATATTCCTCATTTAGTTTATCGTCCATATTTCCACGTACTGAAACAAATTCATTTTCACATAAACTACTTTTTAAAAATGCTTCCGCATAGTCACAAAATATGTTTTGCTTTTTAGAAAACATAAGAATCTTTATATTTCCCATATTAGTTCTCTCCATATTTTTGACATTCTGTGAATGTCATATTTTACTTTATTATAGCATATAATTTTATTATTGACAAGCACTAAATGTCAAAAAGGGAGAATTTTTATGTTTATTAACAAAAGCGAAGATGGGCTGAATAATATTTGCGGCAAAAAAATTGCTCTTTTTAGAAAAGGATTAAATATTTCACAAAGAATCTTAGCAGACAGACTTCAGTTGGCAGGTCTTGATGTTGATAAAAACGCTATTCAAAGAATAGAGTGCGGAAAAAGATTTGTAACCGACATAGAACTTCTTGCTATCTCCAAGGTTTTAAATGTAACATTGGAAGAATTGCTAAAATAGCAAAAAATGAACAAACGAACAAAAACCTATCGATGTTTATCGATAGGTTTTTGTTTTGTCTTTCGGCTACATAATAGATGCAACAGATTTTAGCTAAATTTTGCACTTTCGTGCAAAGCGAAATTATTGCTTCGCAATAGCTAAATAACTCCTTCGGAGTAGCTAAATTAAATTCGCCAAAGCTGACCGAAGGTCAATTTAGCTACGAAGTAATTTAGCGTGCGTTAGCACATTTAGCTCGCG
>CAZCOF010000081.1:0-6960 GCA_964500095.1 uncultured Oscillospiraceae bacterium
GTTACGTTTGCTGCCTGAGGACCTTTTTCACCTTCAACAACTTCGAACTGTACTTCCATACCTTCATCAAGTGTTTTAAAACCATCCATTGCGATAGCTGAAAAATGAACGAATACGTCTGTACCGTCTTCAGCTGCGATGAATCCAAAACCTTTCTGAGCGTTAAACCATTTTACTGTGCCCTTCTGCATTTAACATGCTCCTCCCAAAAAAATAAAGTCATATACCTTTGCGGTACTACGTTACTATATCACATTCCGATTTTAAAGTCAACCCAATTTGGAATTTTTTTCTATAAAAAAACCGCTGAAATTAAGGTTTATTTTAAAAGCTTGCGTCCGTTTTCTATTTCTTTTAAAACTTGATTTTTTGCAGGTCCGCCGATGACTTTTCTTTCGTCCACGCACGTTTTTATTGCAATTGCATCGTATATGTCTTCATCTATTAAATCCGAAAATTCTTTCATTTCTTCCAATGAGAATTCATCCAAGTCGCAGTTTTTCTCAACCGCTTTAGCTACCATCTTGCCTACTATTGCGTGTGACGAACGAAAAGGCACACCGCACTTAACCAAATAGTCTGCAAGGTCCGTAGCATTTGTAAAGCCGCCCGTAGCACCGCGAGCCATTTTTTCTTCTTTGATTGTCATAGTTTTAATCATATTTGTAAATACGGGCAAGCAAAGCTTTACAGTATCAACAGCGTCAAAAATCGCCTCTTTGTCTTCCTGCATATCCTTGTTGTACGCTAATGGCAAACCCTTCATCATAGTTAAAAGCGTTGTTAGACTGCCGTAAACTCTGCCCGTTTTTCCACGAATAAGCTCTGCAACATCAGGATTTTTCTTCTGCGGCATAATGGATGAGCCTGTTGAGTATGAATCATCCATTTCAACGAATGAAAATTCGTGACTTGACCACATAACAAGTTCTTCACAAAAACGTGACAAATGCATCATTAAAATTGATAATACGCTTGATAACTCTATTGCAAAATCACGGTCAGATACACCATCCATAGAGTTGCGAGTGATACCGTCAAAACCGAGTTTTTGTGCTACAAACTCACGGTCTAATGGGTATGTTGTGCCGGCTAATGCTCCTGAGCCTAAGGGCATGATATTAATTCTTTTAAAACAGTCACGTAAGCGATCTAAATCGCGGGAAAACATCTGAAAATACGCCATAAAATGATGTGCTGCGGTCACTGGTTGTGCCTTTTGCAGGTGAGTATAGCCCGGCATAATTGTGTCAACGTTTTTCTCTGCAATATCTAAAATTGTTGCCATAGCGTCTTTTAGCATTTCTTCAATCTGTGCGACTTCATCACGCAAATACATACGTAAATCAAGTGCAACCTGGTCGTTTCTGCTTCTGCCTGTGTGGAGCTTTTTGCCGACATCGCCTATTCGCTCAATTAAAATTGTTTCTATATTCATGTGAATATCTTCAGCGTCAATCAAAAACTCAACCTTGCCTGCTTCGATGTCAGCCAATATTTCACCTAATGTCTTTACTATTAAATCAGCATCGTCTTTTGGTATTATTCCCTGTCTTCCCAACATCTCAGCGTGAGCCATACTTCCTGTTATATCCTGCTCATACATTCTTGCATCAAATCTGATTGATGAATTAAAGTCATCAACTAAAGCGTCGGTAGCTTTTGAAAATCTTCCGCCCCAAAGTTTCATAATGTTTACACCTAACTTCCTTGCATTTTTATTTTATTTATGGTACAATTATAACGTATACGAGCAAAAAACTCAACATTTTTTTACATTTTGGAGAAAAAGAATGATTATTCTTGGTATTGACCCCGGAATTGCTATCGTCGGATACGGTGTAATTCACTATGACGGGCACAAATTTACGCCAATTGAATACGGTGCTATCACAACCCCCTCGGGGCAAAAGCTGACCGACAGACTTCGCGACATTTACGAAAGCGTGGCAACATTAATTGAAAAACACAAGCCCGATGCTTTTTCTATTGAAGAGCTGTTTTTTAACACAAACGTAAAAACTGCAATTTCCGTTGCACACGGACGCGGTGTTTGTATACTTGCTGCCACGATATTAAACGTTCCCGTTTTTGAGTACACGCCGCTACAGATAAAGCAGGCGGTTGCGGGCTACGGCAGAGCACAAAAAGGTCAAGTCCAGCGTATGGTAACATCGATGCTTAATTTAAACGCCGTACCAAAGCCCGATGATGTAGCTGACGCTTTGGCGATTGCTATGTGTCACGGGTATTCCGCCCAATATCACAGTTTAGTAAAAGAGGAGGGAATTTAATGATTTCATTTGTAAAAGGAATCGTTGATTTTGTAGATGAAAACTCTGTAACAATTGATACAGGAGCATTCGGCGTTAAGGTTTTTATGACGCCCGTTTCACTCTCCAAGCTTAACAAACAAGAAGAAGTAAAAATATATACCTATCTTCGTGTAGCTGAGGATTTGTTTGATTTGTACGGTTTTTTGACACACGAAGAATTAGATGTTTTTAAGATGATTATTTCAGTAAACGGTGCAGGTCCAAAGGCGGCTTTAGCAGTTTTATCTGCACTTACGCCCGAAGCTTTGATCGTAGCTATCGTTACAGACGATTATAAAGCAATAACACGCGCTCAGGGCGTAGGACCAAAGCTTGCACAAAAAATCGTGCTTGAGTTAAAAGACAAATTCAAAGGAAAAGAAATAAAATTGGGTGGAGATGAAGGTAGCGAAATTTTCGCTCCCGTAAACTCTTCAAACGACGCAGTGGAAGCTTTAGTTGTCTTAGGATACCCAAGAGCCGATGCAATTCGTGCAGTATCATCTGTAGAAAAAGGACTCTCAACAGAAGACACAATTAAAGCTGCACTAATCCGCCTTATGCGATAAAAGGAGATTATAATTATGCCTATTGACCAGCAATTTTCAGGTGATTTTGAAGAAAGAATAGTGTCTTCAAGAACCTTAGGAAACGAAGAAGAAGCTGAATACAGCTTACGTCCTAAAACCTTGTCTGAATACATAGGACAAACTAAGGTTAAGGACAATTTGTCTATATATATAGAAGCGGCAAAAGCACGAAACGAAGCCTTAGACCACGTTTTGCTCTACGGCCCGCCCGGACTTGGAAAAACGACACTTGCCGCCATTATCGCCAACGAAATGGGTGTATCAATACGTGTAACGTCAGGACCCGCTATTGAAAAAGCGGGCGACTTGGCTGCAATTTTAACGAGCCTTTCGCACAACGATGTTTTGTTTATAGATGAAATTCACAGACTTTCCCGAAGCGTGGAAGAAATCCTCTACCCCGCTATGGAAGACTACTCTTTAGACATTATTTTGGGTAAAGGTCCGGGTGCACACTCTGTGCGACTTGACCTGCCCAAGTTTACACTAATCGGTGCTACAACAAGAACAGGATTACTCACCGCGCCGCTTCGTGACCGCTTCGGTGTTATTTCAAGGCTTGAATTATACACACCCGAAGAATTGTGTAAAATCGTAACGAGAAGTGCTGATATTTTAGGAACAAAGATTGATGAATCAGGCGCTTTAGAAATTGCACGTCGTTCACGCGGAACACCCCGAATTGCCAACAGAATGTTAAAGCGTGTGCGTGACTTTGCCGAAGTTAAGGGAAACGGTGCAATAACGCAGGAACTTGCTGACCACGCACTCTCACTAATGGAAGTAGACAACTTAGGACTTGATAACATCGACAGACGTATGATGATGTTTATTATAGAAAACTTTAATGGCGGTCCCGTTGGACTTGACACACTCGCTGCATCAATCGGAGAAGATGCAAACACAATAGAAGATGTTTATGAGCCATATCTGTTGCAGTTAGGATTTTTGTCAAGAACGCCACGTGGCAGAATGGCAACAATGAAAGCTTATGAGCATTTTGGAGTAAAATATAATCAATCAAATCAGATATCGATAGAAGACTAAAAAAAGAAGAACATCGTACGATGTTCTTCTTTTTTTATTTCAAATTTATAGTCCCTGCAGCCGTTGCCTTTAGATATTCGTTTACAAATCCGTCCAAATCACCATCCATAACAGCACCGATATTTCCCATTTCAAAGTTTGTCCTGTGGTCTTTTACCATATTGTACGGATGGAATACATAAGAGCGAATCTGGCTACCCCAGGCGATATCTTTCATATCGCCTTTTAGGTCTTCAATTTTTTCTTTCTGTTCACGCTCTGCCATTTCAACAAGCTTTGCCTTCAGCATTTTCATAGCGTTTTCACGATTTTGATGCTGTGAGCGCTCTGTCTGGCAGGATACAACAACGCCTGTAGGAATGTGCGTCATACGGATTGCAGAGTCAGTTTTATTGATGTGCTGACCGCCTGCACCGCTGGCACGGAATGTATCTACCTTTAAGTCTTCAGGTCTTATGTTTATTTCGATATCATCGTCAATTTCGGGCATTACATCGACTGATGCAAACGATGTGTGACGTCTGCCTGATGCATCAAACGGAGATATTCGCACGAGCCTGTGTACACCCTTTTCACACTTCGCATAACCGTAGGCATTTTCGCCCGAGAGCTGAATTGTAACACTTTTAATTCCTGCTTCATCACCCGCTAAATAGTCAAGTGTAGAAACTGAAAATCCACGTCGCTCTCCCCAACGCTGATACATACGAAGAAGCATCGCCGCCCAGTCCTGAGCCTCCGTTCCGCCCGCACCCGGATGAATTGCTATAATTGCGTTGTTTTTGTCATACTTGCCCGATAGGAGCGTTTCTAACTTCAAGGTTTCAAGCTCATCGGACAAGGCTTTTACACCTTCTTCTATTTCAGCAAGCAAGCTCTCGTCTTCTTCATCAATTGCAAGCTCAACTAAAGTCAGCATATCATCGTGGTCGCCCGAAAGCTTCATAAATCGCGCCACTTTATCCTTTAGCTGCTTGATTTCCTGCAAAACTTTTTGAGAGTTTTCCATATCGTTCCAGAAATCTTCTTTAGCGGACATTTCTTCTAATTCTTTTATTTTTTCTTCCTTTTTAGGGATTTCAAAGTGAATCCCCCATCTCACGGATTGCGTCTGCCATTGCCGCTAAATCCAAGCGGTACTGGTCAAGCTCGACTATCATTTTATCATTCCTTTATAATAAATTTTGTTTTACTTATTCGTTAGCACCGCAGCACTTTTTATACTTTTTACCGCTGCCGCAGGGACATAAATCATTTCTTCCTACCTTTTTCTGCGATTTTGCCTGTTTTGGCGCAATTGTTCCGTCGGCAGCCGGCTTAATCGGGTTTGCCACCTGAACACGCTCAACTGGAGCTGTGACTTTTGCGTGGAACAGTATCTTTAAGGTTGATTCTCTGATTGTAGCAATCATTTCTTCAAACATATCAAAGCCTTCAAATTTATACATCATAACAGGGTCTTGCTGTCCGTACGCACGAAGACCGATGCCATGCTTTAACTGGTCCATAGCGTCAATATGGTCAATCCACTTGCTGTCAACAGAACGAAGTAGTGCCACACGTTCAATTTCACGCATTACGTCACTGCCGAGTTCGTCTTCTTTTGCCTGATAATTTTTGTTTGCTATATCAGTAAGCTCTGAAATAAGTCCTTCGCGTGACATATCAAAAAGCTCTTCCTTTGTGTAAGACACCTGATCGGGCAACAAATATACGCTTTCTAAAAACTCTAAAAGTCCCGTTACGTTCCAGTTTTCAGGTGAATTTTCATCAGCTGCAAAGCGCAAAACAGACTCTTCTGTAAAGTCCTTTATCATTTTTAAGATATTGTCTTTTACGCTGTCGCCGTTTAATACCGTCTGACGCTGTGAGTAGATAATCTCTCTTTGCTGATTCATAACGTCGTCGTACTGCAGTACGTGCTTTCTTATATCAAAGTTTCTACCTTCAACTCTATTTTGAGACGTTTCAATAGCACCTGTTAACATCTTGTTTTCGATTGCCTGATCTTCTTCTAAACCGAGCGTGTCAACAACCGCTTTAATTCTGTCGGAACCAAAAAGTCTCATCAAATCGTCTTCTAACGAAATGTAGAATTTTGAAACACCGGGATCGCCCTGACGACCGGCACGACCACGAAGCTGGTTGTCAATACGGCGTGATTCGTGGCGTTCTGTACCAATTATGAATAAACCGCCTGCTTCTTTAACCTTTTCGGCTTCGGGCATAATTTCTGCTTTATATTTTGCCATAAGTTCTGCAAACGTCTTTCTCGCTTTTAAAATTTCTTCATCATCTGTTTCGCCATAGCCTGTAGCTTCTGCTATTAATTCGTCAGAGTATTCGAGCCTTTTCATTTCGTGCTTTGCCATAAATTCAGCATTACCGCCGAGCATAATATCAGTACCACGACCTGCCATATTTGTAGCAATCGTAACTGCACCCGGTTTTCCTGCCTGAGCTATAATTTCGGCTTCTTTTTCGTGGAATTTTGCATTTAGCACTTCGTGTTTTATGCCGTTTTTCTTTAAAAGTGCCGACAAAAGCTCTGATTTTTCAATCGTAACTGTACCGACCAAAACAGGCTGACCTTTTTGGTTACATTCTTTTACCTGTTCAACTACAGCTAAAAACTTGCCCTTTTCAGTTTTATAAACGGCATCCGATAAATCCTGACGGCGAAGCTCCTTGTTGGTAGGAACAACGATAACGTCAAGCTTATAAATTTCCTGAAATTCCGCTTCTTCGGTCTGTGCTGTACCCGTCATACCTGAGAGCTTTTTATATAATCTGAAATAGTTCTGGAAAGTAATAGTCGCTAAGGTTTTGCTCTCACGTTCAACCTTTACGTTTTCTTTGGCTTCAATTGCCTGATGAAGTCCGTCGCTGTAGCGACGGCCGAACATCAAACGACCCGTAAATTCATCAACGATTATTACCTGACCGTCTTTTACAACGTAATCACGGTCCTTTGCCATTGTGCCGTGAGCCTTAATCGCCTGATTTAT
>CAZCOF010000082.1:0-6865 GCA_964500095.1 uncultured Oscillospiraceae bacterium
GTAGGCAATTTGCGCCAAGCTTTGAGTTTGCCGCCCAACTGATTCACAGTTTTCTTTGGATACACAACGCGTGCACCGACTGCCTTCGCACAGTCCATTGAAGAACCACCGCCGATTGCTATAAGGCAGTCGCACTTGTTTTTGTTATAGAGCTTTAATGCTTCTTCGACATTTATGACAGTAGGGTTAGGTAATGTATCATCATAAATAACATATTGAATGTTGCTCGCCTTTAATGCTTCTAAAACCGACGCTAACAGTCCGTTATTAACGATACCCTTGTCTGTAACAATAAGTACAGAAGTTGCTTTTTCTTTCTTTAATATTTTTCCAAGCCTTGTACAAGAATTAATAATCTCAGGCTCTCTGTATGGGAGCACAGGCATAGCCATTCTAAATGCTGCTTGAAATATACGGCAACCGATTTTCTTTGCAAAAAACATAAAAAACCTCTTTTCATAACAAAATAGTAAACCCGTAGCACACAGTGTGCTGTAAGTTTTATTCGGGAATTTACAAATTCCCGACAATTTTTTACATTTTTCAGCACACACAGTGCTAAAGAAATATTACCATAATTTTCTTTGTTTGTCAACCGATATTTTGATTACAGATTTTCTCTTTATATTTTTTAGGGCTTTCGCCGTTTAATTGTTTAAATCTTTTTGAAAAATAAACATAGTCAGTATATCCGCATTGTTCTGAAATTTCCATTAAAGAAAGTGAATTTTCATACCTTTCAATCAGAAAACATGCGTGCTTTATTCTTGTTTCGGTTAAGAATTCATTCGGTGTTTTATCGGTTATTTTTTTAAACTGGTAACGGATGTAATCTTGGGCATAGCCACTTTCGCGTAACAACTTTTTTAAGGACAGGTCTGCATCATAAAACTTGTCTGAAATCTGATATTTTATTTTATTGACAGTGCGATATATTCTGTCTTCAGGTTTAGTATTTTTTAAAACAAAATACATAAACGAAGAGCATAGATGGGAAAGAAATTCATCAGTTTCCAATCTGTTGTTATAAAGCATTGCAGCAAGCTGCAGGCCCTCTTTCTTTTCGTTGTCATTTAATATGACAGGTTCTTTAAAATTAAGAATCTGCTCAAAATCTCCGTTTATGTACAAGCTTTTAGACCCACTTTCAGATTTTGTGGAATGGGTCACACCGGGTGGTATTATAAGAATACTTCCGGGAGCAAAACGATAATTCCCCATACTTGTACAAGCAGTACCTTTGCCTTCGATGTAGAGTAGTATTTCATAAAAACTATGCTTATGCGGTTGATTTGTGTTTCTGTACTCTGTACGACCTATTTTAAACATAATCATCACCATAAATAATAATAGCATAAATCTATGTTTTGTACAAGTTATTTTATATAATTTCATATTATTTATTTTTTGCAGATGTTATAATATAGAAAAAAACAGGAGAAAAATGCTATGTTATTTTCAAAAAAGGAAGTAAACAGAATAGTTTATCCGCTGATTGCACAGCAAGTTTTATCTATCACTTCAAGCATAATTAATTCCATAATGATTTCAACTGCAGGCGAAGCGGCAATTTCCGGTGTTTCTTTAGTAAGCACTTTAGACCTTCTGCTCACATATTTATTCACTGCACTTGCATCAGGCGGAGCGGTTGTTATATCACAGCTTTTGGGAAAAAAAGACACAGAAACATCAAAGTCTGCATCAAATCAACTTTTGTGGGTTGTTTTTGCAGTTTCATTTTTAGTATCTGTTATAGCTTACGTATTTAACGTTCCTATTCTTCGCTTGATTTTTGGAAAAACAGACGCAGATGTTATGAAAAGTGCACAGGACTATTTTTTATATCTTGCGATTTCATATCCTTTTTTAGGAATTTATAATGCTTGTGCTGCGATTTTTCGGGCAATAGGAAATACAAAAATTTCTCTTACATCATCATTGGCTATGAATGCTGTAAATATCGTTGGAAACGCAATTTTAATCTATGGTCTTAATATGGGAGCAGAAGGTCCTGCGATTGCAACAACGGTTTCGCGTTTGGTAGGTGCTGTTATGCTGTTAATACCGCTTTATGACAAGAAAAATACCATCTATATCGAAAAGCTGTTTAAAACAAAATTCGATCTTAAAATAATTAAAGAAATATGCGGAATCGGCATACCAAACGGGCTTGAAAACAGTATGTTCCAATTCGGCAAGGTAATTACTCAAAGCTTGGTTGCCACATTCGGCACAGCACAAATTGCTGCAAATTCAATCGGAAATACGATTACGTCTCTTCAGTATACGGCGGGTAGTGCAATAGGCTTGGCAATGATTACTATTGTAGGAAGATGTGTCGGTGCCAAAGAAAAAGAGCAGGCAAGGCAATACACCAACAAGCTGCTAAAAATGGCTTACACCATAATTATTGCTGTTTCAGTTGTTATTTGTCTGTTTGTAAAACAGATTGTCGGCGTTTATAATCTGTCGCCTGAAGCGAGTTCTTTAACTATAGAAATCATACTTTTTCACAGCGTGTGCGTATGTACTGTCTGGCCCATTGCTTTTCCGTTGCCAAACGCATTCAGGGCAGCAAGCGATGTGAAGTTTACGATGATAGTTTCTATTTTTTCTATGTGGATTTTCAGGGTAATGCTCAGCTATGTGTTCGGAAACTATATGGGATTTGGCGTGATGGGTGTATGGTATGCTATGGCGTGTGACTGGATTTTCAGGGCTGTCGTTTTTGGAATACGCTACATAAAGGGTACTTGGCTGACAAAATATACGTATTTTTAGGTTTGTAATAAAAATTGATTTTCTGCTTATTTTATGTTATACTTAGCTTAAAAAGCAAACTTTAGCGAGGGTAACTATGAAAAAGTATGAAACTATAAAAAGATATTTGTTATTTATTATGTGCCTGTTCTTTATGGGCATAGGTGTTGCACTTACTAAGCACGGAGAATTAGGTGTTTCTCCAATATCGTCAGTTGCGAATGTTGTAAGCATCAAATTCCCGTTTTTGTCATTCGGAACGTGGCTTACAATATCAAATTGCGTGTTGCTGCTCGGACAAGTGTTGCTGCTTCGTAAAAATTTTAAACCCATACAGCTTCTTCAAATTCCGCTGTCGTTTCTTTTCGGATATTTTACGGATTTTGGTTTATGGCTTGCAGGCTTTATTCCAAACGATAATTATATTGCAAAGCTTTTGCTTGTTGTGGGCGGAGTTGTTATTCTCGGCTTTGGCATCACACTCGGAGTCATTGCTGATGTAATACTTAACTCCGGCGAAGCATTTGTAAAAGCACTCTCGGACGTAATACATAAAGAATTTTCAAATGTTAAAATCGCTTTTGACGTGTCGTGGGTAGCGTTTTCTATTGTGCTTTCTTTAATCTTCTTTGACGGTTCATTACTCGGCACAAGGGAAGGGACAATAATCTCTGCAATATTTACAGGTGTTACGGTTAAATTGTGGATAAGGCTAATAAAAAAGCCAATTGATAAAATTTTGACTAAATAAAAAAGGGGAGCTGCAGCAAAATGATTTTGCTACAGCTCCTTTTATTTAACTTTCTATCTCTATCATTCTGTATCCCACGCTTGTATGAGTGTGGATGTATTCCTGCTCGTTATCTGCTTCGATTTTTCTTCTCAGCGATGCAATAAAGGTGCGAAGCGTTGTAACTGTGCTTTCCCAGCAGTTGCCCCAGATTTCTTTTGTTATGTCGGTGTGAGTTAAAACCTTTCCGCAGTTGTGAGAAAGCATACATAAAATCTTATATTCAATAGGTGTAAGATGGATTTCTTTATTATTTACATAAACACAGTTTGACAAAAAATCGATTTTTAAATTTCCGTTTTTAAATACCGGCATAGTTTCAACACGCTGTTTAGTCGGTGAATATCTGCGACTGATAACTCTGAGTCTTGCGAGTAATTCTTCAACCGAAAAGGGCTTAGTGAGGTATTCGTCAGCACCTGCATCCAAAGCCATAACTTTATCGTGGTCTTCTTTTCTTGAGCTGATGACGATAATAGGCACATCCGACCAGGAACGGATTTTATGAATCAGTTCTGTTCCGTCCATATCAGGAAGATTAAGTTCCATTAAAATAACACGGGGATTGTTAGATGTTGCCAGTAATAGAGCACTTTCGCCGCTGCTTGCCGTGATACATCTGTAATCGTGTGACTGCAGTGTAATGTTAATAAGATTGCGAATTCGTCTGTCACCATCCACTACCAAGATTAGCTCATTATCCATCTTTAGACCACCTTTAAGTTAAATTTCAAATATAAAAAAATCTCCACCTGCTGCTTGCAAGTGGAGATAGCATTAATACTTTTTTATAAAGAAAACAGCCTTGATACTGTTTCATATTTTCGACTTGCAAGCGATATATACATACACGAATAGACATAACCTATAATAATTATGCTTATAATGACGTATATAATTAGAGCAAGTAGCTTAGAAACAGCAATCATTTTCACTTTTACCTTTCCTTTTTTTCTAATTATATATCCGGTGTTCTTTGATGTCAACAATTTTTTGCTTTTTTTGTTTTCAAAAGCAAAAAACGTTTATTTTATTTCTGCTTTATTGATGTCCTTTATATTCCCGGCAACAATTCCGTCAATAAACTGTTTAGCGGCACGTGCTGAGCGTGTGCCACGCTTTAGAGCGAATTTTTCTGCCGCTGCATCAAGCGAATCAATATCATACTCAAGATTTTGCTTATCTGCAAGGTTGTGGACTATATCAAGATATGTCGCCTTGTCAGGTCTTGAGAAGGTAAGTTGAATACCGAATCTTTCCGAAAGCGACAAAAGCTCTTGCATTGTGTCGTTAAAGTGGACATCATCGCCTTCGCGGTCTGTAAAGTTTTCCTTAACCAAGTGTCTTCTGTTGCTTGTTGCATAGATTGCAACGTTATTTGACTTGGCAGATACAGAGCCTTCCAAAATCGCCTTTAGTGCGCTGAAATTGTCGTCATCCTTAGTAAAAGACAAATCGTCGATAAACAAGATGAATTTTAACGGATTTACTGTCAGCTCGTCAAGAATTTTCGGTATTTTGTGCAGCTGCTCTTTGCGGACTTCAATAATGCGAAGTCCTTTGTCATACAGCTCATTTACAACGGCTTTTATTGTTGATGATTTACCTGTTCCGGCATCTCCTGTTAAAAGAATATTTGCCGCAGGCTTGCCCGACAGCAACGCCTTTGTATTATCTACTATAACCTTCTGCTCACGCTTGTAGTCTATAAGGTCGGAAAGCTTTGTTTCATCAGGATTCTGAACGGGAACAATCGTGCCTGCTTCTCCGATATAGAACATTCTGTATTTTGCGTATATGCCAAATCCGTATTTTTCAATGTTGTCAATCCGCTTTAAATAGTCCTTTTTTATATCGCACTTTTCGTTGTCAAATCGTGGCAGAAAATCGTATTCATCCAATAAATTTTCCGAAGACAGCTTGGTAATTTCATCAAAGGTTTTTAAATCTTCCATCAGGCTCTGCTCTAAAGAAGCGGCAGGATTTTCGCCCTTGCCTTTGGTTTTTACATAAATGTTTTCGCTTTCAAATACAATTTGCTTTACATAATCGGATAACGTATTAGTGCCCGTTTTATAAAGCTCGCTTACAAAGCGGGCATAAGCATCGATTTTTTCAGAAATTGATGCTTTATCTAAAAGGTCAAGATAATTAAGGAGTGCCGCTATCACGGGGTCTTTTAGCAAATCACGCATAACTGATAATGCGTGGAGACGAAACGAAAGTTCATTTAATTTAATCAATTTAAAACAGCTCCTTTGGCTCCGCTTGAAACTTGCGTTGCATAGCGCTTTAAGTATCCTGAAAGCTTTTTTGTTTTGGGAACAAAGCTTTGCATACGCTTTGCAATTTCGCAGTCTGATACTTTTAATTCAAGTTTATTTTCGGGGATGTTTATGCTGATGGTGTCGCCTTCTTCGACAATGCCGATTATACCGCCGTCTGCAGCTTCGGGTGAGACGTGACCGATGCACGCACCCCTTGTTGCACCGGAAAATCTGCCATCGGTAACTAAAGCAACCGATGTTCCAAGCCCCATTCCCATAATTGCAGAAGTGGGGTTGAGCATTTCACGCATACCAGGACCGCCTTTCGGTCCTTCATAGCGGATAACAACTACATCGCCCGGATTGATTTTTCCTGCGTTTATGGCGTTTTGAGCATCTTCTTCTGAGTCAAATACTCTTGCAGGACCTTCGTGTATTAGCATCTCAGGAAGAACCGCCGACCTTTTAACAACGCTTCCGTCAGGCGCAAGATTGCCGCGAAGCACTGCAATGCCGCCGGTTTCAGAATAGGGTTTGTCAATCGGTCTTATAACATCGGGATTTTTATTTTCGCAACCTTTGATATTTTCTCCGATTGTTTTGCCTGTTATTGTCAAACAATCCGTTTTGATAAGAGCTTTTTTGTTAAGCTCATTCATAACTGCATACACGCCGCCTGCTTCTTCTAAATCTTCCATATAAGTTCTTCCGGCAGGTGCCAAGTGACACAGATTGGGTGTTTTTGAGCTTATGTCATTTGCAATGTCAAGACTCAATTCAATACCGCATTCGTGAGCGATAGCGGGAATATGAAGCATACTGTTTGTAGAACAGCCGAGTGCCATATCAACAGTAAGTGCATTATAAAACGCGTCCTTTGTCATAATATCACGGGGACGGATATTCTTTTTTACAAGTTCTAATACCTGCATACCTGCGTGCTTTGCAAGCTCGATTCTCTGCGAATATACAGCGGGTATTGTGCCGTTGCCGCGAAGTCCCATACCGAGTGCTTCGGTTAAGCAGTTCATGGAATTTGCAGTATACA
>CAZCOF010000083.1:0-6836 GCA_964500095.1 uncultured Oscillospiraceae bacterium
CTGCTAAAAAGTACAAAAACAAGGCAGAAGATACTGAATGCACCAAATCAAAAGGAAAGCCTGTTATAAACGATGCTGTTATCATCTTAATATTTGGATTGCCCTGCGATAAAATAACATTTGCCGAATTCATAATCCCGCCGTAAATGATAAGTGTTGCTGCTGCTCCGAATATGCAAAGCGATGCCTTTGTTTTCTTTAAAATGCCCGTTCTAAAAAGGATGCCGCCAATAAAGCCAATAATGCCAAGAGCGAACATCTGGTACGGAGTCCACGGACCTTGTCCGAAGAAAAAATTCGAAACAAACCCCGTCACAGAACCAACCAAAAAACCCGCTTCGCCGCCAAAGCACACTCCTGAAATTATCACAAGTGCAACAACAGGCTTAAACTGCGGCAGCATAAAAAACGCCGCTCTTCCGCTAACGGCAATCGCACACATTACGCTTATAATTATAAGCTCTCTTGCCTGCGGTTTTTTTGACTCAAACACCATACAAAACGGTATCATCGTTTCTAAAATGATTAAAAGACTTATAAAATAATACTTTCTGTCTCCAAAAAAACGAGTGCCGATAAAGATAGTAAGCGGTACTACAATTAAAATCAAAAGCGTTGCGGCAATGGTTCGTTTTTTGTGTCGTGAGTCTGCCTTTGTTTTGGCTATTTTAACACCCATATTCTTTTGCGGAAAAAAGCAAAACAGTGCAAGTGTTAGCTCAATAAGACTGATTAGCTGCAGGCTCGCAGAATCCAGCCACTCAATTTTTGAAAAACCCAAAATGTCTACATCCGTCAAAAGAAAAACAGATGTAAGCATAAATAAAAGTGTAAATACGCTGCCCAAAACTATCTTTACAAAGGTGGGCTTTGTTGTTTTTTCCTCATTTCGTGTTGGCTTTTCGTCTTTTAAAACAACAGCTTTCGGCGGTGTTGTACGCTTTTTTTCAGGGACTTTTCCACCGCAGGCAGCTATTACATCTTCTGCAAGCACGGCGTTTGGCAATATGCTTCTTGCCATTCGGTTTGCCGATGTCGTATAAAAGCTTTTTCCTGCAAAAAATCTTCTCGGTGTATCAACCGATACAATATTGCCGTCAAAAAAGAGTGCACATCTGTCGGTGAATTTTGCACAAAACTCAATATCGTGCGAAACCATTAAAACAGTCACGCCGACCTTTGTTAAATCATATATTATGTCAGCAAAAATCTCTTTAAAATGCGTATCTAACCCCTTTGTTGGCTCATCGAGCAGTAAAATTTCAGGTGACATAAGCAACACCTTAGCAAGCGCTGCACGCTGCTGCTCTCCGCCCGATAAATCATACGGATGAAAATCCAAAAGCTCTTCGATACGGCAAAGCGATGCCATATTTTTAACTTCAAGCTCTTTTTCTTCCTTTGACATTTTCTTTTCAGAAAGCATATCCAAAAGCTCAAGATATACGCTCTTTTTTGAAAATACAGATTGGGGATTTTGCGGCAAAACTCCCAAAGTGCCACAATATAAGTCATTTGACTTTAAAACAGATTTTTTGTTTATCAGTATCGTGCCGCGATAAGGCTTGTTAATGCCTGAAATCAGCGAAAGTGCCGTTGTTTTTCCCGTTCCGTTTCCGCCGACAATGGCAAAGAACTCGCCCTTTTTTATTTTAACATTTAGTCCCTTTATAACATCGGGTGAATTCTTTTCATACTTAAAATACACATCCTTAACTTCAATTACAGCATCAGTCACATCAGGTGCGTCAGCAAGTGTTGGTATCACGCTTTCATCTAAGGGGTGGGTTTTTGTGTATTCTTCCAACCAACATCTTCCGTCACGGACTGTAACAGGGTAGGTTTTACTGCTTTCAACAGCACCAAAAATACGCATAGGTGCAGGAAGTGCTTTATACATATCGTGATTTTGCAATTTTAGCATATCGCCAAGCTTTTCGGGCGTACTATCGGCAATAACCTTTCCGCTGTCTAAAACAACCACCCTGTCAGAAATGGGTATTGCATCTTCCAAGCGATGCTCGGATAAAATTATCGTTGTACCCAACTCTTTATTTATTTTTTCCAATGTCTTTAAAAATTCCTGTGAGCTGATTGGGTCTAACTGACTCGTAGGCTCGTCCAAAATAAGAACAGACGGTTGCATAACCATAACAGATGCTAAATTAAGGAGCTGCTTTTGTCCGCCCGACAGCTTTAAAACTTCTTTGTAAAACCAGTCTTCAATACCAAAAAACGATGCCATTTCAGAGACTCTTGCCCTGATTTCGGGCGTAGAATATCCTAAGCTTTCAAGCCCGAAGGCAAGCTCGTGCCACACCTTGTCGGTTACAATCTGGTTGTCGGGGTTTTGCATAACAAATCCGATTTTTTCGGCTTGTTCTCTTGAATTAAGCTCATCTATCCGCTTATCCTCAAAATATATATTTCCGCCTCTTTCACCGTGCGGAGAAAGTACGGGCTTTAAAAGCCTTAGAAGTGTAGTCTTGCCGCAGCCTGATTTTCCGCACAAGGTTAAAAACTCGCCCGCATTAACGCATAAGGATATATCATCTAACGCTTTGTTTTTACGATTCGGATATGTAAAACTTAAATTTTCGATTTTAAAGCTTTCCATCTTAGCGCCTCCTTTACTTCTATTAATATCGGACAGATACAAAGTGCCGTATATACAATAAATAAACTTACACTGTAGAGCGAAAAATTCTCTGCCTTAATTGACGGAAAATATGTAAAATCTATTTTTCCCATAAAGAATCCTGACAAAACATACACACCTGAAATGATAATGCAGGAAAGTGCTGTTTTATCTCTTTTGTCAAAATTAAAAATCGAAAATGCTGTTCTTTCGGGAAGTCCGTACCCGCGGGATTTCATACTGTCGGCAGTTTCAATTGCATTTTCAAGTGCCCACGTTGTCATAATGGATAAAATCGAAAGTCCGTATTTTATCCGCTTTATGAAACTTCCGTTTGAAACGTCCCGACCCATACACTTTTGTGCATTTGTGACGACCTTTAGCTGTGTTAAAAATCTCGGCACAAACCGAAGCGTCATAGAAAGTATCAAAGATAAAGACGGAATGATTCTGCCGAACAGATATATGAATTTATCGCTTGTCATAATCTCGTTAAAGCACGAAAACCAGCATATAACGCTTCCAAGCATAATCGCTGCAAAAAGTCCGTACACCAAAGACTCAAGCGTCAAGGGATTTCCGCTCGGCAAATACAGCAAAATCGTCACACCCTCGTGGTTAAACGCAGGGTTTATAAGTGCTGCCAAAATCATTAACGGCACAATGTATAAAAGGTTTGTTTTAACTGCCTTTTTCCCTTTTAGCATTGCTGAGTAAAAAAACGCACAGATAAAAGAAACCAAAAGGCATAAAGGGTGCAAAATAAAGCACGAAAGCCCTATTACAAACACAAAGTATATGAAATTTACAATTGGGTGGTACGTTTTAAATTCGTTCACTTATGCTACCTCAATTAGAATTTTTGTTTATTTAAACATATCACAGCTGTAAAAAAACTCGATTTTATCGCCGTCTTTTAACTTATACTGCGAACAGCCGTAAGTCGGTTTTATTCCGTTTACTTTATACATCCAGCCCGAAAGCTCACCGCAGTCAAATTCATACAAATTTCCTATTCCTTCTATGTATGCAGAATTATATGCAGGTGTTAAGACATACTCAAAGTGAATACTGTTGTTTTTCAACTCGCGTTGTAACACATCAAAAACGCTCTCATCGGGAAAAAATTCTACGGTTATTTCTTTTAAAATTACTCCGTCTTTTGGTATTATTTCTTTTTTATTATAGTCTAACTTGTCGAAATTTTCAAGCACCGAAAAACAATTTACAGATAAAGTGCAGCTAAGGTGTTCGCTTTTGCCTGTGTCCTGCTGTGGCTCTGGTTCTTCGTTTTTTTCAGGCTCGCTGATTGGTTCTTTCGTGTTTTCTGTTTTTACAATTATATCTTGTGTGGGTTCATCTTTTATACTTATGGGTTCTTCGTTTTGTTCTTTTTGCTCTTGTGTCGTTGCTATGCTTGGGTCTTTTACATCTTCAGGATTTTTATCAAAACCGCTTCCTGCAAAAAAAGAAATCGTAAGAATTAAACAAACAACGACACCGAGAATAATTCTTCTTATGTTTTTACTCATAAATATTATTTTTCCACCTTTTCAAATCTAAACAGCATAGCAGCAACTTCTGCTCTTGTCACTTTTTCCTGCGGTGCTAAAAGATTATTATCTCTGCCGGTGATAACGCCGATTGCAACTACATAATTTATAGCATCTTCTGCGTATGATGAAATTTTTTCTCTGTCGGAAAATTTAGAAATATCTGTATCTTTTGCCGATGTGTCGTAGCCTGAATACAGGGCAAATCTGTATAAGATTACTGCAAGATGCTCTCTTGTAATATCAGAATCGGGCAAAAATACGCCTTCTTCTACACCGTTTACGATGTTGTTTTGTGCTGCCCAGGCTACACTTTTAGAAAACCACGCATCATCGGGAACGTCCGAAAACAAAGAATTATCTGCTTGCTCTATAGATGAGCTTAGTCTGTGTAATACAGTTACAAGCATCGCTCTTGTCATAGGGTTTTCCGGTTCAAAGCCTTTGTCTGTTCCGTTAAACAATTTGTTTTCATATACATATTCTACACAAGGGTAATACCAGCTGTCTGCTGAAACATCGGGGAAAGTATCTTCTGTAAATTGCTCAAATTCAGATATTTCTGATTTTTCTTTATCAGCACCAGGTTCTAAAACTTCAACATCGTCTTTTTCTTCATCGTCGTAAGCAGGCGGTCTGCTTATACCGCCACCGCTATAGCTTGAAGAAAGTGTTAAAGCTATTGTCTTTTTTGTGCGATTTTGCGCTTCTTCTTCGCTTACTGTAAATTCACCAATCTTTGTTTCATAACCCGATGCAGAAACCGAATAGCTGTATGTACCCGCAGGAAGGTCAAAAGAATTTTTGAAAAATTCTTCGGCACCGTCTACTGTAACTACAGCACTCTGCGGTGTTATATTAAAGATAACAGGGCAGTTTTCTACATTAGGCATATTTACTTCATTCATAGAACAGTCCGAAAAGTCATACATAGTTTTTCCGCTGTTTTCCAAAAGAAATTGCCAGGATAGAAGTCCGCGAAAGCCCTGCTCTGTTGCAAAGGCGTTTGAAAGACCAGTGAGTTCGCTGTTCGCTGTAGAAAGCAAGCCCGAAATTAAGCTTGTATCTAAAGCTTTAACTGTAGCAGAGTCAATTCCCAAAGCTGATAATGCACAAATTGCAAGTCCTGTTGAAGCAGACTCATAGCCTGCAAAACCGTCAATTAAACCATCCTGGCGCTGTTCTGATTTTAAAATTTCAACTGTTTCATTGCAGAGTGCTTCTATTTCTTGGTTTTCTTCACAAAAAGGAGCAAGTGCTAAAAGTATCGGTGTTAAGGCATCTGTTCCGTATTCAACACTTTGCCAGCTTGCTTTTGTGTCTATAACTGACTGTATCAAAAAGTCCATCTGCTCCCTGCTTGCGTACGTTTCGTCTTGTGATAGAGCAATGATAACATACGGTATAGTATAAATATTTGTTACTGACTCTTCTTCTAAATCTACCATATCTGTAAGTTTTTTTACAGCGTCTACTTTTTCAAAATCATTAGTATAAATATTTTTAGCATCATAACCAAGTGAACGCAATGCTATAATGCCCTTTGCTAAATCACCAGGTCTTTGGGCATCGCATAAAGCCTTTGTAATCGTCATCATCGCAGCTTCTTTTTGCTCATCGCTCAAAATATTGTCGCTTTCGGGAAAAAGCTCTTCATACACTGACATATCAGCAACAATCCACGGAAGATTTACATCATCTTGCGTAAAATCTGTCTGCGTATAAGATTTTGCTATGTTGTGAATTAGTTCAATCTCGGGCGGCGTCTTTACTTCAATCACGCATACAGGTGCGGTAATTGTAGGTACTTCGTTTTCACCAGAAAATTTTGTCTTTTTTGCAGAAACGATGTATCTGCCCTCGTTTTCAAAGCTTAATGACACTTCTCCGTTTTCGTCAGTTTGATATTCTGTTTCTTCGCCGCTAATTATAATTGTCGCGCCTTCGCAGGGTGAAATTATATTGGTTTCGCTTTCGTTGTCGTATCCGCTGATATACTCAAGCGTCAAAGAGCACTCGTTGTTAGTATATAACGATATGCGTCGTTCGTCAAACATTGCGTATCCTTCGTATTGATTTGTAAGGATTGAAAACTCTATATAATCTCCGTTTTGCACTATATCTTCTGTGCCATTGGCATAAGAACCGTTTATCAAATACGCAAAATTGTAGCTTTCATCTCCCCAGAATTTATCAACTCCAGGTCCCCATAGTCCGTCACTTGATGCATATCCTTCTTCGCCGTCTTCATAAAAAAGTGCGTGTGCCAAAGAAAAAACATCGTCTAAAGTATAGCTTTCTTTTCCGTCTAATTCAATCTTAACACAAGCGAAAATGTCTCCGTTTTTGTCAGTAACAAGCTCTCCGTATCTGCCCACAGAAAGATATACAGATATATTCTGTACACCATCTGCACAAACAGGGAATACGCCAAGAATCATTATAAGTGCCAAAATCATTGATAATAGTTTTTTTAGTTTCATTTTTTTAAATCCTTTCTTTTTTGATAATTGCTGCTTTAATCGTTTGATTGGTTTTAAGTGTGTATCGTCACCCCCGTACTTTGCCGCAACATCAAAAAAGCTGCGGCAATTTTTCTTTTGAAAAATTACCACAGCTGAGTTTTTCTGTGAACATTCCGCAAT
>CAZCOF010000084.1:0-4074 GCA_964500095.1 uncultured Oscillospiraceae bacterium
GATGGAGACTTTTTTGAAAACGAAGCATTGCTCGCTGCGGTTGAAAACTGCAAAAAGAATGATAGTTCCCTTCATATTATGGGACTTTTATCTGACGGCGGTGTTCACAGCCACAATACACATATTTATGGCATTGTTGAGCTTGCTAAAAGATGTGGACTTAAAAAAGTTTTTGTTCATTGCTTCTTAGACGGACGTGACGTTCCGCCATCATCAGGCAAGGATTTTGTTGAAGATTTAGCAAAAGAATTAGACAAAATCGGTGTCGGTAAAATTGCAACAGTAATGGGCAGATACTACGCGATGGACAGAGATAATCGTTGGGACAGAGTAGAAAAGGCATACGATGCTATGGTTAAGGGTATCGGAGAGACTGCAGCTTGCGGAATTTGTGCTGTAGCTAACTCATATTCAGCAAATGTGACAGACGAATTTGTGCTTCCTACAGTTGTTGTGGAAAACGGAGAACCCGTGGCAAAAATATCAGAAAACGACAGCGTTGTTTTTGCAAACTTCCGTCCCGACAGAGCACGTGAAATTACAAGAACAATTGTTGATCCTGATTTTTCGGGCTTTTCCCGAAAGTATTTTGACACATACTTTGTATGTATGACACAGTATGACAAAACAATGCCTAATGTTGATGTTGCGTTCAAGCCACAGGTTTTAACAAATACACTCGGCGAATATTTAAGTAAAAAGGGCAAAAAGCAGTTAAGAATTGCTGAAACAGAAAAATACGCTCACGTTACATTCTTCTTTAACGGCGGTGTTG
Source organism: uncultured Oscillospiraceae bacterium (assembly GCA_964500095.1). Classification (GTDB taxonomy): domain Bacteria; phylum Bacillota; class Clostridia; order UBA1381; family UBA9506; genus Congzhengia. Next base: position 776 of record CAZCOF010000084.1, read on the forward strand.
AAAAGGTTTCCGAGGGCGAAGACCGTGCGCTTATTAACTCACCTAAGGTTGCAACCTATGACTTACAGCCCGAGATGAGTGCTTATGAAGTAACGGAAAAGCTTATGGAAAAATTAGATGAGGACGATTTAGACGTTATTATATTAAACTACGCTAACTGCGATATGGTAGGTCACACAGGAATTATAGACTGTGCGGTAAAAGCAGTTGAAACAGTTGATACCTGCGTAGGACGTGTTGCAGATAAGGTGTTATCAATGGGTGGTGCAATGTTAATTACTGCTGATCACGGAAACGCTGACCAAATGGTTGACCCCGAGTCGGGCGGTCCGTTTACGGCACACACAACATTCCCGGTTCCGTTTATAGTTTTGGGCTGCGGAGAAGTTTCACTTCGCACTGACGGGGTGCTCGCTGATATTGCACCTACAATGCTTAAAATTTTAGAAATTGAAAAGCCTGAAGAAATGACGGGAAAAAGCATTATTGAATAATAAATTCATTAAAGAATGCACATTCTAATTACAGAATGTGCATTTTTATTTTGCACAAATATAGGAGGTAATATATGGACTATATTGAAATTGCAGATGTATATGCAAGGGAAATTTTGGACTCGCGAGGCAATCCTACAGTAGAAGCATGCGTCACGACAGAAGAAGGAATCGTAGCACGTGCATCTGTTCCGTCAGGTGCATCAACAGGTGCGTTTGAAGCGATTGAACTTCGTGACAAAGATAAATCAAGATATAACGGACTTGGAGTAAAAAATGCAGTATCAAAGGTAAATAATGAAATCGCAGACGCATTAATCGGGCAAAACGTCTTAAACCAAAGAGAAATCGACCGTATTATGATAAAAGAAGACGGCACAAAAAATAAAGAAAATTTTGGTGCAAATGCAATCTTGGCGGTATCATTAGCTTCTGCTAAAGCTGCTGCAGCATCGCTTGGTGTGAGTCTTTACAGATACATTGGCGGGGTAAATGCTCACGTTTTGCCCGTTCCGATGATGAATATTTTAAACGGCGGAAAGCACGCAGACAACAGTGTAAACCTGCAGGAATTTATGATTATGCCGACGGGTGCAGATACCTTCAGTAAGGCTTTGCAAACTTCAACCGAAGTTTTTCACTCTTTAAAAAAAGTTTTAAAATCAAAAAACTATTCTACGGCAGTGGGGGATGAAGGCGGGTTTGCACCTAATTTGAAATCTGACGAAGAGGCACTTTTTTTGATTTGCGAAGCGATAGAAAAGGCAGGCTACTCACAAGGTACAGATTTTAAAATCGCGATGGATGCAGCTTCAACCGAGCTATATGAAGAAGCAAAAAAGATAGGTAAAGACGGCTACTATTTCTGGAAAACAGATATTTTTAAAACCAAAGATGAAATGATACGCTACTGGGAAGACTTATCAAATAAATACCCGATAATTTCATTAGAAGACGGACTCTCTGAAGAAGACTGGGACGGCTGGCGTGATTTAACTAAGGCTTTAGGAGATAAAATTCAGTTAGTAGGCGACGATTTGTTTGTTACAAACACCGAAAGACTGAACAAGGGGTTAGAGCTACGCTGTGCCAATTCAATTTTAATAAAGGTAAACCAAATAGGAACCCTGACCGAAACATTAGAAGCGGTAGAACGTGCAAACAGAGCGGGCTATAGTGCTGTAACATCTCACAGAAGCGGTGAGACAGAAGATACGACAATAGCAGACATTGCAGTTGCAACTAACTCAGGACAAATAAAAACAGGAGCTCCGAGCCGAACTGACAGAGTAGCAAAATACAACAGATTACTGCGAATTGAAGAAGAACTGGGAGCTCAGGCACGTTTTTTAGGTGATGGTGCATTTTTTAACCTGACACGATAGTAAAAAAAGTGCCACGATGTGTTACAAGTGTTGAAAATGCGTATTTTTGGTGATAAACTGTCGTAGGGAGGCGAAAATAATGATAATAGCGGAAGATGAGTTCGACAGCTTCTATGTAATAAAAATTTCGGATAATTCAGGCGACAGATATTTTTTCAGCATAAGAACATTTGTTGCAAGCAAAGAACTTGCTAAAAAGTTTAATACTCTAAGAAGTGCAAAAAGAAGTGTAAAATTAATTGGAGATTCAAATTGCATAATAGAAAAGCTAAAAAGAAATAATTTTTAAAAGATTGCGCATACTAATTTTAAAGGGTGATAAGCCCTTTTTAAAATTAGGAGGGATAAGAATATGGAATGTAGTAGTAAAAACAGCTCAATTAAATGCACAGTTGATGAATGCAAATACCATTGCGGAAATGAACAGTACTGCACATTAGATTGTATTTCAGTAGGTGCACACGAATCAAATCCGCAGGTTTGCGAGTGTGTTGACTGCAAATCTTTTGCCAAAAAAAACTCATAATTCCCCAAAAAGAGAGCTTTTAAAAAAGCTCTCTTTTTCTTTAAAAAAATCTTGACTTTGCGATATATAAATGATATAATCTACGTTAGCCGCGTGTGTGAGGTTATAAATGGAGTGAAAAATTCCTACCGAAACGGCAGCGAGCAAGGATGGAGGAGGTGCAATTATGTACGCAATTATCAAAACAGGCGGAAAGCAGTACAAGGTTTCCGAAGGTGACGTTATCTACGTTGAAAAGCTCGGTGTAGAAGATGACGCTGCTGTAACTTTTGATGAAGTATTAGCAGTTGGCGAAGGCGACTCTTTAAAGGTAGGTGCTCCTACTGTAGAAGGCGCAACAGTTACAGCTAAGGCTTTAATTGGCGAAGGTAAAGCTAAGAAGGTTGTTGTATACAAGTACAAGCCAAAAAAGGGTTACCACAAAAAGCAGGGCCACAGACAGCCTTTCACAAAAGTTGTTATTGAAAAGATAAACGCATAATTATGACTAAGATTAGCATTTATCGAAAAAATGGCAGTATCATAAAGTATGTTGTAGAAGGTCACTCTGGATTTGCCGATAGCGGAGAAGATATAGTCTGCTCGGCGGTTTCTACAGTGGCGTACACAACTGTAAACGGTATAACAGATGTGCTCGGTATACCGGTCGGATATGAAGTCCGTGACGCTTATTTTGAGTGTATTGTTCCCGATAATCTTTCGGACAGTGAGCGTAAAAAGGTCGACATATTACTTGATACAATGAATTTGTCATTTGTGAATTTAGAAGAACAATACAAAGAATATATAACCATTATTGATATGGAGGTGTAGTTATGCTTAAGATTAACATTCAGCTCTTCGCTCATAAAAAGGGTGTAGGTAGCACAAAGAACGGACGTGACAGTGAAGCTA
>CAZCOF010000084.1:4084-6775 GCA_964500095.1 uncultured Oscillospiraceae bacterium
TAAGCGTCTTGGTGTTAAAAAAGCAGACGGTCAGAGCGTTCTCGCCGGCAATATTCTTGTTAGACAGAGAGGTACAAAGATTCATCCCGGTACCAACGTTGGCAAAGGCGGAGACGATACATTATTCGCTTTAGTTAACGGTAAAGTTAAATTCGAGAAATTTGGCGCTGGCAAAAAGCGTGTAAGCGTTTACGAAGACGTTACAGCGTAATTGTTTTAGTTTATTAGCCCCGAGATTAACTCGGGGCTTTTTACTTAATTAGAGGGAGTTGAAAACGTATGCCAAAAATATTTGCAATATCTGATTTGCATTTAGGTTTTTCCTGTAGTAAGCCAATGAATGTTTTTGGCACGCACTGGGATAACCACGAAGAAAAAATACTTAATAACTGGCAACAAACAGTAGCAAAAGATGATGTTGTTTTGATTGCGGGCGACGTTTCGTGGGAAATGTACGTAAATAATGCAGTTTTAGATTTTGATTTTATAAATAAGCTAAACGGAACGAAGATTATCACAAAAGGCAATCACGACTATTGGTGGGAAACACTTTCTAAATTAAATAAGTTTTTAGACGAAAATAATTTTGATACGATTAAATTTTTGCACAATACAAATATCGTGTTTGGCGATGTTTGTATCTGCGGCACAAAAGGATACCCCGAAACGGAAGGAATTCCGTCAGGCGAAGATGAAAAAAAACTGTACCTGCGAGAAATTCAAAGACTGCAAAACGCAGTGGCGGATGCTAAAAAGACAGGCGCGAAAAAGACAATAGTTATGCTTCATTACCCGCCCGGTACTGATTCTGAGTTTGCAAGAATTTTAAAAGAGTCACAGGTTGATTTTTGTATTTACGGACACCTTCACGGAACAACGTATGGTGTTGTGACAAAAGGAAATGTAGGCGGTGTAGAGTACAGACTTACATCTTGTGATTATCTAAAGTTTTCACCAATAGAGATTATGGAATTTTAAAAGGAGCTGTAGCAAAATTTATTTTGCTACAGCTCCTTTTGGGCTGGACGGAAAATAGTACAGATTAGACAAACTGAACCCGTAGGGGTGTGCCCCGAAGATGTACGATGGTACATCGAGCGGTTCAGTTTGTCTGAAACACAAGGCAATAAAAACAGAAGAAATTCGAAACATTCGAATTTCTTCCTTGAGTTTTGTGTTATTTTTAATCATTGATTTAAAGAAAGGCTTAATCAAGCCTTTTCTTTGCCTTGTGTGGTCTGTGCATTTTGCTACAGTCCCTTTTTTAAAAATTCTTTAACCTTATCTAAATTTAATTCTCCTGCACGTCTGCCTTCCTGATATACATTTTCCAACTTTTCTGCGTCGTGCTCAACGTGATTTACTGAAAGCTTACTTTGGGGGCGGATTACTAAAAGCTCGCCGCACTTTTCTTTTTCCTTAATATAATCTGTTGTTTCGTTATACATTATATGTCGATTTTGCATAACCTTTATCAGGTTGGGGAATTTTTTGTAAGCTAATTTAATTAGCGGAATAGCAGAGTTTTTATTCTTTACATAATTATATGGCTGAGTCAATATTACCACATTTTTATTATATCCCATTTTTTCGAATTCCTTTACGGGGATAGAATCGGACATACCGCCGTCTAAAAACTTTTTACCGCCTATTTCTACAATGCGTGAAGCCAACGGCATAGAAGCAGACGCTCTCATCCAGGAGAGTGCATCAGGGTCGTCGACATCATATTTTTTATATACGGGCTTTCCTGATTCTATATCTGTAGCGACAACGTAAAATTCCGTGTTGCTCTTTCTGTATGCGTCATTGTCAAACGGGTCAAGCTCGTTCGGGATTTTATTGTAGCAAAAATCTTTGCCGTATAAATCACCCGTAGTAATGAGCGAACGAAAACTGCAATATCTTTTATCTTTACAATATTTTTTGTTGTAACGGATAGTTCTTCCGATTTGTTTTGATATATAATTACAGCCGAATGTCGCACCGGCAGATACGCCTATAACACCATCAAATTCAATGTTGTTTTCCATAAAAACATCCAAGACGCCTGCTGTGAACATTCCTCTCATAGCACCGCCTTCTAATATAAGACCGCGTTTTATTTCCATAATACACCTCCGCAAGTTTTGATATAATATCAGCTAAAATTCGCAAAAATTGTGCGAACCGCATTTAGCTGCCGCAGGCAATTTAACTGAGCTTGCTCAATTTAGCTCGCCGTCAGGCGAATTTAGTTAAAAAGACCGTTACTTTATAAAGTAACGGTCTTTTTCTGGTGCCGCTGGCCGGAGTCGAACCGGCACGGTATCACTACCGGCGGATTTTGAGTCCGCTACGTCTGCCAATTCCATCACAGCGGCAACAACGTATATTTTACCATGAACTGTTTTTGTTGTCAAGTACTTTTGTATTTTTTTAATTTAACGTCGTTAATCGACAGGTTTTCTTTCCATTCTTCTGCGCTCTTTTTAATGGAATCTATATCCATTTCTTTAAAAGCGTCAATCTGCTTGTTTGCCTCGCCCAGCTGTTCCTTTAAGCCTTCGATGGTTTCGTTAAGTGTTATAATGGTATTGGCATCTGCCTGATACTTTGCAACACTCTTGCCATACTCAGCCATAATCTGGTCGATAACATCTTTTTCAAGACCAAGCTCTTTTAAAAATTCTGTTTTCATTGTTGTTTGCT
>CAZCOF010000085.1:0-6683 GCA_964500095.1 uncultured Oscillospiraceae bacterium
TTCTTCCGTGAACAGTAACAGCAGATACTCCTGCATTTTCCATCGTTTTTGCAAAAGATACGGCGTTTATACTGTCATTGTCCCAACCTGAGCGAAACTTTACACTAATCGGAATTTTAACTGCTGAAACAACCGCTTCTGCAATTTTTCCTGCTAAAGCTTCATCACGCATCAGTGAGCAACCATCGCCGTTTTTAACAATTTTCGGGGCAGGGCAACCCATATTTATATCTAAATACAAAACACCCATATCTTCTAATGTTTTAGCGGCTTCTGCCATTACATCAGGTTCATTTCCAAAAAGCTGAACTATAAGCGGAGCCTCTGTTTTGTTTGTCATTAAAAGCTCGTTGGTTTTTTTATCTTTATAGTGCAGTCCGCGTGAACTTACCATTTCGGATACTACCAAATCAGCACCATATTCTTTACATAGAGTACGAAAAGCTAAATCAGTAATTCCTGCCATAGGAGCAAGAAAAAATTTGTTGTTATAAAAGTTTTTCATATTAGTTTGATGCCATTATTTCGTTCCAAATTTCTAAATATTTCTGATTTATTTTGTCGTCGCTCACAAGCATTTCGCTTTTTTCGAGAACAACATCGTCAGGATATAATCCTTTGTTATTTTTAATTTCATCGGGTAGAAGCTTTAAGCCTTCTGTATTTGTGCAACCGTAGAAAGTTTCTAAAGCATTCTGCGCAGCAATTTCGGGTTTTTGCATATAGTTTATAAAACTTTCAGCACCTGCTTTATTCTGGGCATTTTTAGGAATAACCATAGCATCTACGCAGTAGATTGTGCCGTTTTCGGGAATAACGTATTTTAAGCTGTCTTTTTCAGTCATAGCTTTACCTGCTTCGCCGGAATATACCAATCCCATATAACCTTCGCCTGATATGATTTTGTCCTTAACTTCGTCTGTTACATAACCCAAAACCAAAGAGCGCTGTGCCAAAAGCTCGCTTTTTGCAGCTTCAAGCTCTGTCTCTTCTGATGAGTTGACGGAATAACCGAGCTTTTTTAAGGTCATACCTATAGAGTCTCTTACGCTGTCAAGCATAAATATTTTTCCTTTATACTTGTCATTCCACATAATTGACATATCCAAAACTTCGTCGGTAACTTTGTTGCTGTCATATAAAATACCTACTGTTGACCACATATATGGAACAGAGTATTTATTTTCTTTATCGTAGTAAGAATTTTTAAATGTTTCATTTACGTACTGATAGTTAGGAATATTATTAAAATCCAACGGCTGTACAAGGTCTTCACGGATAAGTCTGTCAACCATATAGTCAGACGGGATTAAAACATCATAAGAGGTTGTTTTGATTTTTGTATACATATCTTCATTTGAGGAAAACTCGCTGTAAACCACCTTATAGCCTGTTTCCTGCTCGAATTTTTCGACAACATCTTTGCCGATGTATTCAGAGGCATTAAAAACTCTGATTACCTTAGACGGATCCTGTCCGCAGCCTGAAAGAGCTAATGTGCAAACAATTAAAACAAATGTTAAAATTAAGGATACAATTTTTTTCATCTTATCATTCTCCTTTAATATTAATTATGCTTTTTTAGAAGCCTTGTTTGTTCTTACGTTAATAACAACTAAAAGTAATAAAATAACTGCAAACATAAGTGCAGAAAGGGCATTAATAGAAGGACTTACGCCTTTTTTCGCTGCGTTGTAGATAAGAATTGATAAATTCTCAACTCCCGGACCTGTAGTAAAATAGCTTACAATAAAATCGTCTATCGAAAGTGTAAATGCCATCAAAAAACCCGTTATAACACCCGGCATTATCTCGGGGATTGTTACTTTCCACGTAGCAAGTGCAGGTGTAGCACCTAAATCAAGTGCAGCTTCGTACGTTTTATTATCTGCTTGCTTTAACTTTGGCAAAACTGATAGGATTACATACGGAATACAAAAAGTCATGTGAGCAAGTATCAGCGTAAATATTCCTGTAGGTAATTTTGCTAAATAAAACAACAGCATCAAGGAAATACCGGTTACTATATCAGGATTTAAAACGGGCAGCATATTGATGTTTAAAATGATAGATTTTTGCCATTTTTTTAGCGAATTTATACCGATTGCAGAAAATGTGCCAATGATAGTTGAAAGCACGGCTGCAACGCCCGCTACAAGCAAGGTGTTATAAAGAGCTGTCATAATTTGTGTGTCATTTAAAAGCTCTATATACCACTTAAAGGAAAAGTTAGTCCACACACGGTATTTTGATTCGTTAAACGAATAAATTATCAAAATAATAATCGGTGCGTACAAAAACAGGAGAAGCAAATATAAATATAATTTTTGAAGTTTTTTCATATAAGCATACCCCCTTGTGATTCTTTTTCAGAATCAGATGTAAAGAACATACTGATTAATATTAAAACCATAAGGACTAAGGACATTGTAGAACCAAAGTGCCAGTCGCCGCCGATACCAAATTGCTTTTCAATTACGTTACCTATTAAGTTTACATTGTTGCCGCTAAGTATGCTTGAAATTGCAAAAGTAGTTATAGCAGGAACAAATACCATCGTAACACCTGAAATAATTCCGGGTACACTCAGTGGTAATATTATTTTTTTGAACACATTGAATTTATTTGCACCCAAATCTTCTGCTGCGTTTAAGATAGAGTAGTCCATCTTAGCCATAACTGAGTAGATAGGAAGTATCATAAATGGCAAGAAGTTATATACCATACCAAAAATTACAGCACCTTCACCATACAAAAACTGTATTGATTCTTCGCTGCCTAAAATTCCGATAAACCGCAAAAACTGATTTATTAAACCTTCGTTTTCTAACAATGTAAGCCACGAATAAGTACGAAGCAGCAAGTTCATCCACATAGGAATGACAATTAAAAACATCATAATACTTTTGTGTTTTAAGTCTTTAGATGAAAGTATCAATGCGGCAGGGTAGCCAACAATCAAACAAATAATTGTACTTATTGCAGCGTATAAAGCAGAACGCCATAAAACCCCTAAGTATAAAGGTGTAAAAAATCTTTTAAAGTTTTCAAAAGAAAATCTGAAAATCCCATCGTCGCCCTGTACAGTCAAACCGTAAAAAATAACTACCAAAAGAGGCACGACGATAAAAATTATCGACCATACGATGTAAGGTGCAGAGTACCACTGTCGTTTCATACTAATTCACCTTCTTCATAATATGGATATCGTTAGGGTAAAGGTCTAAGTATACCGTAGTTCCAACGGGTTCCATAGTGGTAGAGTGTACTATCCAATCGTAATTTGCGGCGTTTATTATCATCTCGTAATGAACACCTTTAAACACAACTGAGTTTACTATTCCTGAAATTTTACCTTTTTCTTTGTCAAATTTAATATCTTCGGGGCGAATTACAACGTCAACGATTTCGTTTTTATCAAAGCCTTTGTCTAAGCATTCAAATGACGAACCTGCAAAATCGACTAGAAAGTCTTCCTTCATAACGCCGTCTATTATATTACTTTCGCCGATAAAACTTGCAACAAAAGCGTTTTTAGGTTCGTTATATATGTCTATTGGTGTACCTTTTTGCTGAATTTTACCATTGTTCATAACGATGATTTCATCAGACATAGTTAGTGCTTCTTCTTGGTCGTGCGTGACATAAATAAAAGTAATGCCAAGCTTTTTTTGTATCTTTTTAAGCTCTAACTGCATTTCCTGTCTGAGTTTTAAGTCAAGAGCACCTAACGGTTCGTCCAAAAGAAGAACTTCGGGTTCGTTAACTAAAGCACGGGCAATGGCAATTCGCTGCTGTTGTCCGCCTGATAATGACTCGACGCTTCTTTTTTCAAAACCGCTTAAGTTTACTAATTTCAGCATTTCGCTGACTTTTTCTTTAATTATTTTTTTATCTGTCTTTTTTATAGTTAAGCCAAAAGCGACGTTATCAAAAACGTTCATATGCGGAAAAAGAGCATATTTTTGAAAAACGGTGTTAAGTTTTCTTTTATATGGCGGAATATCAGTAATGTTTTCTCCGTCAAAAAGAATTTCGCCGCTATCCGGAGTTTCAAATCCGCCGATTAAACGAAGCATAGTTGTTTTGCCGCAACCGCTCGGACCTAAAATCGTAACAAATGCGTGCTTTTTAATCTCAACACTGAAATTTTCTAAAATATCCTCTTCACCAAAGCTCTTGGAAATGTTTTTTAATTCAATAACTGCGTTGGACATTTATCACCCTCCTAAATTTTTATATGAAAAACGTATTAATAAAAATAAAAGCCGGAACACACATCGTTCTTATGCGTCCGACACCCCACATTTTAAAAATATATCAAAAAAAGATATAGAAAAAATGAATTATTCAATTTACAATTTAATTATAACACATTTTTTTGAAAAAACAACATTTTTTTGAAAAAAACTAAACTTTTTTAGTTTTAAAATTAAAGTTTTTTGTAGACAAAAGAATAAAAGTGGTATATAATTAGCCCTAATAGGAAAAAATGCCGTCAGGCAGAAAGGTAAGGATAGATTATGAACGCAAACATACACGAAATGACACATCCGTTGATTTTGCACAAAATTTCAATGATACGCGATGAAAACACCACAGTTAAAGATTTTCGCGAGCTTGTTTATGAAATCTCGCTTTTGATGGGGTATGAGGCAACCAGAGATTTAAAGATGGTAGAAGCACCCGTGAAAACACCTTTGACAGAAACAACAGGCAAATTTATAGAAAGACAAGTTGCTTTAGTACCTATTCTGCGTGCAGGGTTGGGAATGGTTGATGCTTTAATGAGCCTTATTCCTGCTGCTAAGGTCGGACACGTTGGCTTATATCGTGACCACGAAACTTTAGAACCTAAAGAATATTACTGCAAGCTTCCGCCTGATATCGATAAACGTCAGGTTATTGTTTTAGATCCAATGCTTGCAACAGGCGGTTCTGCAGCAGCGGCAATTGATTTTATCAAGCAAAGAGGTGCAAAGCGTATTAAATTAATGTGTATAATAGCTGCTCCTGAAGGTGTAGAAGCGATTAAAGCCGCTCACCCTGATGTTGAAGTATTTATTGGCACGATTGATGAAAAACTAAATGAAAAAGGTTATATCGTTCCGGGCTTGGGTGATGCGGGCGACAGACTTTTTGGAACTATATAAGTAAGGAATTGATATTATGACTATTGAAATTTTAAGACAAGATATGGTAGCTGCTATGAAGGCTAAAGACAAAGAAACGAAAGATGCTGTTTCTTCGCTTATTGCAGCAATCAAGAAAGTTGCAATTGACGAAGGTGTAAGAGAAGATATTCCCGAAAACTTAGTTGATAAGGTAATTTTAAAGGAATTAAAATCAATAAAAGAACAGATTGATACCTGTCCTGATGAAAGAGCAGAACTAAAAGCTGAATACACAAAAGCTTATGAAATAGTTGAAAAATATGCTCCGAAAATTTTATCCGAAGACGAAATAAAAGAGATTATAAAAACTAAGTTTTCCGATGTCTTAGAAACAAAAAACAAAGGTATGATTATGAAAGCCGTAATGGGCGAGCTAAATGGCAAAGCCGACGGAAAAACAATCAATCAGGTAGTTGCAGAATTATGTAAATAATAAAAGGTTGTAGCTTTCGCTACAACCTTTTATTTCTATTCTTCTGTGTTTTCTTCTATGATAGTTTCTTCTTCGATTTTTTTACCTTCAAAAATTTCAATAAATTCTTCGCCGCTGATTTTTTCTTGCTCTATTAATGCGTTAGCAACTTCGTGAAGTTTTGATATATTTTCATTTAAAATATCAGTACAACGAGCATACGCGTTATCAATGATACTCTTCACTTCAACATCAATATCGGAAGCGAATTTTTCGCTGTATTCACGACCTGAAGAATAACTCATACCTAAGAATACTTCGTCGTTTTCACTTCTGAAAGAAATAGGACCGATTTTGTCACTCATACCATACTTTGTAACCATATCGCGTGCAATTTTGCTTGCACGTTCAATATCATTAGAAGCACCGGTAGAAATATCATCAAGCACCAATTTTTCAGCAACTCTACCGCCTAATAGACTTACTAAGTTATCCAACATATCGTTTTTGGAAACATAGTTTTTATCATCTGTAGGCAGTGAGAGTGTATAACCGCCTGCACGACCGCGCTGAATAATTGAAACTTCGTGTACAGGGTCGCAATTCGGTAATACGTGATGAATAATAGCGTGACCCGCCTCGTGATATGCCACGAGTTTTTTGTCCTTATCTGTAACAACCCTGGAACGTTTTTCAGGACCTGCAATTACTTTGATTACAGAATCTTCAATGTGTTGCATTTTGATTTTTTTCTCACCGAGTCTTGCAGCTAAGAGTGCTGCTTCGTTCATCAAGTTTTCTAAATCTGCACCTGTAAAGCCAACTGTAGATTTTGCAACAACGGACAAATCTACATCATCAGCTAAAGGCTTTGCACGTGAGTGTACTTTTAATATTTCTTCTCGCCCCTTAACATCGGGTGCGTTTACTACAATCTGTCTGTCAAAACGACCGGGACGCAAGAGAGCAGGGTCTAATATATCCGGTCTGTTTGTTGCTGCCATAATAATTATGCCTTCGTTTGCACCAAAACCGTCCATTTCAACGAGTAATTGGTTTAAAGTTTGCTCTCTTTCATCGTGACCACCGCCAAGACC
>CAZCOF010000086.1:0-6637 GCA_964500095.1 uncultured Oscillospiraceae bacterium
ACCTGAGATTGGGAAATGCCTATTTCTTCGGCAACTTCCATCTGGGTTCTTCCTGAAAAAAAACGCAAGTTTACAATGTGCTTTTCGCGGTCAGTGAGTCTTGTCATAGCTTCTTTTAGGGCGATTTCTTCAAGCCACGCTTCGTCGGTGTTTTTATTGTCCTTTAGCTGATCCATTATAAATAACGTATCAGTTCCGTCATTATATGCCGGTTCAAACAACGATACGGGGTCTTGTATGGCTTCTAACGAAAATACGATGTCTTCTTTGGGGATGTCTAAGATTTTTGAAAGCTCGTCGACAGTAGGCTCTTTTGAATGGAGATTTATATAATCTTCTTTGGCACGTAGAGTTTTATATGCAATATCACGTAGAGAACGGCTGACACGTATGGGAGTATTGTCCCGCAGATAACGTCTTAGCTCACCGATGATCATAGGAACGGCGTAAGTGGAAAATTTTACATTGTGAGATAAATCGAAGTTATCAACGGCTTTAATAAGTCCGATACAGCCAATCTGGAACAAATCGTCTGCATTTTCGTCACGATTAGAGAAGCGTTTGATAACGCTTAGTACAAGTCTTAGATTTCCGTTTATAAATTCCTGACGAGCTTCTTCGTCGCCGGATTTGATTTTTAACATAAGTTCTGTTTTTTGCTTTTCTGATAACAGCGGAAGCTCGGATGTATTTACACCACAGATTTCGACCTTATTAATCATTTTCATACCTACCTTTGCCTTTAATAGTCTATAAATAATTATTGACGCAAAACATAACGGGTATTCAAAAATGACTGAATTATTTCTAAGTTGTAAACAATGGAAAAAATAGCTTTATAAATAAATTTTAATGTGTTAAAATAAGAAAAAATCATAAAAGAGAGATGATAATTATGCTATGTATCAAGTGCAAGGAAAGACCTGCTGTGCTTTTTGTAAACAAAACAGACACAGCGACAAATAAGCAGTCCACAGAAGGCTACTGCTTAAAATGTGCACAGGAATTAAATCTTGGTCCTGTTGATAATATTTTAAAGCAGATGGGGCTTACACCTGACCAGCTTGATGAAATAAATGAAGGAATGAGTGATTTCGTAAACTCTTTGGGCGGATATGACCCTGAAAGTGATGATGAATTCGACCCTGAAAACAGCCCGCTTGCAATGATGAATGGTTTTTCCAATATGTTTGGCGGAAGTAACGAAGAACAATCAGGCGGAGGGGTTAAAACCGCAAAACGTCAGAAAAAAGCTGAAAAAAGAATTTTAGACAGCTTCGGTACAAACCTTACAGCAAAGGCAAAAGATAAATTAATAGATAGAATTGTAGGCAGAGACGCTGAAATCAGCCGGGTTATCCAGATTTTAAATCGTCGTTCAAAGAACAACCCCGTATTACTCGGCGAACCCGGTGTAGGTAAAACTGCAATAGCGGAAGGTTTAGCTGTAAGAATAGCGGAGAAAAAGGTTCCTGCAAAGCTTTTTGACAAGGAAGTTTATTTACTTGACTTTACAGCTGTTGTTGCAGGCACGCAGTTCCGTGGACAGTTTGAAGCAAGACTTAAAAAGATATTGGAAGAAGCAAAAAAACTCGGAAACATCATTTTAGTAATTGATGAAATCCACAACATCGTAGGTGCAGGAGATGCTGAAGGTGCGATGAGTGCAGCAAACATCTTAAAGCCGGCACTCGCTCGCGGCGACATTCAGGTTTTGGGTGCTACAACGCTCGACGAGTACAGAAAGCACATTGAAAAAGACTCAGCCTTAGAGCGCCGTTTTCAGCCTGTTATTGTAGATGAACCTACAATGGAAGATACCGTTGAAATCTTAAAAGGCATTAAGGATTATTACGAAAACTACCACAGAGTAAAAATTTCGGATTCGGTAATAGAGCAGTCGGTATATTTAGCTGAACGTTATATTACAGACAGATTCTTACCCGATAAGGCGATTGATGTAATTGACGAAGCGGGTTCTAAAGCCAATCTTAAAAATAAAAAGCTAATAGAGCTTAAAAAGCTTACAGATAAACTCAAGGCAGTACAGGCAGAAAAAGAAAATGCAGTTTCAAGCGACTCAACAGAAGATTATCAGAAAGCTGCAGAGCTAAAGGCAAAAGAATGTGCCTTAGTTGAAGAAATCAACAAGCTCAACGAATCAGGAATTGATACGACACTAACACTAGAAAATATTGCAGAAGTAATCGAAGACTGGACGAAAATCCCCGTTAAGAGCCTGACCGAAACAGAAAGCGAAAAGCTTTTGAATTTAGAGTCAAGAATCAAAGAATACGTGTTAGGTCAGGATCACGCGGTAACTGTTGTAGCAGAAGCTATAAGAAGAAATCGTGCAAGACTGACAAGAGCAAGACGTCCCGTATCGTTTATTTTTGCAGGACCTACGGGCGTGGGTAAAACAGAACTTGCAAAAACATTAGCTCGTGTTATGTTTGACTCAGAAGACGCAATGATAAGAATTGATATGTCTGAATATATGGAAAAGCACACAGTTTCAAAGCTAATCGGTGCACCTCCGGGATATGTCGGATATGACGATGCAGGACAACTTACAGAAAAAGTGAGAAGAAAGCCGTATTCAATAATACTGCTTGACGAAATAGAAAAGGCTCACGCTGATGTGTTCAACATTTTATTGCAGATTTTAGACGACGGCAGAGTAGCAGACAGTCACGGCAGGATTGTAAACTTTGAAAATACAGTTATAATTATGACATCTAATGCAGGCTCACAGGTTAGGAGTGCTTCACTTGGCTTTAACAAAACCGAAGATGACACAGCCACAGCCCGTACAGATGCTGCCTTAAAGGAAATCTTCCGACCTGAATTTTTAAACAGAGTTGATGATATTATAACATTTAAATCACTATCTCGTGAAAATCTTGTCGGTATTGTTGATTTAATGATAAAAGAGCTTGCGACAGAGCTTTTCAGAAAAGAAATAATCTTAGATGTAGACAGTAGTGCAAAAGAGCTTATCTTAGAAAAAGGGTATGACCCCAAATTTGGTGCAAGACCGTTGCGTCGTGCGATTGAGAAAAATATTCAAAACGAAATCGCATCATTAGTAATTCGTGGCGAAGCAAAACAGCACTGCAAGATTAAGGTTTCGGCTGAAAATGGCGAGTTTAAGGTTAGTGTAGAGAATATATAAATAAAAGCGAGTGGTTTTACCACTCGCTTTTTTCTATCTATTCGGATATTCTGTTTCAACAAACTTTTTAAGTGCTTTAACCGAACGCTCTACTTTTTCAGTATCAATGCAGTATGCCATTCTAAAGTACCCCGGACAGCCGAATGAGTCTGCGGGTACTAAGATTAAGTCATACTTTAAGGCTTTTTTACAAAATGCAACAGAGTCTTTTTCTAACGCTTTCGGGAATATGTAAAACGTTCCGTTAGGGCGAACGCAGGTAAATCCTAAATCAGTTAAAGCGTCATATAAGATGTTCATATTAGTTTCATAAACAGATAAATCTGCTGTAAGGTCAGCAAATTCTGCTGCTGCAAGCTGGAAGAGTGATGCGGGGCAGTTGTGACCTGTACCGCGTGAAATCTGTCCCATCATAACGACCATTGTTTCAGCATCGGGACATTCAGGGTGCACCGCAACGTAGCCTATACGTTCACCAGGTAATGACAACGATTTTGAGAACGAATAGCAGGTGAGCGTATATCTATAAAAGCTTGCAGGGTAGGGTGATGTTACCCCGTCAAATAAAATCTCACGGTACGGCTCGTCAGAAATTAAGTAAATGACATGACCATATTCTTGTGATTTTTCTTCCAAGATTTTTGCTAACTTTTTAAGTGTTTCTTCTGAATACAAAACACCTGACGGGTTGTTCGGTGTGTTAATTAAAACTGCTGCTACTTTTTCGGTGAGCATTTTTTCAAATTCTGAAAAGTTAATCTGAAAATCAACTGTATTTGCAGGTACCGTCTTAAGAATAGCCCCCGTGTGGTTTATATACGGAATATATTCAGGGAAAAACGGAGCGAATGCCAAAACTTCATCACCCGGCTCTGTAACGCATCTTACTGCGTGTGCGATAGCACCCGCAGCACCCGTTGTCATAAAGATATGATTGCCCGTGTAGTTCATATTGAAACGGCGGTTCAGGGACTTTGCAAGCTTTTCCTTAGCTTCGGGGATACCCAGACTCGGGCTGTAGCCGTGAAGTTTAACGGGGTTTTCTTCTTTTAAAATTTTTATAAGATAATCCGTAAACTCCTGTGGAACGGGAATAGACGGATTTCCTAAGCTGTAGTCAAATACGTTTTCGTAACCGATTTCTTTTCCGCGTGCTGTTGCAAACTCGGACAGTTCACGAATAACGGACTTTTGAGTCAACATATCTTTGTATTTTTTTGCTAACATTGTTATACCTCCTGTGGGTTTACTAATCTCATAAATTCATCTAACGACAGTGTTTTAATTCCTAAGCTTTCGGCTTTTGAAAGTTTACTGCCTGCATTTTCGCCGACTATTAAAAAGTCGGTTTTTTTAGAAACGGAGCCGATTGCTTCGCCGCCGTTTTGTTCTATAATTTCAACAATTTCATCACGTGAAAGTGAGTCGAATTTTCCTGTAACTACGAATTTTTTACCTGAGAGACTTGCGTTTTGCGGTTCTGTTTCTTGGGATTTATCATTTACTCCCAGTTCTATAAGTTTAAAGATTAGCTCTTTGTTTTCATTGCGGGCAAAAAACTCGACGATATTTTGAGCGGTTTTTTCGCCAATGTCGGGAATTTCGGTTAAATCTTCGACGTTTGCACTCATTAAATCGTCCATTGTTTTAAAGTACTTACATATTGTCTTAGACGATTTTAAGCCGTTTAAGTTAATGCCTAAGGCGTATAAAAATCTATACAAATCACGAGATTTGCTGTTTTCGATTGCTGATAGCAAGTTATCGGCACTCTTTTCGCCTAATTTTTCTAAGGCGGCGATTTTTTCTCTTTCTAACGTGTAGATATCAGCAGGGGATTTGATAAACCCTTCGTCTAAGAATTTTTCTAAAAGGGCGGGACCTAAGCCTTCGATGTCCATAGCATCGCGTGATACGAAATGCTCAAGCCTGCGTAAAAGCTGTGCAGGACAGCTGTCACCTGTGCAACGGTGAGCCGCTTCTCCTTCGATTCTAACAATGGGGGCACCGCACTCGGGACATACTGTCGGCATAGAAAAATCAATTTCAGCACCGGTTCTGTCTTTAGGCTCGATGCCTACAATTTCAGGAATTATGTCGCCCGCTTTTCGCACATATACGCTGTCACCGATTTTTATATCACGCTCGCGGATAAAGTCGATATTGTGAAGTGTGGTCTTAGAAATCATACTTCCTGCTACACGAACAGGGGAAAGGAGTGCATTCGGCGTGATTTTGCCTGTTCTTCCAACCTGAATAAAAATATCTAAAAGCTTTGTCTTCTTTGTTTCAGGCGGATATTTATAAGCAATTGCCCAACGGGGACATTTTGCTGTAGAGCCTAATTTTTCACGAAGGTTTAAGTCGTTTACCTTAATTACGGCACCGTCAATATCAAAGGGTAACTCGTCACGTTCTTCCCCGATACGCTCAACCTGTGAAAAAGCATCTTCAATTGTGTTAAAAACTTCGTTCTGATAAACTGTTTTAAAGCCTAAATCGGTTAAAAGTGCGAGTCCTTCGTGATGAGTTTTTACTTCGATGCTGTCAATTTTTTGGATATTAAAAATGAATATATCTAATTTTCGTTCTCTTGCAACTTTAGAATCGAGCTGACGAAGTGAGCCTGCAGCGGCGTTTCTCGGGTTTGCAAAAAGGGGAAGTGATTTTTTTTCGCGTTCTTCATTTAGTGCATCAAATGTTGCCTTGGGCATATATACTTCGCCACGCACAATTAAATGCGGTATGGGTTGTGTCAGGCGCAAAGGAATTGAATTTATTGTCTTTAAATTTTCTGTTACATCTTCACCGACAAAACCATCGCCTCTGGTTGAACCACGCACAAAAAGTCCGTTTTCATACTCTAGCGATACGGAAAGTCCGTCAATTTTGTACTCTGTAACATATTCGACCGAACCTACGGCATCAGCAACGCGTTTGCCGAAATCCAACACTTCTTCTTTTGAAAAAGCGTCGTTTAAGCTTAACATAGGAACTTCGTGCGTTACGCTTTCGAAGTTTTCTAAAACATTTCCTATGACGCGAACGGTGGGAGATGCGGGGTCGCGAAATTGGGGGAAATCTTTTTCTAAATTTTCAAGCTCACGAAGTAACATATCGTACTCGTAGTCAGAGATTTCGGGATTGTCCAAAACATAGTACTGATGCGAGTGATGTGTTAAAAGAGCGGTCAATTCTTCAATTCTTTTTTTTGCTTGTTCCATTTTGATACCCCTTTTAAAATATTAGTTTCATTATATATTAAATGTGTAAAAAATGCAATAGACATACAGTTAATTTTTGGTGTTTGGTATATTGAAATTTTAAAAAAACTATGATATAATGAATTCAAGCGGCGCTTGAATTCAGCTAAATTCGCCTTACGGCGAGCTAAATGTACTGCGTACGCTAAATTACTTCGTAGCTAAATTGACCTTCGGTCAGCTAAAAGGCGAATTTAAT
>CAZCOF010000087.1:0-6401 GCA_964500095.1 uncultured Oscillospiraceae bacterium
CTGAAGAAAAAATCTTTAGACCCGCAGCTTGGAACGCATTCGGTATGGACAAAGAAGGTCAGGACTACAGAGCTTGTGCGGCTTATGGTCCTATGTATAAAAAGTATTAATATAATTTTTCAAGACTGCCGAGTAAAATCTCGGCAGTCTTTTTTTGTTTCAGGAGCATCAAATAATGTATCTTTGCACACAATTTCACATTTAATTATGATAGTCTATATATACCGCACTTGGCAAACAAAGAACTATGTGGTAGAATAATGATGAATATATAGAAATAAGACAGGAGAACAAAATGAAGAGAATAACACTTGATTTTTCTGATTGCAAAAGCAGAAACGATATATATGACGACATAACAAAAGCTGCACCAAATGTGAAGTTTGAAATCATTTCGTAGATAGTAAAATTTCCATTTTACAGAGTTCACAGATCACACAACAAAAAGCGAGTTGCTATGCAACTCGCTTTTTTAATTTTCAATTTCTAATTTTGAAATCGATACTTCGTAGGCAGTTTTTTCAACAACTGTTTCATCATCAAGCTTTTTTTGATAATTTCTTGACTGCATTCTTCCCCATACTTTAATGTTTGTACCTACGGGCAGGTTTTCGGCAAACTTTGCATTTCTTCCCCACGCAATACAAGGAATATAATCAGATTTTCCGTAGGCCCTGTTTACAGCAAGCAAAATATCCGCTATCTCTCTGCCAAAGGGCGTTGTCCTGAAAATTGCAGGCTTGCAGATATATCCGTTTAAGTAAATTTCATTTTCGCACTCTTTATCGGAATACTCAATCTCCCTTGCAAAGAGCGTAAGTATAAGCCTGCTGCCTTCTCCTGAATAATTGTTATAAGACCTGAACTGTCCTAAAATTTCAACCTTAGTTCCCGGCTCTAAATCTAAATCGGTAATCAGCCTTTCTGAAACCGTAACAATTATCTCATCGCAGTTTTCAGAAATCCTTTGAGATTTTACCTTCATTTTGTAAAAGGTTTCGCCGTGTACTTCGTGGCTGTATTCTAAGTTTTGAGAAACTTCGCCTACCAATCTTGCTTCATTATCATCTGCACAATTTAACATACCGCACTTCTCCTTTTTTAGTAATTACGATATATTATATTGTGAAAATCAAATTTTAGAACCTACTCGTTTGCAATCTTGGTTAATTCATAAAGCTTGTTTAACGCTTCAATCGGTGTTAGAGTGCTTACGTCTAAATCACGGAGAATGTCTATAAGCTCAAGATTTTTCATATCTGAAAAATCAATCTGGTTGTCTTCTTCTGTTTCCTTATTCGGAAGAATTGATACATCTGTTTCTTTTTTATCAATCGCTGATAAAATTTCTTTTGCACGCTCAACAACTGTTTTTGGAAGTCCTGCTAATGCACTGACTTCTATACCATAGCTGTCGTCCGCTCCGCCTTTTATTATTCGGCGTAAAAATATTACATCATCGCCGCGTTTTTTACAAGCTATACAGTAATTTCTTACACCGTCTAACTTATCTTCTAACTGCGTAA
Organism: uncultured Oscillospiraceae bacterium; assembly: GCA_964500095.1. Taxonomy (GTDB): domain Bacteria; phylum Bacillota; class Clostridia; order UBA1381; family UBA9506; genus Congzhengia. The sequence continues at coordinate 1,527 of CAZCOF010000087.1, forward strand.
GCTCATGATAATGCGTTGCAAAAAGTGTCTTAGCACCTATTTTTTTCTTATCGGCAATATACTCAGAAACCGCCCACGCAATTGACAAACCGTCATACGTACTTGTACCCCTGCCGATTTCATCTAAAACAATCAAGCTTTTCTTGGTTGCATTTTTTAAGATTGCCGCAACTTCAGTCATTTCGACCATAAAGGTACTCTGCCCTGCAGATAAATCATCCGATGCTCCAACACGGGTAAAAATCTTATCGCATACACCGATTCGGGCTTCTGCTGCAGGTACAAAGCTTCCAATTTGTGCCATTAAGACTATTACTGCTACTTGTCTCATATATGTAGATTTACCTGCCATATTAGGACCTGTGATTATAATCATACGATTAGCTTCACAATCCATCAAAGAGTCATTCGGCACAAAAATCGTATCATCTAAAACCTTTTCAACTACAGGATGTCTTCCGTCTTTTATCTCGATTTTATCCGACATATCAACTGTCGGCATAGTGTAGTTGTTTTTGTTTGCAACTTCAGCGAGCGAGCACAAAACGTCTAAATATGCCACAACGTACGCCGCACGTTGAATACGCTCAGCCGCTGCTGCCACTGTTTCACGAATTTCACAGAAAAGCTCGTACTCTTTGCTCTTTAAAAACTCAGAAGCACCTAAAATTTTTCCCTCTAACTCCTTTAGTTCTTCTGTTATAAAACGCTCGCCGTTTGTTAAGGTCTGCTTTCTTATGTAGTCAGAAGGTACCATATCACGAAAAGACTGCGACACTTCAATGTAGTAGCCGAACACCCTGTTGTAACCTGTTCTTAACGTTTTAATTCCTGTGCGTTCTTTTTCTCTTGCCTCTATTTCTAAAACAGCAGTTTTGCCGTTTTCAGCTAAATTTCTATATTCATCAACTTCTGCATTGTAGCCTTTTTTAATAATGCCGCCGTCTTTTATTACTATCGGGGTTTCTTCTTCTGTAATTGCATCATCCAAAAGCTTTGCGAGTTCTTCCATCGTATCAAAGTTGTCAGAAAAACTCTTCAGGAGCGGTGCTCTAAACCCTTTTATTATCTCACAGAGCTTCGGAAGCATCAAAAGTGACTGCTTTAACGACACTAAATCTTTAGGATTTACGCTTTTACACGCTACTTTTCCTAAAATTCTTTCCATATCGTAGATGTCTGATAAAACTGCTGACAATTCTTCCCTTGTCGATATATCTTCATAAAGCTCATTTACAGCGTAGAGTCTTTTATTTATTTTTGATGAATCGATTAAGGGTTTTTCCAAAAACGAACGCAACATTCTTCCGCCCATAGCGGTCTTGGTCTTATCCAAAACCCATAAAAGCGAGCCTTTTTTCGTCTTGTTTCGCATTGTTTCGGTAATTTCCAAATTGCGTCTTGTGAAGATGTCAATCTCCATATACTCATCTTCACTATACGAACGTACTTCTTTTATATGCTCAATCTTCATTTTTTGCGTCTGCTCAAAATGTGAAAGCGTCATACCAAGAGCATTTACCGAACAAAAATCGTCAGGTAAATTGAGTGATTCTATACTTTCTAAGCCGAACCAATAACGGATAAGTTCGTCTGATGAATCTCTTGTAACTTCAATTCTTTCAAGCTCTATTGTGTTAAATCTGTACTTTATTTCATCCTTTAGCTTAGTATCTTTAAATACATTGTGATTTACTATAATTTCAGTCGGCATATAGCGTGCAATTTCATCAATCAAGCGTTTTTTCGATGCAACGCTCGTGACAAAAACTTCGCCTGTAGAAAGGTCGGAAAACGCCGCACCAAAAGTGCTTTTTTCAGCATAAACGGTGCATAAAAAGTTATTTTTCTTCTCGTCCAGCATTTTAGAATCAACAATTGTGCCGGGTGTAACCACACGCACAACATCACGCTTAACTATGCCTTTTGCCGCTTTAGGGTCTTCCAACTGCTCACAGATTGCTACTTTATAGCCTTTAGCTACAAGTCTGTCAATGTAAGTGTCTGCTGCGTGATACGGAACACCGCACATAGGATTTTTCTTCGCTTCTTCTCCCTTACTTCTGGAGGTTAAAACAAGCTCAAGCTCGCGAGACGCCACAATAGCATCATCTAAAAACATCTCGTAAAAGTCGCCTGCTCTGAAAAAAAGTATCGCATCAGGATAGTTTTCCTTTATTTCGATATATTGTTCCATCATCGGTGTCATAACGCGTATCCTCCAACAAAATCTTAGTGACAGCCAGAACAACGGCTGCAATTACCCGAGCATCCGCCCGAGCCTTCGGCGGCCATATTCTGCTCTTCTCCCTGAATGTAATAGGAAAGTATAGAATTAACCTTTGTCAAAATATCATTAAACACAGCCTGTGCATCTAAATATTCTTTAACTGTTTTATTTTCATTAAGCTCTTTAAAAGCTTTCTGCATTTCTGTTTCAAAAAGTTCTAAACTTTCCGGTGTCATACCCATTTTTTGTGCCTTTACTGCCATATTGGAACGAGTACTTTCGTATTCTTTCATAGCCTTTTGGGCATCACTTGATTCAAAATAGATTTTTTCCATTTCTTTATATATTTTTAATTCTTCTGACTCTGCAATTTTTTCGCCTAATCTTTTTGCTAAATCTAAAATTTCTTGCATATTTTTCCCCTTTAAACTCTTTCTCCCATTAAAGACCACGTGCTCACCTTTGTGATTTTTACGTTTATAAAGTCTCCGTTTTTAAGTGTGTCATCTTTGGGAAAATTCACAATTTTTCCGCTGCTTGTTCTTCCCGTCATCATCTGGTCATTGTTTTTACTTAAACCTTCTACCATAATTTCTTCTATTCTTTCGTAGTAGGTTTCATTGATTTCACGGGAAATCTGATTTTGTACATCCAATAAAATGTCAAAATGCTTGTGTTTTATATCGTCCGTCACCTGATTTTCCATTTTAGCCGCAGGAGTTCCTTCGCGCTTTGAATAAATAAATGAAAAAACGCTGTCAAAACGGACTTTTTTGATAACATCAATTGTTTCATAAAAGTCTTCTTCAGTTTCACCGGGAAAACCTACAATTATATCCGTTGTAAATGACGCATCAGGCATAACGTCTTTGATTTTTTGTGCCAATTCTAAATACTTTTCCTTAGTATATCCCCTGTTCATCTCTTTTAGTATTCTGGTGCTGCCCGCCTGAAACGGCAGATGAATTTGATTGCATAGCTTTGAAACCTTAGGTAAGGTTTTTATTAACTTGTCTGTCATATCTTTGGGGTGTGATGTTACAAACCTGATTCTTTTTATCCCGTCAACCTTATCTGCTAAAAGCAAAAGGTCCGCAAAATCAATATCACGCTCTAAGTCCTTGCCGTAGGAATTTACGTTTTGACCTAAAAGAGTTATTTCTTTAACACCTTTTTGAGCCAAACTTCTAATTTCAGCTATTACATCTTCAGGTTCACGGCTTCTTTCTCTTCCCCTTACATAAGGCACGATACAGTATGAACAAAAATTGTTGCACCCATACATTACAGAAACCCAAGCTGACGCAGAATTTTTCCTATATACAGGAATATCTTCTGCAAGTCTGCCGTCTGACTCTATTCTGTGAATAACTCGCTCGTTTTCGCAAACTGCTCTATACATAATTTCAGGAAATGTATACAAAGAGTGTGTGCCGAAAACTACTGTTACGTGGCGGAATTTTGACTTGATTCGTTTTGACATACTTTCCTGCTGCATCATACAGCCGCAGATGCCTACAATCAGCTCAGGTCGCCTTTCCTTGATGCGTTTTAATGCGCCGATGTTACCTAAAACTCTCATCTCAGCACCTTCACGTACTGCACAGGTGTTGTATAGGATAAAGTCTGCTTTTTCTTCATCTTCCGTGAACAAAAACCCCATTTCAGAAAGCATACCCTTTATTCTTTCCGAGTCGTTTTCGTTTTGCTGACAGCCGTAGGTTTCAACTAAGGCTAATGGTTTTTTTCCCTTAGCTTCATAGTATTCACGCACTTTTTTTGTATACTCTTTTTGCTTTTCTATTTCATTTTTTGGTACTATTACATTTTTTCTTTCCAACTCTATAACCTCATAAATATTTTTATTCTAAAAAGTATGTCGCTTCCATATCGGCAGTAGATAAAGCAAACGCCAGCGGATAAATTTCGAATGCACTTCCGACATTGCTTTGCGGCTCGCTGCCTGAAAAACCCATGTGATAACGGATTGCAAATGCTTCTTCACGAGAAAGTCTCATAAAGCCCGACACAATGTAGACCGATTTTTCGCCGTGTCCGTACGGCATATCGTCAGAATATTCATAAGTCGGAACCTGCTGCCATACGCCTGCTTTGTCTTTTACGTTTCTTGTGCCTTTAACGTAGCAATTTACCTTACATAAGTCGTGTAAAAGTGACACTATCGCAATGCTCTCATCAGAATAGTCAAGATTGTATACTTCTTTTACACGCTCACGTTCTAAGTAATCTTTTAAGCAGTAGTAAACGTTTATCGAATGCTCCAAAAGCCCACCCTCGTACGAACCATGAAAACGTGTTGATGCAGGAGCCGTGAAAAAGTCACTCTGCGAGCTCAAGAGATACTCTAAAAGCTTATCTGCCCCTTCGCGCTGGATATTTTCAGTATAAATTTTTATAAATTCTTCCTTTTTTGTCATAACGCACCCTCCTGCATACAGATACAATTATTTTATCATCAAATTACAAAAATTGCAATATTTTATGAAAAAACCTATAACTTTATTTTCTGTGGAACAATTTTTTGTTGAGATTACGCAGAAAAATTATATTTTTCATAATAAAGGTGTACTATTACCATAAAACAAAGTCATCGCCTTTGTAAGATGCAAAAGCGATGACTTTGA
>CAZCOF010000088.1:0-6381 GCA_964500095.1 uncultured Oscillospiraceae bacterium
CCCTATTATTCACTGTTCTCCTGACTTGACAAAATCATATATGGTGAGAACAATATTAAAAAAATTTAAAATATATTCATACAAGGGGTTGTTGTTTTATTTTTATGTGTTATAATTATATATAATAGCTGATTTTAGTGTGAAAAGTTTGAATAAAAGGTGAAAATACACTATTTATGCAAGCTGATTGGTTATTAGAAAAGATTTTTGAAAAAATTGTAAGTATGGAGAGGAGAAAATGATAAATCAAAAGAGAAAAAATCAAATCAAAAAAATGCTTGAAGAGCAACAGACAGTAACTAATAAGGAACTTATGGAGCGTTTTGGAATATCTATTGAAACTGTTCGCCGAGACCTTGCATTTTTAGAAAAACAGGGAGTCTTAACACGAGTATATGGCGGTGCTGTCAAAAAAGAGGTTGTCAACACTGAACCTCTGTATTTGAGCAGGGAGCGAGAGAATATAGGTGAAAAACTATCCATTGCTGAAGCAGCAGAAGGTTATATCAAATCAGATGATATTGTGTTTTTTGATTTAGGTACAACAGTGGAAATTGTCGCAAGGAAACTGGAAAAAACAAAGAACATTTATGCACTTACCAATGCTATTCGTACAGCAATTACCCTTTCGGAAAAATGTGCCGAGGTTATTATGATAGGCGGCAGAATACGCCCCGGTGAGTTAGCAGTTTCCGGTGGTTTATCGGAGCTCTGTATTAATAAGTTTAATATAGATAAGGCTATTATCGGAGCAGGTGGTATTACGGAAGATGGTGTTTCGGATTTTATTCTTGATGAAGCAAACATCAGAAGTGATGCTATTCAAAATGCAAACAAAGTAATTGTTGTTGCTGATTATAGCAAATTTGGTATTCGAGCTAAGTGCCGTGTTTGTGCGGTGCAAGACATAGATATACTTATTACTGATGACAAGGCTCCAAAGGATATTTTGCAAAAAATAGAAAAAAAGGGAGTTCAGATTATTATTAAATAATTAATACCGTTGAAAGAGTTGTTTTTGGAATAATAAAAACCAATAACAACTCTTTTTAATATGAAAATATTATGATAACATATTGACAACATTGTTAAGATGTTGTATAATTATCTACGTGTTTATTTAACAATATTTTGTGTAAGTGTTCTAAATTTAGGGAGGTTTAATGACTATGAAAACAGATATTGTTGTCATCGGTGCCGGTGCAGTTGGATGTGCAATTGCCAGAGAGCTTTCAAAGTATCAGGTTAATGTCATCGTAGTTGATAAAAATGAAGATGTGGGAGGAGATGCTTCCAAGTCAAACAGTGCGATTATTCATACAGGTTATGATGCTGCACCCGGAACTTTGGAATCTCAGCTTGTTGTTGCAGCAAACCCGATGTATGATGAAATTGTAAGCGATTTAGATGTGCCTTTTAAAAGAATTGGAGCTATTCTTCCTGCAATTACAGATGAACAGTTTAATCAGTTGCCGGCTATCAAGGAAAAGGCGTTTAAGAATCATGTGTATGATGTTGAATACAAATCCGGCAAGGAGCTTCTTAAAATGGAGCCAAATCTAAATCCTGAAGTTAAGGGCGGTTTGTTTATTCCCAGAGAAAGCATTATTGACCCATTTATTCTTGTACAGGCAATGGCAGAAAACGCGTATGCTAACGGAGTAGAATTCTTGTTAGGTGCTAAAGTGACCGACATAAAAACCGAAAACGGAAAAATAAAGAGTGTTATTACCGAAAAAGGTGAGATTGAAACAAGGTATGTTATTAACAGTGCAGGTCTTTATTGTGATGAAATTGCTGAGATGGTTGGCAAAGCCGACTATAAGGTAGTGGCAAGAAAAGGACAATTCTACATTTTGGATAAAAATACATCCTGTCAGGTTGAACATATTGTTCTTCCTATTCCTACTAAAATTACTAAGGGAAAGCTTATGTGTCCTACTATTCACGGAAATATGCTTGTTGGACCTACTGCGGAAGATCAGGATTCAAAAGTGGATAAGTCTACATCTGCAGACGGTTTGGACAGTATTGCAAAGGATGTAAGAAACCTAATTCCGAATGTAAATCTTAAAGACACCATTACACAGTATTCAGGTCTTCGTCCTAACCGTAATCCTGAAGGTCTTAATTTTGATATGTATGACGACCTTGAAGGCTACATCAATCTGTCCGGTGTTCGTTCTACCGGTTTAACTCTTTCTGTGGCAATGGGCAAGTATGTTGTTCAGCAGATGATAATGCACGGTGCTGAGCTTGTGCTAAAGGAAAACTTTATTAAGAAAAGAGAAGGCATTGTAAAATTCAGCGAACAGCCTGTTGAGATTCAGGATGCCTTGATACGTGAAAATCCGTTATATGGCAATGTTGTTTGCCGTTGTGAAACCATCACGGAGGCAGAAATAATGCAGGCAATCCACCGTCCTTTAGGTGCAAAAAGTGTTGATGCGGTAAAACGCCGTGTTCGTGCCGGAATGGGACGCTGTCAAGGCGGTTTCTGCGGTCCTAAGGTTATTGAAATTCTGGCTCGTGAGTTGAAGGTTGCCCCCGAAGAAATTAATAAGCATAATCCCGGTTCCTATATGGTAACGGGAAGAAGCCGCAACTAAGGAGGAGTGATTGTTATGTATAATATGAATTGTGACGTAGTAGTTGTTGGCGGTGGTCCTGCAGGACTTGCGGCAGCGGTTTCTGCTAAAGAAGAAGGTGCGCAAAAGGTTCTCATTATTGAAAGAGACAATGCACTTGGTGGGATTTTACAGCAGTGTATTCATCCCGGCTTTGGTTTAACACGATTTAAGGAAGAATTAACCGGTCCTGAATACTACAGCAGATTTACAGAACGGGTGAATGAGCTTGGTGTTACATATCTTTTAAATTCAATGGTTTTGGAAATTGATACAGAAGAAAAAAAGGTTATATGTACCAGTAGTGAATACGGAATGGTATGTGTTCAGGCGAAGAGCATAGTGCTTTCTATGGGTTGTCGAGAAAGAACACGTGCAGGAATTGTTGTGCCCGGAACCCGTCCTGCAGGTCTTTATACTGCCGGTTCGGCACAGCGTCTTGTAAACCGTCAGAACATTATGGTTGGTAAAAAAGTTGTGATTTTAGGTTCAGGCGACATTGGAATGATTATGGCAAGACGAATGACCTTAGAGGGCGCAGAAGTTGTTATGGTAGTCGAGTTGATGGACTATTTGGCAGGTCTTACAAGAAATAAGGTTCAATGTCTTGATGATTTTAATATTCCGTTGAGGCTTGCTCATACAATCACAAGAATTATTGGTGATAACCGTGTCGAAGGAGTGTATGTTGCTCCGGTTGATGAAAACAAAAAACCGATTTTGGAAAAAGAAGAGTTCGTTGCTTGTGATACTGTTCTGTTTTCGGTTGGTCTTATTCCTGAAAATGAGCTTTCTAAAAAAGCTGAAATTGAAATAAGTCCCGTAACAAACGGTCCTGTTGTGAATCAGTATATGCAGACCTCAAAAGAAGCGATATTTGCCTGCGGTAATGTTGTTCACGTAAATGACCTTGTTGATAACGTAAGTGCAGAAAGTGAGCAGGCAGGAAAATATGCAGCACGCTATGCTATGGGAAAATTCCCGAAAAGCAAAAAGCATATTACTGTTAAAACAGGAAAAAATGTAAGATATGTTTGTCCTCACAAGCTTGTTGCAACTGATGAAAACGAAAAAGTTAGTTTGTATTTCAGAGTTTTAGCACCGGAACTAGGAGTAAAGCTTGTTGCTCGTTGCGGAGATGATATTCTTTCGCAGAAAAAAGAATTCAGAGTAAATCCCGGTGAAATGAATTGTATTATTATAGATGCTGAAAAAATCAACGGCAATGAAATTGTGATTGAGGTTGTAAAGGAGGACTAAAAATGCAGAAAGAAATAATTTGTACAGTATGCCCCAGAGGCTGTCATATTATGGTTACCGGAAACGAAAAAGAGGTACAGTCTTTAGATGGATATGGTTGTAAAAGAGGTGTAGATTATGCTACAGCCGAATTTATTAGTCCTGTAAGAATTTTAACCACTACTGTAAAAATCGATGGTAACGATACGGATTTACTTCCTGTTCGTTCAAACAAACCAATTCCGAAGAGTATGATTTTAGATTGTATGGAACTTATTAAGAAAACGAGTGTCAAGCTTCCTGTAAAACAATACGATATAATAATTTCAGACATTTGCGGTAGCGGTGCAGATATTACAGCTACAAAAGATGTTTTGGAGGAGAAAATATGAAAGTATTTGTATGCGACCTTCATCAGGAGTCAAATTCTTTCAATCCGGCATTAGCAGGCTTTGATGCTTTTCGTTACCTTGAAGGCGACGAATTGATTGCACTCGGAAGAGATGCAGGTGAAATGATTTTTGGTATGCTTAGTGTTTTGAAAGAAAACGGCATAACACCCGTTTGTGGCATTGGAATGAGAGCAGGAAGCGGTGCGCCTTTAAAAAATGATGTTCCGGAGCATTTTATAAAGAAGACAATTGAAGGTATAAAAAATGCAGGCGAACTTGACGGTGTTTTGGTTGCATTACACGGAGCTACGTTATCAGAAAGTTCAGATGATGTATGTGGCGACATTCTTGAAGCTATAAGAAAAGAAGTGGGCGATAAGGTAATTATTTCGGCTGGATGTGACTTGCACGCAAATATAACCGAAAAAATGGCGAAAAACGCTGATTTTATATCAGGATATCAGGCTTATCCGCACATAGATATTTGCGAGACGGGAATGAGAGCTGCAAAACTTTTGTCAAAAAAATTAAAAGGCGAAAATCTTAAGATGGCGAGAGTAGCAATTCCTTTGATGGCACCTGCACACGGATATACGACAACAAAAGGCGGATTGAAAAAGTTAATGGATAAAGCATTAACTCTCAAAATTGAGGGGAAAATAGCCGACTTTTCAATTTTCCAGGTTCAGCCGTGGCTTGATGCAAAAAATGCTGCATCATCTGTTTTGGTGATTGCAGAGGATTGCGAAACTGCAAAAAATGTTGCAACAGAGCTTGCTAAAGACGAGTTTAAACTTGCTCCGGAACTTCAGGGCGAAAAACTTTTTGAAATAAATGAAGTAATTGAAAAAGCTCTTAAAAATGAAACCGGTAAACCGATTATTTTAGTTGACTCATCAGACTCAAGAAATGCAGGCGCAAGTGGAGACAGTGCTGCCGTAATTGAGGCACTTTTACCTTATAAAGATGTTTTAAAAGCAGCAGCAGATGTAACCGATGCTAAAGCGGTAGAAAAGGCTTTCGGGCTTGGTGTAGGTGCAGTTGCAGATTTTAAGCTTGGCGCAACAATTGCACCTGAACTCTCAAAAGCTGTATTGGTTAAAAACGCAAAGGTAAAAAGTCTTCATAGTGGAACTTTTGAAAGATTCGGTCCACAGGGAAAAGGAACCTATGTGGATTTGGGCAAAACTGCGGTTTTGGAAGTCGGCAAGCTCCTGATTCACATTTGTGAGAATGCAAGAGCAAATGGCGATGTCAATTTCTATCGCGGTTTTGGAATTGACCCTGTGGCTCAAAAACTTGTAAATATAAAAGCCTGCACATCATTCAGGGCGGGATATGAGTCGATAGCAGAGGAGATATGTAACACCTCAACCCCGGGTGCGGCAGGAACGGTTTTAACTGATTTACCTTATAAAGCTCTCAATATGCCAATGTATCCATTTGAAGAAATAACGGAAAATATGATTTCGGAAGCAATATGCTACAGATAGGAGCTTAAAAAGGTGAGTTATTGGAGGAATTGATATGGAAAAAAAAGAGAGAAGAGTAGGTACTGTTTCAAGAGGAATTCGTTGTCCTATTATCAAAGTGGGGGATGACCTTGCAACAATTGTTTCAAACAGTGTTCTTGAAGCAGCAGAATATGAAGGCTATGAAATCAAAGAGCGTGATGTAATTGCGATGACAGAGTCAATTGTTGCAAGAGCACAGGGGAATTTTGTTTCAATTGATGATATTTCCTTGGATGTCAGAAACAAGCTTGGCGGCGGTACTGTTGGTGTTGTTTTCCCGATTCTTTCTCGTAATCGTTTTGCAATATGCTTAAGAGGTATAGCCAAAGGTGCAAAAAAAGTTGTAATTATGCTTAGTTACCCTTCAGATGAGGTTGGGAACAAACTGGTTACAGAGGAGCAAGTTGAAAAAGCAGGAATAAATCCTTATTCTGATGTTCTTTCTCTTGAAAAATACCGTGAAGCTTTTGGTTATAACAAACACGAATTTACAGGTGTTGATTATGTTGAATATTATGGAAACCTTGTCAACGAGTGCGGAGCAGAGGTTGAATTTGTTTTTGCAAATAATCCAAAGACAATTCTTGATTATGCGGACTGTATTATAAA